>MGUL01000046.1:7266-11882 GCA_001800005.1 Elusimicrobia bacterium RBG_16_66_12 | reverse complement strand
GGCGATGCCGTCGCCGTTGACGTCGCCGCTGGCCACGGTGTCCCCCAGCTCATCAAACGGATCGGCGCCGAACATCACCACGTCCTGCTCGCCTTGATCCGTGTGTATCGTGTCGGCCAGCCCGGCGGAGCCGAAGATGACGTACACGGCCCCAGCGTTGCCGATGCCCCTCTCCCGGTCGGCGGCGAAGGTGGACCCGATGATGATGTCGTTGATCCCATCGCCGTTGACGTCGCCGACGGCCAGGGAGTCGCCGAACAGGGAGTTGCCGCCGGGCCCGTTGATGGTGACGTCCTGCTGGGCACCGGCTACGTCTACCGTGCCCCCCAGGTCCCTGCCGCCGAAGACTACGTACACCGTTCCGCCGGAACCGCCGCGGCCGCCCGCGAAGGGTGCCCCCACCAGGATATCGTCAACGCCATCGTCGTTAACGTCGCCGGCCGCGGCGGAGAAGCCGAGATCGCCGCCTTCGGTCTCGCCGTAGATCGTCAGGTCCTGTTCCCCGCCGGCGATATCGACGCTGGTGCGGGGCTGCGCGGCGCCGAAGATGACGTAAGCCTGGCCGGCGTCCTCGCGGTCGTCGGCCGGTCCGTCTCCGAATCGAGCACCGACCAGAATGTCGGCGAAGCCGTCTTCGTTGAAGTCGCCCGTGGTCAGGGCCGGTATGTCCGAGAGGAAGTCCCCGCGTCCCGCCCCATAGACCGTGAGCAGGGCGTCTGTGGCGGCCAGGTCGATCGAGGGCGGCGCGTCCCCCGGCGGCAGCGACGGCGTGACCCGCGGAGTGGGCCGCGCTGCCAGGGTGGCCGCTGGACTGGGCTCGGACGTGGGCGATGCGGGGGGCGCAGCCCCTCCGTCGCCGCAGGCCGCGGCGGCCGAGAGCGCTGCGGGCAGCGCGACGGCCGCGAAGGCGGTCCTGTTCGCCCTACCTCCAATTGTGAGCTTTATGCAGATCATCCTGTCCTATCCCCACGTGGGCGCCGTCGCGTCGATTATAACGGGGACGCTGGCTGGTGAGCAGGGCGCCACGGCGTAATCACGGTTGCACCCTGGAGGACGGGACGCCTATGATGGGGAAAATGTACTCTTGTGGGAGCAATCAAATTGAGATCATGGAAGCTCATAGTTGCCCTGACCCTGGCCCTGGCGACGGTCGCAGTCGCCTGCGATGGTGACGGCGCCGCACCCCTAGACGAGACGCCGGTCGAGACGCCGGTCGAGACGCCGGCCGGGACGCCCGCAGGGACACCGGCTGTGGTTACGCCCGTCGAAGGTTCGCCGATAACAATATTGCGCACGCCGGTGGTCTGCGTTCCCGTGGAACCTGAGCCCTCGACATCAACGATAGATTTGGCCCAGGCGCTGCCGACCGGCAAGATCGCTTTCGTGTCCTTCCGGGACGAGTACGAGGGTGCCCCGAATCGGGAGATTTACCTGATCAGCTCTGATGGCAGCGGGCCCATCAACCTGACCCGTAACTCTTGCGCCGACGACGAGCCCGACGTGTCCCCGGACGGCACCAAGATCGCCTGGTTTTCGGACCGCGACGGTGATGCCGAGATCCACGTGATGAACGCCGACGGCAGCGACGTCACACAGCTGACGACCGACGGAGGCGCCGTCAGCCCGAGATGGTCTCCCGACGGCGAACATATCGCTTACGCCAGGGGCGGGACGATTATGATGATGAACGCCGACGGCAGCGATCCGGTGATCGTTCTCCCGGGCCAGCCAGAGCCCGACGTGGAGAACCTCTGCGAGACCGGCGGTTTTCCCGGCGGCTGGTCACCCGACGGCTCCCGAATCGTCTACTACGCGGCGAGCATCACCACAGGCATCGCCCACGTCTGCACTGTCACCCTCGATGGGCAGGTGGAGACGGTGGTCGCCGAGCCGCCGGTCTACAACGTCGAGCCGGTATGGTCTCCCGACGGCGAGCGGATCGCCTTTCGGTCCATCCGGGATGAGAACCACGACGTCTATGTCGTGGAGCTGGCGGATGGGTCCGAGCGGAGGCTCACGGAGACGGCCGCCCTGGACATCGAGCCCGACTGGTCGCCGGACGGCGAGTGGATCGTCTTCGGCTCCAGCCGCGATGCGATCGCCACCGACATCTATATCATGCGGTCCGACGGCAGCGATGTGCGGAGGCTGACGGAGCATCCCGCCAAGGACAGCTATCCTACCTGGTCACCGTGACAGGATGACGTAAGCTTCGCCGCCGTTCTCCCGCGCGTTCTCAACACCATCGGCCAGCAGAGCCCCAGCCACGATGTCGTCCCGTCCGTCGCCGTCGATGTCGCCCGAGGCCAGGGAGAACCCCAGTTCGTCCCCTGCTTCGGCGCCAAACAGGGATAGGTCCTGTCCGCCGGTTGCCAGGTCGATGGTCGCCGGCCAGCGGGGCCTGCCGAATATGACGTACGCCTCGCCGGCATCCTCGGCCCGATCGCCGCAGCCATCGCCCATGGGCGCGCCCGCCAGTACGTCCTGGATATCATCTCCATTAAGGTCGCCGCTGGCCACCGTGAAGCCCAGGCTATCGTTGATGCCGGCGCCGAATATCGTCACGTCCGGCGCTGTCTGGCTCACGTCGGTGAAGGGCGGGAGTTCGCCCCCGTCCAGGAGGAGATGCACCTCGCCGGAGTTGTTGCGGCTGTCGTTGGGGCCGTCGCTATCGCGGGCGCCGATCAAGACGTCGTCCCGGCCATCGCCGTTGACATCGGCGGCCGTGACAAAGAATCCGAACCCGTCCCTCGGCGCGCCGCCGCGGAGCCGTATGTATCCCTGGTCGCTGGCCAGATCGAGCTCGCTGCCCGGCGCGTCGGGCACATCGATGATGTATACCTCGCCCCGTGGCCGGTCGTCGCCCTCCGTCCTGCCTGCGGACGGCGCCCCCGCGATCACCTCGGCCTTTCCATCTCCGTTCACGTCTCCAGAGGCCAGGTAGTTCGCCAGCAGGTCGCCTGGCTGAGCTCCCCATACGGTAAGGTGCGGCTGTACTTCGCTCAGTTTGACAACGTTGGCGAGGCTCCCCGATCCGAGGACAACATAGACTTCGCCTGCCTGCTCCCTGGTGTTCATCGGTCCCGCCGCTCCCGAGGCGCCCAATATCAGGTCAGAAAAGCCGTCGCCGTTTACGTCGCCGCTGGCCAGGGCGATGCTGAGGTAATCGCCAGTCTCGGCGCCGGCCACAGTCACGTCCTGCTCATCGCTGGCGATGTCTATCGTCCCGCCCAGGTCAGGGCGGCCGTAGATGACGTATGCCTCGCCCTCTCCGGCCTGCCCATCCGCCGCCGGCCCGGCAAAGCGAGCTCCCACCAGCAGGTCGTCCATGCCGTCGCCGTTTATGTCGCCGCTGGCTACAGTGAATCCCAGGTTGCCGCTGGGATTATCGCCCAGCACGGTCAGCATCGCGGTTCCTTTGGCCAGGTCTATGGAACTGTCCATTGCCGGCGAGCCGAAGATCACGTAGGCCTCGCCGGCGTCGGTGCGGGTGTTGCCGGGGCCGTCGGCCAGGGGGGCGCCGATGAGGAGATCGTCCCGGCCGTCGCCGTTGAAGTCGCCGGTGGCCAGGGAGAATCGATCAGCCAGGAAATCGCCCGCCTCCGCGCCGAACACGGTGACATTCGCCGCCCGCGTGGCCAGGTCGATGTCGCAGGCGGCGAGAGCCGGGGTGGTGAGCGCCGCGGTTGGGCGGGGCGTCGGCGTGCCGGATGGCGACGTGGGGGATATGTCTACAGGCGCAGGGCCGCCCCCGCCGCAGGCGACGACGATGGAAGCCCACGCCGCCGCTAGAGAGAGAATAACAGAGCGGCTCATGGTGCCGCCCTGAGACACCGTATTCGCCAGCCGGTGGCCATTTAGTTCAGGGTACGGTGGCGCCTTCCGCGGGGCCAAAGTGGAGGTCGTCGTAAAACACGTCAGCCTCGGCGGGCGCCCCCGGAAGCTTGTCGTCGTAGCGCACCTCATAGAGAAGGCGGACCCGTTCATAGTTCTCAGGCACGACGCCCCAGAGGTCGATGAAGTCCTGCTTCACGTTGACCTTAAAGGGGACCCACTCGCCGATGGTTGGTTCTTTCTCGCCCAGGTAGACGAACCTGGCGTTGCTGATGGCGAATGGATCCTGGTCGATCCCCGTGAGAATATAGCGAATCTGAAAGTTGCTATACGCCTCGGGCGCGTTGGCGGCTCCAAATACGATCACCACGAACTGCAGATACTGCTTCTCCGTGCCTCTGAGCCAGTTCTCCACCCGGTAGAATCCCGACAGTACCTCCGGAAATTCCGAGGGAAGCACCTCCTGCACCAGATAGAAGACCTTGGCCCCTGTCGCCGACTCGTCCTCCCGCATCTGCAACATGGCGCTGTGCGCTCCGGACTGGGCCACGTCCGAAAGGGCAAAGTTCGGGGGCTTCAGGGCAAACCAGGGAAGGCAGGGGGATGATGGAGACTCTGAGCACTCCTCGAAGTCGGGGATCCCCAGGACGTTCTCGGTTGCCGGCACCGGTGCCGGTGGCGGGGATAGCTGCAGGCCGGGTGGCGACGGCGCTGCCTCTGGGCTCGGCGTCGCCTGAGCGCCCGGCGTCCCCTGAGCGCCCGGCGTCACCTCCGACGTCGGG
>MGUL01000046.1:3613-7154 GCA_001800005.1 Elusimicrobia bacterium RBG_16_66_12 | reverse complement strand
CAGGAGCTTTCTGCTAAGGATCCTTAGCCTAATCCACACTGATTGATGTAGAGCCTACATTCCACGGCTGTTGTACGGACGATTGGTGGGCCCGCCAGCCGCCATCATTGTCCCAGGGGTCCAGCGTCCACGACGTAGATCTCCCCGGAGTCCGTGCGGGTGTTGTCCTGTCCATCTGCCGCCGCAGCCATAAGGATGATTTCCATCTGGTCACCGCGGATTGCGGCCACCGCTACCGAGGCGCCGAGGAGATCGCCCGCGTCAACGCCGACGATAGCGAGGCTCTGCCTGCCCTCCGCCAGGTTGACCGTCGAGAGGTTAGGGCCGCCCAGTATGACATAGGTCAGGCCGGAGCTGTCTCGGCCGCCCGGGCCGTGGGCCGTGCCGGCGCCCAGGACGAGGTCAGCGGCGCCGTCGCCGTTGAGGTCGCCACCGGCGAGCGAAGACGGCAGCAGTTGCGCTGCCTGAGCGCCGATGATGGCCGCGTCCTCCCCGCCAGCGGCCAGGTCTCGGACGCCTGCCAGATCGCTTCTTCCGAGCATGACATATACGACCCCGCTGGCATTCTTGCCGCCGTCACGCGCCTGGGCCCGCTGAGCGCCCATGGCAACGTCCTCGATACCGTCACCGTTGAAGTCGCCGGTGGCCAGGGGGAAGCCCAGGCTGTCCCGCTCGCCGGCGCCCACGACCAGGACGGCTTCGGCGCCCTCGACGATGCTGACGCGGCCGCCGAGCCCTTCCGCGCCGAAGAAGACGTAAACGGCGCCGGACGCCTCCGGGCCGTCACCCGAGCCGTCACTCTGGGGAGCGCCGACGATGATGTCCTCGATGTCGTCGGCGTTGAGGTCCCCTGTCGCGACGGTGCCCCCAAACTGGCCAAACTGCTGTCCGCCGCTGATAGTGAAGTCCTGTTCGTTCCTGTGAATGCCAATGTCCTCACTCAGGTCGGCTCCACCGAGGACCACGTACGTCTCTCCCAACTCCGTCCGCGGTCCGCCGGGCGGTGTGCCCGGCTCGCGCCCGGCGAAGGGAGCGCCGAGGACGATGTCGCTCGTCCCGTCGCCGTTCACGTCGCCGCTGGCGATGGCGTGTCCAACCCGGCTGAACCCTTCGGCGCCGGTGATAGTCAACGCCTGCGGTCGCTTCGCTATGTCCAGGACGCCGCCCAGGTCTTCGGATCCAAAGAAAATGTAAACCTGACCCTGGTCCGTGCGCGGGTCATCTAGTCCGCTGGCGCCCGGCGCTCCCACCAGGATGTCGTCGCGGCCGTCCCCGTTCACGTCGGCCCCCAGCACGGAGAACCCCAGGGCGTCGCCCTGAGCGCCGCCAGAGATGATGAGGTCCTGTGTCTTCGCCAGATCTAGCGTGGTCGGCAGCTGGGAGCGGCCGAAAATGACGTAAGCCTCTCCGGCCCCGTCGCGGGAGTTGTCGGGCCCGTCGGCCAGGGGAGCGCCGATGAGGATATCGGCCAGGCCATCGCCGTTGAAGTCGCCGTGGCTCAGGCTGGGTATGCCCAGGGCGAAATCCTCGGCGTCGATTCCGAACGCTGTCAACAAGGGTGGCTCGCTGGCCAGATCGAGGCTGGGACCAGAGATAGGCGTAGCGGGGACCGGGCTGGGTTGTGCAGGAGTCAGACCCGGATGCGGGGATTCCGTCGCTGGCGAGGGAGAGGCCGTGGGCACCGATGGCGATGTGCTCCCATCGTCCCCTGTGCAGGCCGCCAGACCAAGCAGGATGAGAGCCGTGAACAGGCCGGCGCAAGACTTGATTCGCAGACTGATGTCAGACATGACACTATGGTATCGTAGCGTATAGTAGGGAGGCGTCAGTCACTCCGTCAATAGATGCGGCTCAGTACCGGTGTCCGGCCGGGGCTGGCGTGGGGGGGAGTAGCCGCAGGGGCCGTAGCTGAGGTGCGTGCGCGGGCCGGCTTTGACGTTAGCTGTTGCATCTCCTAGACTTCCTACCATCTCAGGAATAGAATCCGATTGCGTACTGTTTCGGCAACCGTCCAAATAAGGGAGGCAAGACATGGGGGGATGGCATAGACGCGGGCTAGTTACGGCTCCGATATTCCTGGCGCTAGCGGCCCTGGCGGCCTGCAACGGCGGGACACCGTCACCAGCAGTCACCAGTGCGGTGGACCTATGTGACACGGCGTCTCAGGGGGAACGGTTTCGCTACCAGTTCTCTTATCGGCTGGAGTCTCCCAAACAGGAAGGTGATGTGGACACGACCATAGTGGGCGATCCTCCATTCGCTTTGCAAGCCGGAAATGCCGATTTTCTCTTCGGGCAAACCTTTGATGGGGCTTTCGAAAGCCCCAACAACGTGGACGTCACGGTGGCAACAGGGGGAGCTGAGGCTTTTGAGGACGCACATTACATATACATGGGCGCGGACCAGTGGGTGAACCTGCAGGGGGAATGGGTGCAGGCTACTCCTCAGGACATACCGTTTGCACCCCTCGACATGTGCAACGCCATCCTCTCCGGCCTTGACCTTTCGGGCGTCGCCCCCGTCTCGGAGACCATAGATGGAAACAAAGTGGCCCGATATGAGGTGGAGGATGTGGAGCTGGAGACCGCTGTAGCGATCTGGTCCGCCCCGAGTGACCCGGGGAGGTTGCTGGATAGGTTTTCGGTGACGGTGTGGCTGCCGGAGGATGAGGACGCTCCCCTGCGCATGGAGTCCAGGGCAGTGGGCGCCTACCCGTACGGCCGGGAACTCATCATGGAGCTGACCCTGGAGATCCGGGATCTAGGCGCCGACGACATCAAGATCGAGCCGCCGGTCTAGAGGACGCTCGTCAGGAGCGTTCGGGGGCCTCTCCGCGCCCAGCCAGCGGCGTTATCAGCCAGCTCACTGCCCCTCGCCGCGGGGCACAGACGTAGACGCCACGCTCTAGGCATTGTTGCAGGTGTCTAGAATGACCCCTCCCATAGTGAGCACGTCGCCGATGTTGATGCCGCCGCTGGCATCAAGGTCGAAGCGCCTGTCGTAGGTGGCCTCGCCGAAGTTCGACAGGATCACGGGCGCGAAGGTGAGCACGTCAACGACGTTCACCCACCTGCTGTTGTCAATGTCCGGCGGCCAGGCCTGGTCGGTGGCGCTGTCCGAGCAGCCGTCGAGGGAATCCGTCCCCATGAAGTTCTCTCTGGGGTCTGCTGACCCGTCGTCATCGTCGTCCGTGTCGTTGGCGTTGGCGGTCCCGTCGGCGTCCGTGTCCGTAGTGTCGTCCAGGCAATCGACGATGGTGTCGCCGTCTTGGTCGGGCCCGGGGTCGTCCACGGCGGCGTCGTTGTCGTGGTCTAGGCCGTCCTCGTCCACGGCGGTGTCGCCGTCGTTGTCCAGGCCGTCGCACACATCCAGGAGGCTGAACTCGTCTGCGGGATCGGAAGCGTGGAAGGTCTCTCTATCGTTGGGGAAGCCGTCCCCGTCGATGTCGTTGTCGCAGACGTCGCCGAAGCCGTCGCTGTCGATGTCCGACTGACCCGAGTTGGGGTCGCTGGGGCAGTTGTCGCTCGCGTCGGGGACACCG
>MGUL01000046.1:1317-3604 GCA_001800005.1 Elusimicrobia bacterium RBG_16_66_12 | reverse complement strand
TCCCCGTCCGAGTCCGGCGTGGGCGTGGGTGTGGGTGGGGGCGTCGGCGTCGGCGTGGGTGTGGGCGTGGGCGTAGGTGTGGGAGCGGGCGTAGGGGTCGGTGGTGGGGCGCCGCAGGCCACGTCCGTCAGACCTACGGCTAGCCAGGCATCCGTGGGGGACTGCGCCTGCGGGGAGCCGGAGCCAAAGAGGGCGACGGCCGCAGCTTCGGTGGCCCCCCGAGCGTCGCATATGGTGGCGGTCTGGTTGAGGGCCGTGAAGCCGAGGAAGAAGATGCGTTCAGCGTTGGCCCGGCCGATGCCGATTACGTTGACGTCGCAGTTCTGCGTGTGGGTGTGCCCGTTGGAGCCCACTGCATCGCAGCCGGCGTTCTGGCCGCCGTTGACCAGCAGGTAGTAGGCGTGATTGGGGATGCCGCTGTTGCTGTGGACGCCGCCGTTATCGTCGGTCGTTACGATGTACTCGCTGTAGTGATCGGGGTCGCTGTCCTCTCGCGGGTCGGCCATGTTGCGGAATCCCGGCACCGTGTCGGAGGTCAGCGAGATATCCTCGGCGACCCACCAGTCGGCGCAGGTGGACTGGCCTGTGGCCTTCACGCAACCGGCGGAGTCCGGTTCGCTGGCGAAGAACTCGGCGCTGTTGCCCAAGATGTCTGAAAACGACTCGTTGAGAGCCCCGGACTGATTCTGGTAGATCAAGCTGGAGGTGCAGTCGGTCACACCGTGCGTGTGCTCGTGGGTGACTACGTCCAGGGCGCCGCTGAACTCGCGGCGAAGGACACCGTCGCCGTCCCCGTAGACTGTGTAAACGCCGTCCCAGAAAGCGTTGCTGTAGTTCACGCCGTAGTGAGCTACCGACTGCATCGCCGTGTAGCCGCAGTCGCCTATCCAGTCGAGTCCATGGATACTCTGCAGGTAGTCGTCCGTGACGTTCGCATAGTAGTGGGCGTCGACCAGGGCCGGTTGGCCGGGCGATTTTCGGTTCCCTGTGACCAGGTCCCAGACGTCGTCACCGTCGGTCGCGAAGTAGATGAACGGGTCCACATTGCGGTAGTCAAAGGTCCGCTGCCGATTATCGGTTGAGAAGAGGTCGTAATGGGCGCCGGTGGCGCCGTGGCCGGTGACGCCGTGGAACGTGGTCAGGTCCGTCAGGTCCTTGGTGTCGCCCTTGACGCCGGTTCCCTGCCCGGTCTCGATGGCGCTGTAGCGGTTGAGCACCGCGCCGCTGGCGGCGTCGATCCAGTGGAACCAGCGGGTACCGAAGCCCAGGCTCTCCACGAGAAAGAAGTAGCGGCCGCTTTCGGGGTCGATCGTCAGCTTGATGCGCCGCTGTTCGGTCGCGCCGATATCCGGCTCCAGGGCCCGCGCAAGCGCGCTCACGGGCAGGCTGGCGATGTTTGTGGCGACGACGTTGGGGTAATGGGAACCGATGACCGCGGCAATCGCGCCGGAGTTTTCCCTGTAGATAGTGACCTGCGCTCCCAGAACCTGTGCGGTCCCAAAGTACTGTTGATACCGCTCGTAGGTGAGGCCGTCAGGCCCGGGATCTATGGTGGCCACGAGGCGCATGTCGTCTGGCAGCACGAAGGCCCTCGCCTCCGTCCCGCTCAGCGCCCGGAACCCGTTCTGGTCCGCCCTCCCTTCGCTGGCCGCAACGGTCAGCGCCGCCAGGACGATGAGCGACACCCCGGCGACCGTCAGGCCCCACCTCACAGGAAGACGACCTTTCCTTGCGGGGGGGTCCGGCTGAGAGGATGGAGAACCGTATGGCCGACCTTCATCGGGGCCATGGCAGTCAGTTTTCCCGGCAGGGCGGCGGCCCTGGCTAGATCGGTCACGGGGCCGCTTTGGTGGCCGTCATCATCGCGCATTGTACGCCCTTCCCTGGGGCGGGGTTGGCGGTGGATACGAGGAAATGGTAACTGGGGGCGTGTAAGCCGTCAATGTCCTCCCTCTGGAGGCCTTGCCGGTGGGGCGCGACAGCGAGCCGCTGCCGTTCGCCGCCCGCTACCGCTCCTGGAGGAAGATGATGTAGGCCTCGCCGGCGTCCATGCGGTCGTTGACCGGGCCGTCGCCCCCTGGCGCCGAGATCACGATGTCGGCAAGCCCGTCGCCGTCCACGTCCGCTACGAGGACGGGCGGCCTTCCGAAGGCGCCGCCACCGATGACGTCATCCGGGTCATCGCCGACCAGCGCCAGGTCCGCCGCCGTGGAGGCAACGTCTACCACCCTCGCCGGGCCGCCCGGCCCGAAATACCCGAAATAGATGTATAGCTCACCGGCGTCCT
>MGUL01000046.1:0-1288 GCA_001800005.1 Elusimicrobia bacterium RBG_16_66_12 | reverse complement strand
GCCGCCACCAGCGCCAGGTCCGCCAGCCGGTCACCGTTCAGGTCTGCCAGCGCCACGGCGCGGCCCAGGCGGTCCTCGCTGTCGGCCCCGTAAAAGCGCATCCCTTCATCCCTGGCCACAGCTCCAATAGTCCCCGGCTTCAGCCTGCGGCCCGGCACCAGCAATCCCTCGCCGGCCAGACCGCGTGCGTTGTCGGGGCCGCCGGCGCTGACCGCCCCGAGCAGCAGATCGCCCAACCCGTCGCCGTCCACGTCCCCGATCGCCAGGGAGTGGCCGGCCTGGTCCCCGGCGTCCGGGCCCAGGACAGTCACCTGCTGCCCCAGGCCCATGTCGAGGACGGACGGGATGGAACGTCCGCCCGGGATGACGTAGGTCTCGCCGGCCGCCCGTGTGGCGAAAGGTGCCGCGACGACGAGGTCGGCCACCCCGTCGCCGTTGACATCGCCGGCGGCAACGGCTTCGCCCAGGCGGTCGTCGGCTTCCGCCCCATACACAGTCACGTCCTGGCCGCCCGCTGCCAGGTCGATGGCGCCCAGGAGCTCGTCGGCGCCGAACACAACGTAGACCTCGCCCGCCCGCTCACGGGTGTTGTCGGGGCCGTCCGCCCACACCGAGCTGACCACCACGTCGGCCGCGCCGTCGCCGCTGACCTCCGCTACCGCCAGGGCGAAACCGGCTAGGTCCTCGGCGTCGGCGCCGAAAATGACCGTGCCGCCGCCGTCCGCCGCCAGATCGATGATTGGGGGCGGCGCGGGCGAGCCGAACACTACGTGGGCTTCACCCGCGTCCGGGCGGGAGCCGTCGGGCCCGTCCGCGAAGGGCGCCCCGACCACAAGGTCGTCTATCCCATCGTGATTCAGGTCGCCGGTCGCCAACGCGCGCCCCGTCTCGTCGCCCTCGCTTCCGCCGTATATCGTCACGTCCTGCTCCTCAGCGGAGGCGTCTCGCCTCTCCCCTCGAGAGAACGGGCCGAAGAAGATGTAGACCTCCCCCGCGTTGGGGCGGGCGTCGTCGGGCCCATCGGCCTGAGGGGATGCGAGCGCGAGGTCGAGGATTCTGTCGCCATTGAAGTCACCCCCGGCCACGACAGCGGCGCGATCGTCCGGGCCGGCGCCGTAGAAGGTCGCACGCTCGCCCGCGACCACCGCCTTCGCCTCCGCCGTCACCACTGCGGTGGGCGTGACCGTGGTGATGGTTGCGGGCGGGGACGGCGGAGGCCCGGTGGGCGTGACGGCGGGTGGCCCTCCGCCTCCATTGCAGGCCACGACGGCCGCGCCGGCCCACAGTG
>MGUL01000045.1:6271-6565 GCA_001800005.1 Elusimicrobia bacterium RBG_16_66_12 | reverse complement strand
CGCGCCGTCTGCGGGGTTGGGGTTCGCCGGAACCCTTCGCGGGTTGGTCGCCATGTCCTGGCACGCCTTCCCGGCGGGACACGCGATCGGGGTGCAGACGGCGCCGCCGCCGGGCAGCGTCACGCTGATGCGCTCCCAGTGCGTCGGCGCGGCGCCCGCGGCCGGCTGCCAGTTCACGGTCATCGTGTAGTTGCCGGTCTTGATCGGGTTTGGTCCCGGTCCGGCGACGGCGACGTTCTTGGCGCTGGCGCCCACGGAGACCGCAGGGCCGTTGGTCAGCCACGCGCTCACATC
>MGUL01000045.1:0-6202 GCA_001800005.1 Elusimicrobia bacterium RBG_16_66_12 | reverse complement strand
GGCACCGGAGGAGGAGGAGCCGGCGGCCGGCACGCCACGGCCGCGAGGACGAGGACAGCGAGGGCGCAGAGAGTCTTGGGTATCATGGCGCGGCAGCCTACCACACCATGCCTTGGGAGCAGCTTCAGTTCAGGGGAGCACGGCGACGCGGAGCGCGCGCCGGCGTCACGCTGTCGGTGGTGTCGGTGCTCGGGATCGTCCGATCACTAGGAAGAACCAGCTGAGGAAAGACACAATTCGACGTCGCGGCGGCCGGCGGCTATTGCTCGGCCCCCTCCCAACGGGCTCCCAACGGGGCGGGCGGCCCTTGTTGTCCGGAACCGTAGAACCGTAGCCGGCATGAACGGCATTATCGGCGGAGTTGGCATAATCCTGCCTTAACCTACATATGCGCCTGTACAAGAGCCCGGGGGCCGGCACTGACAGCACCGTGCCGTCGAAGCGACGGCGGTGCAGAGACGCAGCACGGATCCGGCTCACGGTTCTGCGCCCTCGGCGGCGAAATACAGTGCCTCCAGTGCCCCCACGTCCGGGTGGTAGTCGATGCTCCACAGGCCATTCATGTAGGATCCGTCGTGCCGGAAGGCCGTCGCGCGAAAGGCTGGTGTCGGTCCGACTTCCGAAAGCGCAATGACGAACACGAGGAGGTTGCCCGATCGGATCACGCGCGCCGACGTCGTCGCACGGGGGACGATCTGTTGCGTTGGCGAGATGTCGCTCACCGCCACCTCCCAGCCCAGGCCCGCGGTCATCTTGAACTCGAACCACGTGTCGGTGCCGATGAACGTGCTGCTTATGTTTCGTAGTGGCGCATCTTGTTGATTTGTCAGGCAAGGTGTCGAATCTGGCCGAGGGGCGCGAGCCACGGAGTTTTCGCTCATGATTGCAGGTGGTTTGGCCAGATGGTGGTGATGTCATCGTGCTCGCCACGGAACATTACGCGGGACGGATGGGTGGATCCGTTGGCGGCCGAGCGGCGATGTGTGTGCCGCGGCGATCACCGCAATGATTTTGTCCCACGAGTGCGTGGCCGCGGCTCCATGGTGAGCGTCAGGGCTTGCTACAAGCGCTCCAGCCAGTCGATGGCCTGCTGACTGTTGGTCCATTCGAGCGCCGTCTGGGCTACGGCCCAATGGGGTTTGTTGCTTCGCAGCGCGAGCAGACGATCGAGTGCGTGGCGCTTGCGCTCCAGGCTCAGGGCGCGGTAGCGCATCGTGGTTTCCGGTCGCACGTGGCCGAGGATGTCCTGGATCTCGGGCAGCGACACGCCGGCCATCCAGAGGTGCGTGGCGGTCGTGTGGCGGAAGCTGCAGACCGGGTGTAGCTCCGGGCGCAGAAGCTGCGGCAGCTTGCGCGCTGCAGCCTGCAGATGCAGCCGGGCGATCTTGTACAGACCCTGGCGTGTCAGGGCGTTGCCCCGCCGTCCGATGAAGACGAAGTCCTCGTGGCCGGCCTTGGGCGTACGGCGGGCGGCTTTGAGATAGGCGCGCAGCAAGTCGGTGGTGACAGACCAGAGCGGGACGGTGCGGCTCTTACCTCCTTTGCCGTGGAGCACGACGTGCGCCGGCTCGCAGAGCCGCAGGTCCGAAAGACGCAGACCGCACAGCTCGGAGGCACGGGCGCCGGTGTTGTACAGGCAGCGCAACATGCACAGGTCCCTGAAGCCGTCGACAGTGGAGGAATCAATCGCCTTGAAGATGGCCTCGAGCTCGCGCAGCTCGAAGTAGCCGACCAGTACCTCGGGTGCCTTTCGACTTCGGATGGCCAGAAGCGAATGGCTGTACGCCGTCAGGTGCGGATAGCGACGCTGAAGAGCCCTCCCGAGTGAGCCGAAGGCCGCGCGACGCACGTTGATCGTGGCTGGGCTGCAGCCCCGCTCTTGACGCAGATATCGCAGAAACGCTTCGATGAGCGAGGCGTCGAAGCGTTCGACGGGCGTGCTCGGCGGCAACAACTCGGGCCTGCGGTGCTCGAGGAAACGCACCAGGAGCCGGAAGGTGGTCTTGTAGGAGTCGATGGTGTGCCGACTGGTGCCGGTCGCAGGATGCAGGTCTTGTTCAAAGAGGACGCCCAAGGCCTCGGCCAAAGTCACGGGCCGGGCGTCGCCGCCGCCGCCGCCACGGCCCGCGCGGCCGGAGCCCGCGGCGGACGGTCTGCTCTGGTCATTCATCGTCGCCACGCGTGCTGCCGTGGTCGAGCCGAGGCAGCGCCATCTGAGCAAACCGCTCGCTGCCGAGCTGCCGCAGGGTGGGCGTCAGATGCAGGTAGTGCATCGTGTAGCTGACCTTCGCGTGGCCGAGGTAGCCGCTCAGAAGTGGCAGCAGAGCTTCGACGTCGCTCCCCTGGCGCTGCCAGCGCTCCAAGGTGCGCACGGCGAGCGAATGGCGCAACGCATGCAGATTCGTGCTGCCGAAAACGGTGCGGCCCTGCCGGTGTCGGGGCCGGTACAGCCCGAGCTCACCCAAGAGCTGCTTGAAGCGGACCTCCAAGGCCCCCCGCCCGAGTCTGCGCCCGCACATCGAGACGAACAACGCCGGCGACTGCGCGCTGTCGCCGAGCAGTCGGTGACGATGCCCGAGGTACTGCTCGAGCAGGGTGGCAGTGCTGCGCGGTAGCGGGATGTGCCGGGTCTTGAAGAACTTCGTCCGCTCGATGTACAGAGTGCGCGCCACCGAGTCGAAGTCGTTCACATTGAGCCGGCAGGCCTCGGAGACGCGTAGGCCGCAGTCACGCAATAGGCCGAAGGCTGCGTGCTGAGCCCGCCTGCTGAGCCGCTGCCACGGGCCGCGGACCTGCGTGATCGCCGACTGAGTCGTCCGCTCGAAGCGCCGTAGCTCCTGCGCGCCATACAGATGCGGGATGAAGTAGTCCAGGCGCAATCGGCTCAGGCCCCGGGTGGCGTCCTCGATGGTAAGCTCCTCTTTGAGTAGATACCTCCACAGGGCGCGCAGCGTGCTCAGGTAGCCCCGGACGGTCGCCGCGCTCCTGAGGACCGACAGGTCTCGTTGATACTCGCCCAGCAGCGCGGCATCGACGTCACCGAGCTGCTGCACACCCCGGCGCCGCAGAAAGCGCTCCAAGTGCCGCAGGTGCCCCGGTACCATCTGGTAGCGCCAGCCCAGCTGACGCGCCCAGTCGACAAAGCGCGCCAAGGTCGCGGCAAGCTTGTCTTGCGCGGCGCCGTCTTGCGCGGCGCCGTTCATCGCTCCGACTCCTCGAGCACCTGGCGCAACAGCTCCACGTCGGCCACCGCATAGCGCTGCGTGGTTTCGATCGCGCCGTGCCCCAGTACTTCCTGGATGGTGCTCAGCGGCTCTCCCTGACGCAGAAGATGCGTGGCCACCGTGGCGCGCAGGTGCCTGGCGCAGCCCCAGCCGAGCCCCGCCTCACGGAACGCACCGACGACGATGGCGGTGACCGCTGCAGGACGCAGGGGCCGATGCGGCCAATGGAGCGACACGAACACCCGCCGATGCACAAGCCCCGGGACGCGGTCTTGGCGCAGGTAGTCGTACAGCCCCGCGACCACCTCGGCCAGCAGTGGCAGCGTCAACACGCGACCGGTCTTGTTCTGGACCAACGCCATCTGTCCTTGGCGCCAGCGCACATCGTCCAGTCGCAGCCGCGAGACATCCACCGGCCTCAGGCCGTACGTGGTCGTCAACAGCAGGAGCGCATAGCAGCGCCGCCCCCGCGCATCGCCGCGACTGACCGAGCCGAGCAGGGAGCGCACTTGCTCTTGCGACCACACCCTCGGCGGCTTGCGGGCCGCGTAGCAGGCCGGCGAGATCAGCACCGAGCCGAGATCTCGGTCCAGTAGATCCCGGCCCTGCAGATATCGCACAAAGCCGCGCAGCCGACTGTGTTGCGCCTGGACCTGCTGGCGCCGCAAAAGCAGATCCTCGCGCGGCGCGCTGAGCAACGATGCGACGAGCTGGTCGAGCTGCGCGGGGCGCAATCGAAGAAAACAGGCCTGTCCTGCGTCGGCCAGTTGCCGGCATAGGGCCAGATTGGTGCGCAGGATCGACTTGATGCTGGACTTGCCGAGCCCGCGCTCGTGGACGAGCTGGGCCAGGTACTCGATCAAAGGCCGTCGCAACCCTTCGCCGAGCTCGGCGTCCACCTTCGCCACGAAGTATTGCAGCAACGCCTGGGCTGAGTCCTCGACTCGATCGGCACCGAGACCGCTATCGACATCAAGCACCGCGGTGCCCGTGGGCAGATGACTCTGCTGCTCGAGCCAAATCAGATGACGCCGAGTGACGAGCTGCGCACGGTGGCTCAGCACCAGCCCGTAGCCCCGACCACGCAGCGCCACGTGACGCTGCGCGAAGTAGTCGTCGAGCAGCGCGCCGAGCTCGCCGCTTGGCTCGGCGTCGGGCCGCCGCTGCAACAAGGTCAGCAACGACCGCAGGTGAGTGGACAAGACCCGGCGCCGGTAGGGCAGCGCTCCCGGTTGCGTGCGCCAGTAGGCGCGTAGCTCTGCGGCCGACAGCTCCCCCAAGGACACCTTCTTGGCCGCGAGCTGCCGGTGGTACCAACGCAAGAAGTACCGTAGCTGCCTGCCGTGGTTTTCCAGATAGGAGGCCGAGAACGGCTGCTCGGACCGCAATGCTGCCCGATGCGCCAGATACCTCTGCCGCAGCTGCCAGGGGTGCGCCGCCCCCTGAGCTTCGCAAAAGTGCGCGTACTCCTCGATGATGTACCGTGCCTGCTTCAGGTAGTCTGGGGAGTGCTGCTCGAGCTGCAGGACGCACAGAAACGCGTCTCGTGTGCCGAGCAGCAGCTCGGCGAGCGCCTTGCCCGAGATTGTCCACGCGTGAGGGTCGGCTCCGCTATCGCTCTTCATCCGCATCACGACCTCCGAGCTGTGCGTCAACCCGAGAGCGAGGGTGCTGGTGGGCCGCGCTGCGTAGCGACTGCTCTGCCACAAGCCGCACGGTGGCCGGGTCCTCCAATTCGAGCTGCTCGGCCGAACGCAGCGGCGGCGACGGAGCGGGCGGCCCGCCCGGCAACTCCAGCACCTGAAAACGCACGCCATCGAAGGCGATGAGATCCTTGTCGACCAGGCCGTTGCGTGCCCGAACGTAGCGCGCGAGCGGCACCTGCAGCAGGCCGCAGAGCGTGTCGTAGCCGTAGAAGCTCATTCCCTTCCGATCGGCAGCGAGCACCAGCAGCAGGTACAGCCGCAGCTCATCGAGCTCGAGCGCCGCAAAGAAGCCATCGAGCAGGAAGCGGTTGGGAACGAATGCGAAGCCCTGCTTTCCGATCGAGCGGACGCGATCGGCAACCAGGGGCGCGCGCTGGATGCGTCGTGGTGGTGTAGCCATCGGCGATAGCTACAACACGAGCGCCGCCGGCATGCCACCGCGTCGATATTTGCAAGCAGGGCTTAACCATCCGGAACAACTGACAATTCCACCACAATCGCGTCGCTCTTTGCAGCGTCGCAGCGCAGCAACCTGTACCTGCCCGAGGTCACACGACTTTGCCCCGATTCCGCGTCGCTCTTTGCACCCGCGGCCACGACGGGCGTACGGACCGGCCGCGCGACATGGTCGGCGTTGTCCGCGCAGCAAGCCTGTTGTCGCCGCCGTTTTCGGTAGCGACGATAGTAGGCGCCGCTGCCCCCCTGCGATGCCAGCCATGCCTTCGTGCTCGCCCGCTGGTTGGCGCGGTAGTCGGGATCCAGTGCGAGCTTGGTGCGCCGCCAGGCATTCTTGCGCGCTTTCTGGCAGCCCTCGCCGCTGCAGTAGCGCTGCTCCGCAGTGCGCTTGAGCCTGAGCCTCTGGCAGTGCCTGCAGCGAAACACCTCGTCTCCCATCGCGACTCTCCGATCGCAACGGGACCAACCAGAACAACCAGCCGAACCAAAGGACAACCAGACGAGGAACAACCAAACGGATTAGATGATCATCTTTTGGAAGAAGAACCAGACCAACCAGAGAGCAACCAGACGAGGGGGATCCAAGGGCCCAGCGCTACGAAACATTACGGTCAGGAAACATAATGCCCCAGCTGCGCCAATCGCAGAATGTGCAATACGGCTGCCTTCCTCGTCGACGCCGTTCTCCCCGACGTGCCCCTTCGCCAATGGGTGCTGTCTCTGCCATTCGAGCTGCGGGGCCTCGCGTCCAGGCGTCCCGACGTGGTCACGGCGCTCGGGAGCATGTTCGTGGAGGGCATCTTCCGCGAGCAGAAG
>MGUL01000044.1:5008-9387 GCA_001800005.1 Elusimicrobia bacterium RBG_16_66_12 | reverse complement strand
GCGTATCTGGGCGCGCCGCGCGCGAGCGCGGCCCCCCTGATGGAAGGCTCGTCCCCCGCCTCGCTGCGCGTGCTCAGGACCCCCGGCGCCGCCGAGCTCGCGGCGATGCGCCGGGCCCTCTCGCGATGATCGTCAACGCCCACGGCGTGGTCCTCTCCCGCCGCGCTCTCGGCGAATACGACCGCCTCTGCCTCGTCTTCACCGAGGACCTGGGCAAGCTCCCGGCGCGCTTCGTCGGCGTGAGCCGCCCCGCCGCCAAGCTCAAGGCCCTCTCGGAACCCGCGGTCTGGGCCGAGTACCGGATCCACGTGTCGCCGCGCTCCGAGTTCGCCAAGTGCGTGGGCGGCAGCCTGGTGTCGACGTTCCCCAGCGTGCGCGAGGACCTCGCGCGCACGACGGCCGCGCTCTACTGCTGCGAGCTCCTCGACCGCCTGACGGCCGAGCGCGCGCCCAGCCCCGAGAAGTACCGCCTGCTCTGCGCGACGCTGGCCGCGCTG
Organism: Elusimicrobia bacterium RBG_16_66_12; assembly: GCA_001800005.1. Taxonomy (GTDB): domain Bacteria; phylum Elusimicrobiota; class Elusimicrobia; order UBA1565; family UBA9628; genus GWA2-66-18. The sequence continues at coordinate 8,890 of MGUL01000044.1, read as the reverse complement.
GAGCAGTCCCCCAGCCGCTGGCTCTCGCTCGCCTTCGGCCTGCGCCTGCTGGACCTGGCCGGCTTCAGTCTGCGCGAGCGCGCGCCCGCCGCGGCGGCCTCGGTCTGGGAGGCGCTGCACGAGACCGCGCCGGCCGAGCTGGCGGGCCTCGCGTTCGACCGGACCGCCGCGTCCGAGGCGCGCATCCTGCTGGAGTCGCACTGCGAAGCCCAGACCGGCCGGCGCCTGAAGACCGCCGAGTTCCGGGAGTCGCTGCGCGCCGCGGCCCGTCCCGAAGGAGTCACCGCATGAAGACCTTCCAAGAGCTCATCCTCAAACTCCAGTCGTTCTGGTCGGCCGAGGGCTGCGCGATCGTTCAGCCCTATGATCTGGAAAAGGGCGCGGGGACCTTCAACCCCGCGACCTTCTTCGGCGCGCTGACCTCGGCTCCCGCGCGCTTCGCCTACGTTGAGCCGTGCCGCCGTCCCGCCGACGGACGCTACGGCGACAACCCCAACCGCCTGGGCAAGTACTATCAGTTCCAGGTCATCCTGAAGCCGGCGCCGGCCGGGATCACGGACCTCTACCAGAAGTCGCTGAAGGCCCTCGGCCTGGACCCGAAGCTGCACGATCTGCGCTGGATCGAGGACGACTGGGAGTCTCCGACGCTGGGCGCCTCTGGAGTGGGCTGGGAGGTCTGGCTCGACGGCATGGAGATCACGCAGTTCACCTACTTCCAGCAGATGGGGTCGATGCCATTATCTCCAATCTCAGTTGAGATGACGTATGGCTTGGAAAGGATCGCGATGTACCTCCAGAAAAAGGACTCGGTCTATGAGCTTGACTACGGCGGGGGGCTGACGTACGGCGATCTCCATAAACAGCAGGAGCGCGAATTCTCCCGGTATAATTTCGAGACGGCCGACACGGCGTTGTTGTCTCGGCACTTCAATGAGTGGGAAGCCGAAGGAGTGCGTTTGGCCTCTCTGGCAGACCCATTGCCCGCTTACGACTGCGTGGTGCGCATCTCCCATCTCTTCAACACGCTCGAGGCGCGCGGGGCCATCTCGGTGACCGAGCGGGCGCAGTACATCACACGGGTGCGTAGCCTGGCGCGCAAGGTGATGCAGCTCTATATCGCGAAGAGCACGCCGAAGTCCGTGGAGGCCGCATGAAGCCCATGAAGAAGAAGGTCGCCGCGAGCGACTTCCTCCTCGACGTGCACACCGAGCCCCTTCCCGCGCGCTTCGTCGCCCCGGCGCTGGAACAGCTGAAGTCGGGCGCCTCCCGGTGGCTGGAAGGCAAGGTCGAGCACGGCGAGATCTCCGTCGCCGGCACTCTGCGTCATTTGATCTTGATGGTGAAGGAAGTCTCCGCGAAGGGTCACGACATGACCGAGAGGTTCAAGGGCCCGAAGGAACAGGCGTGGAGGCTCCCCGACGGGAAGTTTACGCCCGCGGCCGAGGGTTTTGCGCGCAAATACGGCCTCTCCGCAGAGGATCTCCGGCCGGTGGAGGGAGTGCTTTACGCCGAGGTCCATTCAAAGGGCGAACCGGCGTCCGTCCTGCTCCAGACGATGGCCGTGGACCTGCTCAAGTCCCTGCAGTTCCCGAAGTCGATGACCTGGGAGGAGACGGGCTTCAGATTCGGACGTCCGATCCGGGCAATCACCTCTCTCCTGGGCGAGAAAGTCGTGCCGGTCGAGCTGGCGGGCGTCAAGTCGGGTCGTGCGGCCTACGGTCATCCCGTCTTGGCAAAGGCGGCGGTCATTTTGAAGGATCCGTCTAAACACGCCGCCGTCCTGCGTCAGGGACTCGTCATCGGAGACCCGGCCGAGAGGAGAGAGTATCTGCTCAAGGCTTTGGAGCTCGCCTCGAAGAAGACGGGCGGCCGGACCGAGGATGACAGTGATCTGATCGACGAGACGGTCTTCATGGTCGAGCATCCGGTCCCGGTTCTGGGCCGGCTGCGCGACGAGCACATGAAGCTCCCCGCGGCGCTCTTGAAGATGGTGATGAAGAAGCAGCTGAAGTTCTTCCCGGTGGTCTCGCGCGACGGCGCGCTCCTGCCGTACTTCGTGGGGGTGCGCGACGGCCTGTCCTCGGGCAACGACCTGGTGCGCGAGGGCTATCAGCGCGTCTTGGAAGCGCGCTTCAACGACGCGGCCTTCTTCGTGGGGCGTGATTCGTCCTCGACACTGGAGAGCAAGCTCCCCCTGCTCGACCGGGTCACCTACCAGAAGGCGCTGGGCTTCCTGTCCGCGAAGGCGGCGCGCGTGGAATCTCTGACGATCTGGATGGGAGAGCAGCTGCGCTCGACGGCGCCGATCGACGAGCGCTCGGCCGCCGCGGCTTCGCGGCTGGTCTACGCGGACCTGGTGACGGACGTGGTCAAGGAATTCCCGGAACTGCAGGGTCAGATGGGCGGGGTCTACGCGCGCAAGGACGGTCTCGACGAGCGCGTGGCGCTGGCGATCGAGCAGTTCTACTTCCCGGTCGCGGCGAAGACGCCAGTGTCGGTCACGCCGGAGGCGGCGGTGGTGTCGCTGGCGGGCAAGCTCGACAGCCTGGCGGGGTGTTTCGCGGTGGGGCTGATCCCAACGGGGTCGGCCGACCCTTACGCTCTGCGGCGCCAGGCGCTGGGGGTGGTCCGGATCCTCCTCGAGAAACAGCTGCCGCTGGACCTGGACAAGGCGCTGGAAGAAGCGGTGAAGCTCCAGCCGGTGTCGGTGGCGGAGCCCGGCAGGCTGGCGGCTCAACTCGGGGACTTCGTTTGGGCGCGGGTCCAGTCGCTCTTCGAAGAGATGGGCTACGCGGTCGACGAGGTGCGCTCGATCCGAGAAGGCGCGCTCAAGGACCTGCCCAATGCCTTCCGCAGATTGGCCGCGGTTCGTGCGGTCCGGCGTGAGCCGGCGTTCGAGCCTTTGGCGGCGGCCTTCAAGCGGGCCTCGAACATCCTTCGTCAGGCGAAATACGAGAACGGGACGGCGGCGGACCGGGCGTTGCTGCAGGACCAGGCCGACTTCGACCTCTACGACGCGCTGGTGAGCGCGGAGGGCGCGGCCAACGACCGGATCGTGCGGGGCGACTTCGAGGGCGGGCTGAAGAGCCTGGCGACGGTCAAGCCGTCCCTGGACCTGTTCTTCGACAAGGTGATGGTGATGGTCGAAGACGAGAGCCTGAAGCGTCAGCGGCTGGCGCTGCTGGGCAAGCTGGTGCGGGCCTTCCGGCGGGTGGCGGACCTCTCCGAGATCCAGACGCCGGCCTAGTCCTCACTCCTTCGCACAATTGCATTCTAGCGCATTCCAATGTAAGCTATTGTAAGACACAGCGAGGAGCGATATCCCATGAACAAGCGAACGGTCACCTTTCGCGTCGATGCCCAGAAGAGGAAGGCTTTGGACGCCATCGCCGCCGGCATCGACCGCGACCGCAGCTACGTGCTCAACGAAGCGATCGACAACTATCTCGACGTCCATCGCTGGCAAGTGGCCCATATCAAGGAAGGCCTGCGCCAGGCCGACCACGGCGACTTCGTCGCGGATGCCAAAGTGTCTTCCGCCTTCGCCCGCTGGCGCAAATGAAGTTCGCCTGGACCCGGCTGGCCCTCTCGGACCTTGGAAGCGCCTACGACTACGTCGCCGAAGAGGATGCGTCCGCCGCGGTCCGCATGATCGAAAGGATCGAGAAGGCTCTCGAGGCCGTCGGGCGCCATCCGAAGATCGGACGGCCCGGCCGCGTGGAGGGCACGCGCGAACTCGTCGTCTCAGGGACCCCCTTCATCGTTCCGTATCGGGTCAAAGCGAAGCGGATCGAGGTCCTCGCCCTCATCCACGGCGCGCGGCGCTGGCCCGAGGAACTCTGACGAGCCGCTGCGGCTAGAGTCCGGCCCGCACCCGCCAGC
>MGUL01000044.1:3172-4991 GCA_001800005.1 Elusimicrobia bacterium RBG_16_66_12 | reverse complement strand
ATCCGCCGACCCACCCCGAAGGCCTTCGAGGATATTTTGAGACACGGAGGCGCCTGTCGCCGCTTGAACTCGCTTGAGTCCATCCGGTCGAGGAGCATCTCGGCCACCTGCCGGTCACCCACGACCTGCGCCACCCGCCCCGGCTCCAGCCGCGACTGCACCCAGGCTTCGAGAGCGTCGTCGACCTGGTCGTAGGGCGGCAGGTCGTCCTGGTCTTTCTGGCCGGGCTTGAGTTCCGCCGACGGCGCCTTCTCGATCGTGCTGCGTGGAACGATCTCGCGGTCCGTGTTGAGCCAGGATGCCAGCTGATAGACCAGTCGTTTCGGCGCGTCGGCCAAAGGCGCCAACGCCCCGCACATGTCGCCGTACAGCGTGCAGTAGCCGACGGCGAGCTCGGATTTATTGCCCGTCGTGAGCACAAAGCCGCGGTGCGCCTTGTTCGCCAGACCCATCAGCACCACTCCTCGCGCTCGCGCCTGCAGGTTCTGCTCCGCCAGGTCGGGCGTGCCGAGGCCCCACGTGCCGCCCAGGGCCTGCAGCAGCGTCTGGTATATCCCCTCGATGCTCACGGTTTTGAGTTCGATGCCCAGGTTCTGGGCCAGAGCCTTCGCGTCTTCCGTGCTCCCCGTCGAGGAGTAGGCGGAGGGCATGCAGACTCCTACCACCCGGCGAGGCCCGAGCGCCCGCACCGCGAGCGCCGCCACCACCGCCGAGTCGATGCCGCCCGACAGACCCACGAAGGCCGTCTGCAGTCCGCACTTGGCTGCGAAGTCCTTGATGCCCAGGGTGAGCACGCTCCCCGTCTGGCCCGCGTCGCCCGGTTCGGGAGCGACCGCGGCCCCCTCCCATGTCGCGGTGTCGATGACCATCCGGTCCTCGGACGCGAAGGCCGCGCGCGCCCGCAGCGCGCCCTTCGCGTCGTAGGCCAGGCTGCCGCCGTCGAAGACGATCTCGTCGTTGCCGCCGACCGCGTTGCAGTAGAAGAACGGTTTCTTATGGCGCTTCGCGTGATGAGAGAGCAAGGTCCGGCGCACCTCGGCCTTGCCTCGCAGGAAAGGCGAGGCCGAGAGGTTGAGCAGCAGGTCCGCCCCGGCCTTGACCTGGTCGGCGACCGGGTCCACGCGGTAGAGCCGGCGCTTGGAGCTGGGGGCGCGCGACCAGGCGTCCTCGCAGATCGTCACGCCCAGCTTGAGCCCTCCCCAGGAGACCGGCTTGTTGCCGCGCGCGGCCTCGAAGTAGCGCGCCTCGTCGAAGACGTCGTAGGTGGGAAGGAGGGTCTTGTGGCGCACCGCGGCGATCTTGCCTTCATGGAGCAGGGCCGCGGAGTTGCGCGCCGGCTTGCCCACACGGTCCTTGTTGCGCGAGACGAAGCCCACCAGTGCGGCCGTGCCGCGGACTTTTTCGGCGAGCGCGGCCAGGGCCTTCTCGTTGGCCTCGGCGAAGCCCCGTTCTTCCCAGAGGTCCAGGGCCGGGTAGCCGCCCAGCGACTGCTCGGGGAAGACCGCCAGGCGCGCGCCGCGGCGGGAGGCCGCGTCGAGCGCGGCGAGTATGCGCAGCGCGTTCCCGCGCAGGTCTCCGACCGTCGCGTCGACCTGGGCGAGGGCGACCTTCAACTCAGGCCCCGCTCGTCCGCAGGAGGTTCTCGAAGACCTCGCCGGCGCCCATGAACTTTTCGTCGATCTCCGCGCGCACGGCTTCCTGCACGGAGGCTGAGGCCAGACGGCAGACCTGGGCCATGCCTTCCATGGCCCAGGTCATGCACTCGGACGGATCCTGGTTGGTCTCGGCGGCCACCGCGCCCATCTGCTGGAGTACGGCG
>MGUL01000044.1:0-3153 GCA_001800005.1 Elusimicrobia bacterium RBG_16_66_12 | reverse complement strand
GCGGGCAGGTCTTTTTCGAGGAGGACCATTCCGCTCATGATGCCTTTGCAGGCGGCCCTCACGCTCGCGCGGGGCGCCTGGCTCGAACCGGCGCCGGCGACGGCGGCGACGGCCATCTTTCGCACGATCTCCCCGGCCGAGGCCGCGGCGTCGGCGGAGCCCTTCAGGTGCTCGAGGAGGAGGTCCTTGGCCAGCTTCTCAAAGTCGAACTGTTCCACGGCCGGATTATAGAAAATCGAATGCTACAATAGCGCCGATGGTACGCGCGATGGCCGCAACGGCGCTCCTCATCCTCTCCGGCTGCGCGGGCCTGCCCCCTCGGGAGCCCACGGCGGTGAGCAACGGGCTTCTCATCGTGAGCGCGCGGGTGCGCGGCGCGGTCCTGGGCTTCACCTCGGACATGGCCGACTCCGCGACGCTCGAGCAGTTGGGGCCCGATGGAGAGCCGCTCCCGGGCAAGGCGGCCTCGGCGGGAGTCTCGGATGAGGGGCAGGCCTATTTCCTCGACCTTCCTCCCGGACGCTACGCGTTGACCTCGGTCTCCTTCCGCGCGCGGGGCGTGCGCTACCGCGTGGAGGTTCCGCCGGCCCTCGGCCGCAAGGAAGCCGTCGACCTGCGCCCCGGGACGGCCGCGTTCCTGGGAGACTTAACGCTCGATGGGCGGTTCCCCGACTTCGACGTCGCCGTCGAACGCGCCTTGTCCGTGATCGGACATTGGCTGACGCCTTGGATGCGCCGGCCGGTCATCCCTCGAGACGCGGACCCCCGCGGCGCCGACCGCGGCGTCGAGGCGGAGGCGCGCGCGATGCGCGCGGCGCGCGCGACCTTGGGCGCGACCCAGTGGCGAGGGGCGGTGGAGGCCCGGCTGAGGGAACTCGGCGCTCCGGAGCCGGTCAAGACCAAGGGGGCGATCCGCCCCAAGGAGATACCCCTGCGCCCCGAGGGCATCCTCTCCTGGCGCGACACCCTGGAATGGGGAGCCCCCAAGCGCGCCGTCGGCGGCCTGACCTGGTCCGATCCCGACGGGACGGCTCGCGTCGCGATCTTCTTCACCAGCGCTGCGGCCCGGGGCTTCTCCGGTTTCGAGGCCGCGGTCCGGGAAATGCGCGCCTCGGCGTCGACGGCGAACGTCTCCGACCAGGGCGAACTCTACGAGGTGCGCGTCGCCACGCGCGTCGGCACCGCGGCGCGCGTGACCAGCTATCACTACCCGGTCGGGACCCTGGTCGGCAGCAAGACCGAGATCGTCGTCACCGAGACCGTACTCGTCCCCGATCCCGCCGGAATGTACACCGCGCGCCTGCGCGCCGCGCAAGGCGAGTTCGAGAGGGTCCTCCCGGCCTTCCGGGAGTTCCTCCTCCAGATCGTCCTGGGCCCACCGAAGCCGGCGGAGGCCAAGAGCGAGTCCGTCTTCCTCCCGTTATGAGCGGGCGCTGACGGGCTAGAAGCCCTCGCGGCAGCGGGGATCCATCGCGTCGCGCAGGAAGAGCCGCGCGCCCGCCGCGCGCAGCACGACGCCCCAGCGCTCGTGCCCCCACAGCGGGGCTTCCCTGGTGTAGGCGAGGAGAAACGGGTTCCCCTTCCCGCCTGGATCGTAGGAGACGAAGCGCAGCAGCGAGGTCTCGGCCATCAGGCCCGAGGGCATCTCGACGCAGCCGCCCACGAGCTTGTCGCCGTCGGCCAGGCGCAGGCAGCGGCGGAACGAGTTCGAGATCTGGGCCCCGGTCACCAGCACCAGCGGGTCGGCCAGGCCCGCCACCTTCGGGCGCGAGGCGTAGTCGATCTTGAGCAGGATCTTCTCGGGCTTCGGGTCGGCGAGGAAGGCGGAGGCGCCTTCGTCGTCCAGCTTGAACTGGAAGGCTCCGTCCTTGGCTTCCGAGACCGCGGCGGCGGCCAGCGCGGCGCCGAGCGAACCGTAGACGGCTTCGTCCACCTTATTGGGGAGGCCGGCGTACAGCGCGCGGGAGCCCTTGAGTGAGAACGCGGTCGGGACCTTGATGGCGAGGATGGGGTCGCAGACCTCCTCGCGCGGGCCCTTCAGGATGGCGGCGCGCAGGCGCAGCGGCTTGCGCCCGCGGCAGGCGCCGCCGTAGGTCGCGGAGGCGCGAGCCACGGAGAAGAGGTCGGCTCCCCGGCTTCCCACGATCAGGAAGCGCGAGCCCGGCATCAGGGCGGAGGAGGCGCCCTTCTTGGAGGTCTTGTCATAGACGAGCCAGGTCCCCGCGTGGTCGTAGACGGGAAAGAGGCCTTTGGCGCCGTACTCGTCCTGGGCCCGCGCCGGGCGCGGGAGGGCGCCGAGCAGAAGGGCCGCGAGGATGATGGCGCATGCATGCCCGGTCATCGGGCGAGGATAGCAAATCAGGGCAGGGAGAGCGACTTCGGCGCCCTCGGTCGGCGCCGGGCGGGCATCGCGCCTTCCGGGATGCGGCCGAGTTCCGCGCCGCTGCGCGCGTCGTAGACCACAGCTCCCTCGCCGGGAGTGATCACGGCCGCGCGGGAGAGGTCGGGGCTGTAGACGATCTCGGTGCCGGTGCCGGGATGGAAAAGACCGTCCCCGCCCCAGTCCTGGAAACGGCGCCAGGCCCAGGGTTCCCCTTCGTGAAGGATCAGCCAGACGCCGCTCTCGCGCAGCCACCACAGATTCTGATGCCGCGCCAGGGGCGTCCTCGCGACCAGGCCCCACCAGCGCCCGCCGTCCTTGTACAGCCAGATCCAGCCGCCCCGCCGCGCGAGACCGTGCGCGCGTTTTTCATGCCAGGTCTGCGCGTCCCAGTGCGCGCCCTGACGCCTGTCGGCGGCGATCTCATCGGGGGCGACGGCCTCGATCGCGCCCAGCTCGCGGCTCGGCTCGGGCACGGTCTTCCCGGAGGCGTCGAGATGCGGGCGCTTCAGCGCGAGCCCGGCCAGCCCGACCGGAGGACGCAGGGCGGACGGCGGAGGCCTCAGGGCTTTCCCTCCCAGCAGCTGGGACAGGCGAAGCGGCCGGAAGCGCGGGGTCCTGGGCGGGGTCCGGCGGCGGACGCGTCTCGGTCCGGACGCCGGCTCGAAGAGGGATGCGGCGCGTCGGCGCCCGCGGCTCAGGTCGACGGCCCCGTCCGCGCCTTCTTCCTCGCCGAGGGGCGCCCGGCGGAAGGCGCCTCGCGCCGCGCGCGG
>MGUL01000043.1:9217-10953 GCA_001800005.1 Elusimicrobia bacterium RBG_16_66_12 | reverse complement strand
GGAGGCGTTCCGCGCGCGCGGGCTGGACGTGACGCTGGCGGAGCTCAGCGGCCAGGTCTTCCTTCCCGCCGATCCGGAGATGGCGGCCCCCATCCACCAGCACCTGCGCGAGAAAGGCGTGGACCTGCGGCTGGGCGTGTCCGTGGCCTTCTTCGCGCCCGCCGCGGACGGCCTGCGCGCGGGGCTTTCCACCGGCGACGAGCTGGAGTGCGCGGTGGCCCTCCTCGCCGTGGGCGTGCGCCCCGAGACCTTCCTGGCCCGCGAGGCGGGCCTGGCGCTCGGAGCCAAGGGCGGCATCGCGGTCGACGAGCACATGCGCACCAGCGAAGCCGACATCTACGCCGTCGGCGACGCCGTCGAGGTCCCGGACTTCGTCACCGGAGACATGGCGCTGATCCCGCTGGCCGGTCCGGCCACCCGCCAGGGCCGCATCGCCGCGGACAACATCCTCGGCCGCGCGACCGTCTACCGGAGGACCCAGGGCACGGCCATCTGCAAGATTTTCGAGCTGTCCGTGGGCGTGACGGGGCTCAACGAGAAGACCCTCAGGCGCCTGGGCCGCGCGTACGAGAAGATCCACGTCCACCCCGCCCACCACGCCAGCTACTATCCCGGCGCCACCCAGATGAGCCTCAAGCTCCTGTTCGACCCCGCCGATGGGAAGATCCTCGGCGCGCAGGTCGTGGGCCGCGAGGGGGTCGACAAAAGGCTCGACGTGCTGGCCGTGGCGCTGCGCGCGGGGCTGACGGTCTTCGACCTGCAGGACCTGGAGCTCTGCTACGCGCCGTCCTACGGCTCGGCCAAGGACCCGGTCAATCAAGCCGGGTTCGCCGCCGCCAACGCGCTGCGCGGCGACGTGGCGCTGTGGCACGCGGAAGCCCTGCCGCCGCGCCCCGACCAGGCGCTGCTGGACGTGCGCACCGCCGGGGAACACGCGGCCGGGACCATCCCCGGCGCCGAGAACGTCCCGGTCGACGAACTGCGCGCGCGCTTGAGCGGCCTGCCGAAGGACCGCGAGCTGCTGGTGTTCTGCCAGGTGGGGCTGCGCGGCTACCTGGCCTGCCGCATCCTGGCGCAGAACGGCTTCGCCTGCCGCAACCTCTCGGGCGGCTTCAAGACCTACCAGGCGGCCGTCGCCTCCGCGGGCGTGTCCGTCTCGGCGGAGATGACGGCCGACGACGACGTCAAGCGAAGATAGAGCCGTCCCGCTCGGGGCCTTCCGCGGTGACCACGACCTCGCGCTCGGCCATGGGGCTCCAGCGCCCCGAACCGGCGCGCGCGCGGGCCTCGACGCAGACGCGCCCCGCCTGGGGCGCCCAGTCGTGCCAGAAGTGGCCGAGGGATTCCCGGCATTCGTTCCACTCGCCCCCGTCGAAGCGCACCTGCGCCTGCCCGGCGCCGGGGACGGTGAGACGGATCGAGTAGTGTCCGGGCCGGACGATCTCATGGGCCTCGGGATAATCGATGACGACCGAGAGCCCGCTCTTGCGCACGGGCTTCTTTGCGGCGGGCTTCTTCACGACGATGGTCTTTTTCGCCATGGGAAGAAGATACCATTTCACATTTTAATAGTAAGCTCTCAGGCATGCTCGATCAGACCGAACGGCGGCTGTGCCAGGCGCATAAGATGGAGGCCCTGTGCCGCCTGGCCGGAGGCGCGGCGCATGATTTCAACAACCACCTGACCACGATCCTGGGCTACTGCGAGATGATGCAGGCGGGGATGACGAAGGAGG
>MGUL01000043.1:6254-9199 GCA_001800005.1 Elusimicrobia bacterium RBG_16_66_12 | reverse complement strand
TCGGGGAGATCAAGAACGCCGCCGACCGCGCCGCCGCGCTGGCGCGCCAGTTGCTGGCCTTCAGCCGCCGCCAGATCCTGCATCCCCGCGTGCTGGACGTCAACGCCCTCCTCAAGGAGTGCGAGCAGACGCTGCGCCGGCCCCTCGGCAAGGACGTCGAGCTGGTCTTGAACCTTGGACCGGAGCTCAAGAGCGTCAAGGCCGACCCGGGACAGCTGACGCAGGCGCTCCTGAACCTGGCGGACAACGCCCGCGACGCGATGCCCAAGGGCGGCCGGCTGCTCATCGAGACGCGCAACGTGGTCCTCGACGAGGGCGTCCTGCCCCGTCACGATCTCGCGGCTCCCGGCTCCTACGTGCAGATCGAGGTCTCGGACACCGGCGGCGGGATGACCCCGGAGGTCCAGGACCACCTCTTCGAGCCGTTCTACACGACCAAGGAGCGGGGCAAGGGCGCCGGACTGGGGCTGTCCGCCGTCTACGGCATCGTCAAGCAGTCCAACGGCTCCCTCCAGATCCACAGCGAGCCCGGCAAGGGCACGGCCTTCAAGATCTGCCTGCCGGTCACCGACGACCGCCCCCAGGCGGCGCCGGCCGCCGACCCTGCCGAATCCCTGCGCGGGACCGAGACCATCCTCCTCGTCGATGACGAGGAGCCGGTCCGCAGGATGATCGCGCGCGCCCTGCAGGATCAGGGCTACACGGTCCTGCCGGCCGAAGACGGGGCGTCCGCGCTGAGCATGCTCGCCGATCCCGCGGTCCGCGCGGATATCGTGATCAGCGACCTCGCGATGCCGAACATGGGCGGCCGGGAACTGGCCCATAAGCTCCTGGGGCTCCGGCCGAAGCTGAGGGTCGTCTTCCTGTCGGGCGACGTCGAGGATTCCCCGGCCCTGGGCGGCGGGCCCGACGACGCCGCCGCGTGCGTCCAGAAGCCGATCTCGGCCCAGGAACTGCTCCGGCTCGTGCGCCGGGAGCTGGACCGCCTGGGGCCCGCCGAGCCTACGACTCGGCGCGCTTGAAGGCGAAGGGGCCGAAGGCCTGCATGACGGGCATCAACTGCAGACGGTTGACGTTGACGCGGCGCGGAAGCAGGGTCGACCAGAAGACCGCCTCGGCGACGTCGTCGGCCGTCAGGGGCGAGAGGCCCTTGTAGGGCAGGCCCGCCTTGCGCGCGTCGCCCTTGAAGCGCACCAGCGAGAACTCCGTCTCGGCCAGGCCCGGCTCGATGTTCGTCACGCGGACGTTGGAGCCCAGCAGGTCGGCGCGCAGGTTGAGCGCGAACTGCTTGACGAAGGCCTTGGTCGCGCCGTAGACGTTGCCGCCCGGATAGGGATAGTCGGCGGCGACCGAGCCGATCAAGACGACGTGGCCTTCGTCGCGCGCGACCATCCCAGGCAGGACCGCGCGCACGGTGTACAGCAGGCCCGAGATGTTGGTCGCCACCATCTCCTCCCAGTCCTCCAAGCGGGCCTGGTGCGCCGGCTCCAGGCCCAGCGCCAAGCCCGCGTTGGCCACCACGACGCCGACGCGCGCGAAGTCCTTCGGAAGCCCCGCGAAGGCTTTCTGCGTCGCCTTGCGGTCGCGCGCGTCGAGAACGACCGCGTGGCAGCGTCGGCCGAGCTCCCTCTTGAGCGCCGCCAGCCGCGCCGCGCGCCGCCCGGTCGCGATCACGCGCGCGCCCTCGGCGGCGTAGCGGCGGCAGATCGCCTCGCCGAACCCGGAGGTCGCGCCGGTGACGAGGACGGTCAGGGTTTTTGGATCGACTCTCTTGATCATGCCACGGTCAAGTCCTGGAAGATGATGCCGATGCCCAAATAGTCGCCCTTGCGGTTTCGGACCTGCAGGGTGCTGTAGCCGATGATCAGCGTCGCGTCGCCATGAAGGACGCTGACCTCGGCACGGTGCACGGTCTTGTGCGTCGCGAGGGCGTCGCCGATGACAGCCAACAGGGCCGGAAAGCCCGCGAGCGCGTGCGTGCAGCGCTTCCCCGAAAGAGAGCCGACGTCCGGCAGATGGAGGATGCGTCCCGCCGTCGGATTGACGTAGACCACCAGCCCGTCCAGGCTGACGCTGAGAAAGCCTCCGGTCAGGTTGTCCAGCACGCTGCGATAATACTCCGCTTCATCCTGCATCTCGGCATTCTACAATATGCGCCCGCGGCGGGCTGGCGCCGGGCCCCTCGGACCAGCCATACTATCCTCGGTGAAGGACCCGGACATGGAGCATCTCGGCGACGCGCGAGTCCCCGGCGGCGGGACGCTGAGCCTCTACCGGCGCGGAGCGCAGTTCACGCTGAGGGTGCGCGACACCGAGCTGATGACCAGCCATGCCCACCAGTCGGAGGACGCGCTGGCCCGCCTCGCCTGCGCGAAGCTGGGCCACGCTCCGCAGCCCGTCATCTTGATCGGCGGGCTGGGGATGGGCTACACCCTGGCCGCGGCGCTGAAGGCGACGGGCCCCGCGGCCCGGATCGTCGTCGCGGAGCTCGTCCCGGGCGTCGTCGAATGGAACCGCGGCCTTCTGTCCCATCTGGCCGGCGACCCTTTGGCCGACCCGCGCGTCAGCGTGCGCCTGCAGGACGTGGCACTCAGCCTGCAGACCGAGCTGGCGGCCTTCGACGCGATCCTGCTGGACGTCGACAACGGCCCCGAGGGGCTGACGAGATTCTCCAACGACTGGCTCTACTCCGCCGACGGCCTGGGCGCCGCCTGCTCGGCCCTGCGCCCGAACGGGGTCCTCGCGGTCTGGTCGGCGACTCCGGACAGGGGCTTCGCGATGCGCCTGCGCAAGCTGGGCTTCGAGGTGACGGAGGCCCGCGTGGCCTCCTCCGCCGACGTCCGCGACGACCGCCACACCATCTGGCTGGCCGTCAATCGGGCCTCGGACGGCTAAGCGCCCTTGAAGACCGTCGCCGGGTCCGGCTGAGTCTTGCCGGGCGGGGG
>MGUL01000043.1:0-6243 GCA_001800005.1 Elusimicrobia bacterium RBG_16_66_12 | reverse complement strand
GGGGAACGGGAACTTGAACGGGTAGCGGTGCGGGAAGCGGAACGGGTAAGGCAGGTCGTACGAGGAGTGGTTGTCGTGGCGCGTGACCGCCTTGAGCCGCCCGTTCGGCGAGCACAGCAGCGCGCTGTTGTCGGTGACGCCGCGCACGGCGTCGAGGCAGGCGACCGGCGAGTCGTCCTTCGCGCCCGAGCACAGCAGGGCCGGGAAGTCGGTCTTGCCCTTGGCCGCGCTGAAGCAGGCGACCGGCGCGTTCGAGGTGGCCCCCGCGCACAGCAGCGCCGGGTAATCCGTCAGGCCCTTGGCCGCCTTGAAGCAATCGACGGGCGCGTTCGAGACGGCGCCGGCGCACAGCAGGGCGGGGAATCGCGTCTCCTTCTCGGCGGCCTTGAAGCAGGCGACCGGCGCGTTCGACGACGCTCCCGAGCACAGCAGCGCGGGATACCCGGTGACCGGCTGGGCGGCCGCGAAACAGGCGAGCGGCGCGTTCGACGCGGCTTTCGCGCAGAGCAGGGCGGGGAAGCGCGTGACCTCGTTCGCCGCGGAGAAGCAGGCCGCCGGCGCGTCCGACAAAGCGCCCGAGCACAGCAGCGCGGGATAGTTCGTGAGTTTCGACGACGCGTCGAAGCAGGCGGCCGGGGCGGCGGTCTCGGCTCCGGCGCAGAGCAGGGGCGGGTAGCTTGTCTTGTCCTTGGCCGCCTTATAGCAGTCGACGGGACCGGCGGCGGCGGACGCGGCCAGCAGGACGGACAGCAGACCCAAGCTCGCTCTCATTCGCTCCTCCCGCGGCGCGCACCGCTCGAGCGAATCCTACAAGAACCAGTGGCCCATAGCAAGAACCTTGGCTGCCCGTCGTTGGCAGTATTCGGACCTGGGCCGGCACCGGAAACGCGTTGAACTGGCAAAGTGGTTGCCTTAAGTCATGTAATAGAAAGAACCTTTCAGACTCGATTGAGTCTTCCCCGTCCGATTCGGAAGCCTCGACGCTGGCGGCGAAGACCGCCCGGCCTCGCTGACCGCTGATCAGCGGTAGACCTCGCGGCGGTGGCCTATGACGGCCACGGTGACGAGGCGCGGGCCGTCGCTGATGACATAGACGACACGGTACTCGCCCACGCGAACACGGTAGCGGTTCTCATTCCCAACCATCTTCTCCACGCCATGAGGACGGGGGTTGATTGCCAGGGTGTCGATCTTGGGCGCTATACGGCTCTGGATGGGGCCCGGCAACTTCTTGAAGGCGCGGGCTGCGGACGGGGTGAACTCGACCTGGTAGGACACGGGCTCTAGGACTTGAGTCCTTTCTTGAGCGTCTGCCAGGAAACCCGGCCGCGCTCCTTCAAGGCTCGATCCACGGCCACATTGTCCAACTTATCCTCCAGCTCGTGCCGGACGCGGCGATCCACCATAAGCCGATCCAAAAAATTTTCCTGCGCCCCCTTGGGAAGGGCCTTGAAGGCGGTCCAAAAAACTTCGGCGGTGGCCTGAGTAGGGCTCATAAGGTCAGTTTAACAGGCAATGCTCGCAAAAGCAAGTTCACGGTTCAACATTGGGAGTGGGCTGTTGAGCGTGGGCTTCTTTCATGATGACGGGAGCCTACCAAGAAACGAAAAGCCCTCCCGAAGGAGGGCCTCGTTCCGTCCACATCCAAATTGGCTGCCGTTGCTTGAGCAGCTTCGGACCTGGTTCGTCGATGATCTGCCCCGCGTAGCCCCGACCATCCCGCTTCACATCCTCTACGAAGAACTGCACTGGTCCTCAGCGTGGCCCCGCGTTCGCCCCACGTCGGCCCCAGGAGGCAACAGCCATGCCCAGTAGCCCCCAGATACCCCACGACGCAACGTCGGCCAACGTCGGGCCGTTTCTGGCCTATCTCAAGCGCGAGCGTCGGCTGTCGCCGCTCTCGGTCGAGGCCTACCGCTACGCCGTCAGCAGCTACCTGCGGCACCCTGGTGGCGATCCCGCCCACGCCACGCGGCAAACCGTCCTCGCCTACCTAGACGCCCGCAAGGCCGAGGGGCTTTCCGCGAGTTCGCTGTTCCAGGCGACCATCGCCCTGCGGCATTACCACCGCTTCCTGCTGTTTGAGGGCCTCGCCGCGGACGATCCCATGACTGGCATCCGTCTGCCCAAGCTCCAAAGCCGGCTTCCCCAGCCCCTCACGCTCCAGGAGATGGAGAAGCTCCTCGCGGCTCCCGCCGGCGGCCGGTTCAAGAACGTCCGCAACCGTGCGATTCTGGAACTGCTCTACGCCACCGGACTGCGCGTCAGCGAGGCGGTGGGCCTACAGGCGGGATTGGTAGACCTGGGGGCCGGCTACCTACGGGTGCTAGGCAAGGGCGGCCGGGAACGCATCGTGCCATTCGGAGCCCGAGCCAAGGCGGCCATCGAGCTTTATCTCGCCGCCCGCGCGGCCAAGTTCCCGGGCGTCGCCGAGCCTCTATTCCTGGCGTCCCACGGCGGACGCATGACCAGGGGCATCATCGAGGCCCAGCTCAAGGTCTACGCCAGATCCGCCGGCATCACGCGCTCCGTGTCGCCGCACATCCTGCGGCACAGCTTCGCGACGCATCTGCTCTCCGGCGGGGCCGACCTACGAGCGATCCAGGAGATGCTCGGCCACAAGCGGATCACAACGACCGAGCGCTACACCCACGTCGAGCCCGAGCATCTGCGGCGTGTCTGGGACCGGGCGCATCCGAGGCAGTAGCTGAACAATTCGGTTCCACCGAATAGTTCAGCTGTCAGCGTTCGGGGGCATGTCGCAAGTTTTAGATTCTCCACTCACTGCGTGGAGGATCTCACCACCCCCCTCTGGAACGCGCAGTCCTCAGGTCTTGGATAGATTTACCTGTAGATATTCAGAAGTATAGGTGTTCTTATCCAGGCTACGTTTTTTCACAGTAGGCTGGCACAGCAACTCCGCGCATTCATGACGCGACGCGTGACGAATCAGAGAAATTAGGCCATGTCGCAAGCCGTGTCGCGAGTTTGTCGCAAATTGGGGCCGGCGAAATCTCTGCGGGTGATTTAGCCCCGCTCGTTGAACGAGCCTGCTTCTGGGACTTAGAGAGGCTGATCCAATTGAGCTCTGCCCCAATATTCGCCCTCATTGGCAATTCTCATTGTTATCACTGGCGGATCTAAACTGATCTGGTAACCCCGCGCATAAATCGCGGCGGTCTGGGGCATGATGAAGGCCCGGAATTTCTGACATGCCTGGAATACTGGGTCGAAATGGAAAGATCGGCCCCCAATCGAGAGCGAGACTTTGCTTACCCACCGTTTTTCGAACCGATCGAAGACAGCGCTCGCGTAACTGGCATTTTCCAAGCGCGCTCCAAGCATCACGGTGTGACAGCACGCCGGATCGGCCTTGTCCACCCAGGCCAACGACCCCCAAACCGGGAATTTATCGACCTCGCGTTTAGACAGTTCTTTGCGAAGATGCTGGATGTAATGGCGAAAGTCTTCGGCCAACGCCGAGGCAGCAAGAAATTCCATCAGATTGGCGTCCTTCTTGCTCAACCCGGGCAACGCCTGCGCAATCTCTCGGATTCGATGAACCAGATCGACAAAGGACCAGCACCGCCACAGCGCGGGGATAAGGGATTTCTTGTCGGTTGTCATGTCCGCACAAGTCTCGTGCAGGCCGGCGTAGATGTATTCAAGCATCTCAAAGGAGTAGTGCAGACCGTCGGCACATTTTACGACTCGGATATCAGCCGAGGCGTGCATCGTCTTTTTCTCGTCCATTCTTCGAAGCCTCCATCCCGTCCAGGCTGCTATCCAGCCAGCCCCGCGCGAGTAATAACCATTCGGCAGTTGTTGAGGGCGCCGTCAAGTCGGTATTCCTCGTCTACGCGAATCGGCAGCGGGAGAAGAGGATTGGAGGCGAGCTTGTTGTGCACGAATATCATCGGGATCTCGGGAATGCGCGTTCCGTCATTTCTACTCGAACAGAGTATCCCGCTGATTCCCTCATAGGCGACGTCCAGGAATCGAGTGGTGGAAATTTCAGCTCGATTTGCGTTGGCGACGGAAGGCCGATATTGAATCTCTGTCGTTACCTGTTTTTCCGTCCCGCCTATAGGGAAGTTCACCTGCATTGGCCCAAGCGGATAAACGGCTTCAAGCGCTGTCGGGTGCGTGGAAATTCCGTGGAATCCAAAGATGCCGAGTTGAGAAGCATCGAGGGCTATCACGAATGGATCGCCGGGTGCCACTATTCCGGCCCTTCGATACTCGCGGTATTTTCGAACTTTCTCCTCGATCGCGGCCGTGAAGCGAAGCAGAGTCTCACGCGCGGGGACGTCTTGCCCCGCGATCGGCAGACTGTCGACATCGTGGAACTCCATGTCGGGTATGCGGTTATTTCCGGTGCCTGGGCCGGGCGAGATAGCTTCAACCCAAACGGCACGACCTGCGACGTCAAAGCTCAGGTCCGGTCCTGCGCCGCTGTTGGGCCGCAGGGCAAGGCCCTGATCCAAGAGCATCGCACCCAAGAAGAGTTCCCAATACCTCTGCTGATACGGCTCAGGATCGTTCGTGCAGAATTCGTGAACGAAGTTTGGATCGGCATAGGGACGGAATGCCGCCCAGTAGCGCTCGATCCGCTCAATCGTCGCGCCTGCGTGTGGCGCGTTGTAACGCTCCCCGAGGAACGCTGAAATCTCGCTCACAATAAAGTCACGGCACCATCCAACTTATGCGACATTTCTGGCAAGTTGGAAATCGTGAGGGTGTCGCATATCCCAGAAGCATTTGCCGCAATTAAATCGCCAGGGGCGATTAAAATCCGCCGATTCTTAAAAGCTTTTATAGTGCTTGGCCGAAAGCCGACACTCCCGGCTTCAGGATATGCGACAGCCTGGAGCGCCTCTCGAACTTTACGAGGGTGTCGCATATTCCTGAGCTTTCGGTCCGGGCTTATAGCGCCGCCCCTTGCCTAGACCCTCAGGAATTAGCCAGCCGCCCTCGACAAGCCGCTTGGCACCGCGCAAGGCAGCCTGGCGGTCCACCTTCCAGATGTCCCGGAGATCCTGGTTAGAGAGCTCCCCTCGTCTGGTGAGCTCGAGGTGCAGGCTCTTGAACTCTTTGGGCGCAACCGGCCGCTCAGGGCTCAGCATGTAGACTCGGCCGCCTTTCTTCTCCGTCTGGACGACGCCCTTGCGAATCATCTCCTTGATGTCCCGCGACGCCGTGTAGATGTCGAGTTCCGCGAGCTTTTGGTAGTCGGCGCTGGTGAACTTTCCTCCGCGCTGTCTCGCCAGAACCATCAGGCGCAGTTGGTTGGTCGCCAGCCCGCGGCTCTTAAAATTGGCCAGCCAGGCACGCGTCCCCTCATCCCAGACCATGGAATTGCGCAGGGAAACGCTGACAAAGCCCTGCGGCTTCTCCGCGAACTCGGGCTTGTGCAGACCATTGCCTTCCATGACCTCAAACATCCTGGGCACGCCCTCGCCAACCTCCCGCATCAACCCAACGATGACCATGACGCGGACGATGAGCGGGTTGCGCGAGGCGTGGCCGCCGGCGCCCTTGCGCAGCATGTCCAGAGTGATCGGTGGGACCAGGCTTCCAGGGGAGACCACCTCCAGGCGATCATCATAGTGGTGGATCTCCACGGGGGTACCTCGCAGTCCGTAGTCCCGATGAGCAATGGCGTTGACCACGGCCTCCTGCCAGGCAGACTGAGGGTATTCTGCGTTCTCCGAGAAGAAGAGGTCATGGAGCACCTGCCGCTGGCCGATGTGCGGCTTAATCTTCTCGACAACCTTCTCAGAAAGCTCGGCAAGAGGGGCCGATATCCGTTCCCGCTGGACGATGTTGAGTTTAGCGCCATGCTCGCGCTGCGTTCCGCGGAACCGAATATATTCGACATAGGCCTTCTCGTGCCAGCGCTCCGGGTCCTTGGCGAACAATAGCAGCGCCGCGAAGCTCAGCCGCACGTCGCCGTTCTGAGGCTCGGCAAGACGCAGATCGATGAGGGCCTGCTTGGCTGGGATGCCGGGCCGGAATTTCTCAACGACCTTCGCAACGAGGTCCTCGCGCAAATCCGCCATCCCCGCGCCAGGGACGAAGGCATGTTCTGTCAGGCTTTGCTTCTTGAGGGCCTTGGCATGGGCGATCCGTTCGGCGTCCATGGGCAGGTTTGTGCTGTCCAGTTCAAATTGAAACATTTGCGGCCCGAGTTCTGTTGACATCTTTATCCCACCGCGGCAACTGCGTCCACTCTTCGTAAAC
>MGUL01000042.1:12811-16708 GCA_001800005.1 Elusimicrobia bacterium RBG_16_66_12 | reverse complement strand
GACCTTCTGTTCTTCTGTTGCTCGTGTTCGACGCCCCACCAGGTGCCGCCGGCGATGGCGGCGATCCCCACCACACCGATCAGCACGGCCACCGCCGGAGCGATCCCGAGATCCGAGAGGCCCTCACCCGAGCCAGCGCGGGTCGTCCCGTGCAGCAGCGCGCGTACTGCGTGCAGCGTGGCCGCGTAGGGGACCGCTGCCGGGACGCTGCCCGTGCCGTCCTCTCGGTACGTCGTAATCAATGTGAGCGAGCGAGCCGCCTTCAGGTTCCCCGAGACGTTCTGTTGTTGGACGAAGTCCACGATCGTAGGCGGCACGCCCTCGATCCGCCCTTCGCGGAACGCGGCCCAGGCGATGCCGATCGCGAGGATTCGTTCGGCCCGTTCGATCAGGAGCAACGACGCCCGGAACAGGTCGGCCTGCGTCTGGACCAGTAGCCCTGCGTCGATCTCCTGGAGAGTCTGCGTTCCACGGGTCCAGTCGGTTGGCGTGAAGGTGATCTGGGTGGGGTTCAAAGGCGTACCTCGTAGGCGACCGCCGCCAGGGCGATCCCGGCTCCCACGATACCAGCGGCAGCGACGCGTGGCCACGTTGACCTGGGCGTGACGACCAGCGGCGTTGATCCGGGTGGTCCGGCCTCGCCGCGAGGTATCCACGGATGGCGGAGCGATCCGGGGCCATCGTGGCGCACGAGGCGCCAGAGCTGGGCGTCGGTCGCGATCGTGTCGAGGTCGACCAGCGCTCCATCGGGATAGCGCGGCCCCGTGATCCAGCCCTGGCCCCAGATCGGCCGGAGTAGCTGCGAGTAGTCGCTGTGCCAGTAGTCGTGAGCGAGGCCTGGTTGCTGCCACACCCGCAGCGCTGGGATCGTCGCCGAGGGGCGAGGGCCGGGCGTGGGCGGGGCGACGGCCGGCGCCGGCGTCCAGAAGCCGTAATTGACTCCCTGTTTTTTTCCGAGCGGCAGCCCGGCCGGCTGGCGCAACCGGGCGTCCGAGATCCACTCCTTCCACGGGCCCGCCACGAAGGCCCCGGACGCGCCGAGCTCGTCTCGGTAACGGCTCGCGTCGACCATCGCCCGAGTCATCGCGGGTGCACCCTTCGTTGCAGGCCCCCAGATCTGGATTGCGGTGGCCTGCTCCGCCGGGATGAACGCGCCCCACGTCGTCGCGGCCCGGACGATCGCATCATGGAGCCTAGCCGATCCGAGCGTCCAACCCGCGGCGTCTACGATCCGCTGGGCGCCGTAGTGCGATACCGCCACCTGGACCGAGTCCGCGCCCGACCCTACGCGCCACGGCTCGCGACCCACGGCGATCGACAGGACGTGATCGACTCCCTCGATCTCCAGCTGCCACCAGTGATCCACCGGACCATCGCCGTCCATGAGTGCCCGGAGCGCGCGTGCCTCGCGCGCCTCGCCCGGCACAGCGGGCCAGGACGACGCGAGCTCGTCCCAGGGGCGAGGCACGGTCTACCTCGATGCCCGATAGAGCGCGTAACCGCCGCCCGCGGTCGCAAGGCTCAGGACCGCGATCAAGGGCCAGTTGCGTTTGGCCTTCTCGCCGAGGGTTTCCGGCGGGGGGTTACCCGGGAGAGTGCCCGGGGGAGCCCCCTTGGCGAGCCAGTTTTTCATGTTCGCCCGGGCCTCTTCGGGCATCTGGAGGGGCCCAGTGTGGTCGAGGCGATCCGGGCTCGCGAACTTCGACCGGTTCCAACCCGTGTCGTAGATCTCGCGCCAGCGACCGCCGTCGCCGAGGTACGTGGCCGATAGGCCAACGAGAGTATCCCCCGAGGTGATCGTGAGCACTGCGAAGGGCTGGGCGTCTAGCTGCCACTTCTCCGGGCGGGGCGGGACGGCGCCCGGCGCCACAAACCCGGGCGGAGTCTCACCGTAGGGTCCCTGGCCACCGCCGCCGCCCGTGACGAGATCCACCACCTCACCCTCGTCGTCCGCTCCGATGGCCTCGCCGATTGACAGCTGGCCCAGATCGACGGCGAGCCCGTCCAGCATGGTGTCTAGCTCGAGGTCACGTCTCATCGCTTCGCCCTCCGTCGCCTCGCTGGCCTTTTCATCACGTACCAGCCTACGGCGGCGCCGAGACCGACAACAGCCACCGCGCCGGCGATCCACCAAGCGGTGTTGCTGGTTCCGACGGGCTGTTGAGGGGTGGGCTCCATCGCGGGGCGAGGTTGCCACGTCATGGGCGCGGGGTCGGCAGACGGACCGAAGCCGCTCCGTACTGCCCACTCCCTCAGCTCCTGTCGGTCCTGCTCGGTCGTCGGCATGTTGAAGTCGTCCGAAACGGACTCCGCCGGGTCTGGCGCGGGCGGAGTCTCGAAGTCCACGGGTCCAGGCTACCACGGGTCAGGGGCTAGCAGCCATCGGGGTTCGCGGACTGCTCCGAACACGCGGCGCGGGCTGTGTCGACCATGGCGACTACCTGGAGACTCATTGCCTGCACGATGAGTGTGCCGAACGCCTCGAAGACCGCTCCCCAGTCCAGGGTTACCTCCGACGGATCGCCCGCTTGAGGGATCGCTCGCTTCTGTTCGTCCAGCTCGAGCACAAACCGCATAGCCGTCGCTAGATCCGCAGTCTGCCGGTGGTTTTTGAGGCCGATCAACCTCGTGAAGGTCCACCCTGCGAAGCGCGGACGAGCGGCCGGGTTACCGTCGCAGGGATGCTCCCACAGATCGACAGGGGACCCATGGAGCAAAGGCGCTTGCTCGGTCAGCCGGTAGATGAGCGGCTTACAGTAGTCCATCATCCAACGCTGCTCTTTTGAGGTCGGCCGTGTGATCTGAAGCTCGGCTAGGTCCAGCACTTTCTGGACGTGCTCGGGTTCAGGGTAGTTGCGCGAGATCCAATCGATCCAGAACGCGACAAGATCAGCCGTAGCGCGCGCGCCGGTCGAAAGATGGCGGAAATCACCACCGAACGATAGGGCAACGCTCACGTGGCCCGCAGCCTTCGACCACAGATCACGGATGGACAGCGTACCCGCATCGTAGTCGTTGCGCTCTCGCTGCCAGCGCGGCTTGCGGATCGCGCGGATCGCCTCGTAGGTTCCCTCCATCGCCGTGAACACCACAGCATCCAATTCCATGCGAGTCGGCTCGCGAGCGGTCGTGCCGTCGTAGGCGACGGCTACAACGGGAACCTTGAGACGCCGAAGTTTCGGGCGCCTGATCGTCTCGGTTGGGTCGGTCAACTCGATCTCGGATCGACGCCGAAGCGTGGCGACGGCGACGGCCACGACGGCCGCAGCACTTACCGCGCCGATTCCCAGTTGCAGGGTTTGCATCGTGCTCGCTTTCATCACAGCTTTTCCAAGGCGAGCGCCGCGACCGAGGCGGCGAGCGCCGCAGCGGTCGCGGCCAGGCGCACGGCTCCGGTGGTGCGGGTAGGCTCCAGGCTCGCGTCGGTCGTTGGCTGGCCTGATTCCAGGATCGCATAGAGCGAAGTTTGCGCGGCGGCGCCCGCTCGGCTGAAGCCGACGTGCACGTGTGAAACGTGCGGATCGGGTCCCGCGTACGGTCGCCATTTGCGAGCGTCGGACGTCCAGATCTTTCGCTCGTAGATCGCTTCGTAGATGCCCGCGCGCCGGGCGAGCTCGGCCTCGCCCTCGGTCGCGCACCGGAGGAAGTCCCACGCCCGGGCAGGTGACTGGGGGGCCCAGTCCCACGCCCGGCCTTCGTTGTGCAGGCTCGAGGGCGGTTTCCCTGCACAGGAGCGACGGATTCCCAGGTCAGTGCCCCTCAGGCCTCCTAGCACCATGTCCCTAAACGCTTCGACGCCCGGTTGTGGCGTGTCGTCACATCCGGTCGGTAGCTCACGCATCGCCCAGGGATCGATCGGTAGGTCGGTCGCGATCTCGATCCGGCACTCGGCTCCCG
>MGUL01000042.1:12094-12779 GCA_001800005.1 Elusimicrobia bacterium RBG_16_66_12 | reverse complement strand
CAGCCGAGCGAGACTCCCGCCGCGGTGCCAGCAACGATGTTGCGGCGTCGATGGTTTGTCATCGGAGGTCAACCCGCGTGGCAAGACCGAGCCGTTTTGCGGCGGCGAGGGGATGCTCGCCGGGCTCCGCGGCGATCGTCGTCTCGAGCCAGTGCCACGTGGCTCCGAGCTGAACCTGGGCCGCGATGTGCCGTGGTGGCTCGCCGAGGGTCCCTGGGCGCGTGCGGTGTCCGAGGGCCCGGAGTAGGGCGAGCAGGCAACGGGTCTGGTCGTCGCAGTCGCCGAGCCCGACGCGCAGCGTTCGGAGCGGCGGCGAGAACGTCTCTCGGGGCTCGCCGGTGTAGAGCACACCGTCTCTCACCAGCCGATGGATGGCGCGGATCTGGTCGAGGGTCGTGCGTGCTCCGGCGGCCACCCCCTCGGCAGCCCGGCGCACACTGGGCTGGAGAGCATCCCACGAGGCGAGCCCGTCGAGGAAGGCGACCTTCGTCGCGTGGCTGGCGCACTCGATCTCGTGGGCCCAACTGCCATCGCTCAGCCTGTGGCTTCGCGCTATGCGGCAGCCAGCTGCCCCGGCGATAGCGGCAGCTTCACTTGGGGAGGGACCGTCGGACACGGACCGAGGGTATCACAGGGCCCACTCCTGGAGTTTGGCGTAACACCGCAGCATAGCCACAGGGTCTCC
>MGUL01000042.1:6659-12080 GCA_001800005.1 Elusimicrobia bacterium RBG_16_66_12 | reverse complement strand
CAGATCCCGGCGGATACTAGCGGAGGCGAACGCGCCCGCCACTCCGATCTCGTCGTAGATCGGCAAGAGTTCGTCGCGGACCCGAGCCATTTCGGCCGGCAGAGCGTCTCCGAGCGTCATGCCGTCGCCCTTCTCTCCAACGCCGCGGTGATGGCGCGGCCGATTGGCTCGCCCAGGGGCGACTCGGCGATCGTCGACACGAGCCGCGAGACGCCGGCGAGGATACGCTCGGCGTCCGTCGCGTCCTCACCTGGCGCGACGGCGTTCTCGTCCTCCTCGCCGAGCTGGTCGAGCCGGTCGGCTAACTCGGCCACCGCGTTGCTGATGGCGGCCATGGCCGGCGCGGGGGCCTCGGCACGGATCGCCTCAATCCGTTGGTCCGACTGAGAGCGGATCTGGTCCAGCGTCTGATAGTGGAGGCGCATCTGCTCGATGGACTGGGCGGCCCTGGTCTGCTCTGCTGCGATGGCCTCGCGCGAGCGGAGCCGCTCCTGCTCCAGCGAGCTGGTCACGATCTGCGTCAAGAGCTGGAAGGAGCGCATGGACTCCTGTTCTACGGACGAGCGCACGTAGATGAACTGCGACAGAGGATCGAGCACGTGCGCGCCGGCAGGCTGGGGGTAGGGCGGCACGGCGACCGTGGGACGCACGGCGCGGGGCGACGCAGGTGCGGCAGGGACAGACGACGCTTCCGCTGGATCTGGTAGCGGTAGGACGATCGGGATAGGGGCCTGCGGTAGCGACGACCCCGCCTGAAAGGGGAGGCCCGGTCCGAGCGAGCGCCGTCGGTCCCGCGGCGCCCAGACGGCTCGGACCGAGGTTCCCGGCTCGAGCTTCGCCGCGATGTCGGCCGGCGTAACGGTGCGAGCGCTCCACCAGATTTGGTCTCCGATCTCTACCCGAATCCAGCTACCGTCCTGTTCCTGCTCCAGACCTAACCAGGTCGCTCCATCGGGGACAACGGGTCGATCCATGGAGATACCCTATCAGCTGCACGCGAATAGGTCGAGTTGCTCGACTTTGTACGCCAGATCTCTACGCCGTACAGCGTAGGTGTAGGGTTCGGACCACCCCGGGGGCAGCAACCCGTTAGGGGGCGCGGTCGGTACGGTCAGATAGACGCAGGCATCCGCCGCGGCCCAGTGCTGTTCTGGTTGCCAGCGCTGAACCTGGCCTAGCCGGCCCGCCACGCCTGGACGGCCATCCGTCTCGGATACCCGCCACCACTCACCCGGTTTCGGCTGGTGGTTCATGTTCGCTCGTTTCCTGTCGCGTTCCGCGGCGGCGGGAAACCGCTTGGCGCGCTTCGTCTCGGAGCGGAAGTAGGCCGAGAAACTCGCGCAGAGCGTTGACGAAGTCCGTCAGGCTCCGGCGCTTTGCGCTCTGTCGTTCCCATCGGGACTTGTTCACGCTCGCCACCGCCAGACCAGATAGGCCACGAGTGCTGCCCAGAGGATCAGCGCCACAGCCAGGAGCACGCGCAGGGTGAGGATCACTGGTAGCACCAGCGATCTGCCCGTGCGCGGCGGTACGGGTACGCGTCCCGTGTGCAGTGATCCATCCGGTCGACACCAAAACACTGGACCGCCCATCCCGGTCGTGTCCTGGTAGACGGAGGCACCGCACGCGGCACAGGTGCGCCGTTCCGGCTGGGCCCCCTCGAGGCTCTCAGGATGCAGCGCGCGGAACTCGGTCCACGTGTAGGTCGTCCAGCAGCCCGCGCAGCTGGTCAGCGGCGCCTCGGTCAGGTCGTCGGAAACCACATGGCCTCCACTGCCAGCGCTGCACAGCCGGGCGAACAAACCGCGCGGGCTACAGTCATGTCCGACCCGCGCATCGCGACGGTTCGCCAAGTCGGTGGAATCACCGTTTGGTCCGGGTCAGCATCGGCCACCTTTCCGCACGCTCCACACGTAAACGCGCCCATTGGTCCCGCTGCGAACTTGCACATTTTGTCGATCATTGTTGTCGTTTCCTCCGTCGTCGGTTCCAACTGTTCCGCTGTGCCTGGTCGACAGCGTCCATGAGGCGATCTAGAGCTGGCGAAAAGGCGTTCGCCCCGTGGCGCTCGATCACAGCCAGCAGCCACGTGCAGGCGGTCTCTGACTCGTAGTGAGCGGAGCGCACAGCCTGCCAGACCGACCACGGGACGACGGCGACCACGCGATCCGTCGACGCGATCTGCTCCTCGTCCTCGGCTAGGTCCTGGTCTGAACGGTCGACGATGCCGGCCTGAGCGCGCAGCCACCTAGCACCCCGGCTCCATGTGAGCGCCTTCGCGCCCCTCATTGCATCGGCGTAGTGACGCCAGAGCTCCGCGTCTCGCGGGTCGCGGGTGCGCGCATAGTCGGCGGCGAGTCGCATCACGGATCGGTGGCCCGCGCGCGAGGCCTTGGCCGCCGACGGGTCCTGTAACTCAAGGCCAAGCTTGGCCAAGTAGTCGGCCTGGACGCCGGCGGTCAAGTGCACGCCGATCGCGTGGTCGGGGGTGTGATCCTCTCCCAAGTAGCGCTCCACCATGGTCGACCAACGGAGCCGGAGCCAGGTGAGCAGGTCGACCGCCAAGTGCCCCTCGCGCATCACGCCCGCGGGGTGCCAGCCGTCCGCATCGACGGGTCCGCACGGCTCCTCGTCCAGGAACGCCAGCACGTGCAGGTGAGGATGCCAGCCGTTCGGGCCGTGGGTCACCTCGAGCGCCCGGACGGTGCCGACGATCCCCAGGCGCCGGCAGAACTCCCGCCACGGCTTCCCCCGCGCCAGGGCGCGGTACGCGTTCGCCAGGCCCCGGCGCAGCGTCGGGAGGGAGTGCGCGGCAGCGTGTCGGACGGTGAGGGTCAGCATGACGACCCGCTCTCGTCCATGTTGCTGAACGACGGCGCCGATCTCGTCGGCTCGCCGGGCCCGGATTGCCGTGCCGCAGGTCACACACGCCCACACCGATCCGCAGTGCTGAAGACCAGACCAGCGGGCCCTCCCCTCGCCGTCGACCACCACGGCCACGCCCGAGCTCGACGAAGGGGCCCAGCCGCAGTTGCGCTGGCGCTCCGGTGCCCAGGTTCGCAGAGCGGCGCGGATGCGCCAGAGCGCCCTACGGAGCCGCTGCGGGGCTGGTACGATGGACGGACGCCAACCCAGGTCGATCGTGGGCGAGACAGCTCGCTGAGGGGGCCGCGTCGGGTTTGCCGGGGCCGTTGGGGTTACAAAACTCGCAGGGGTTTCCAAGTCGCGCTGCCGTGACAAATGCAGCGCGAAAATGCTCAAGTTTTCGTCGTGAGTGCAAATACTGCGCGCATAGGCTGATCGTGCTAACCCGATGTCTCCGAGGGCCGCGAAGTGTGCCTCGTAGGATCCTGGCTCAAGGTGTGCGGTTCGCGCCCGGGCGAGCTCGGCCGCCAGGTCGAGGGCGTCCCGCTCGCGGTCGGTGAGCAGGTCGTCAGCCATGCTCGGCCTGGGCCTGGAGCGTCTGCTCGCGGCACCACTGGTAATACTCGACGGTGCGCTCGCCACCGTCGAGTACGGCGAGCGCACACGCGGGCAGACACCTGCGATCGACGCTGAGCAGCGCCTGCTCCTCGCTCAGGCTGTCACTGCCGCTCTCCCCGGCGACGAGGACAAATTCTAGGCGGGCGATTTCGATCTTCTGCGTTTCGGTCGTCATGTCGGTCACCGCCGGGGGCTCTGCCCCCCGGGCCCCCGAGTCGCGGGGCTCTGCCCCCGGCGAGCTACGCTCGCCGTCCCCGACCCCTGGGGACCCAGCCGCTTCGGTGAGTGGGGGGCTCACCGTCTCGGATCTCGGCCCGTCCACTGCACGGCCCGCCGGCTCGAGCTTCGCGATCTCGTTGTCCCGGTCGACAGCCACCCGGGCGAGCCCAGGCAAACTGGGCGCGGTGCCGCCGCCGGCGCCGATCACTGCTAAGGCCGCGCGTAGGAACATGATCCGATCGCGCAGGTGTTTGACTAGCTCGTTGTTTGTCACGCGTGCTCTCCTAAAAAAAACCCGCTCGAAGGACATCTCCGAGCGGGTGCGGCCACCACAAAGGCTCTGGAGATCCGCCGCGGCCTGTGGCTCACCTCGCGGTGGGCCCCAGGGGTCCCTGAGGGCTGACTAGGCCCACAGGCCGCGGCGGATCTCCTCGGCACCCGAGCGAGACTACCCTGACCGCCTGGGTTTGTCGAGCCGACGTGACTCGATCACATCCTCGATCTGCAGGCTCTCCAGGTCGAACGGCGCGCCCGACGGTGCGTGCGCAATACGGCGCCTCACCGCGACACCTCGAGCCGCTCGAGTCGGTGGGCGCGGCGACAGCACAGGAGCGCGTTGTGAGCGCACTCGTCGGTGTAGTCGGCCGACAGGCCCTCGATCGCCAGCTGCCACCAGCGGAGCGAGGCCCCACGAAGGAGCCCGATCGCGACCTGGCGAGCGAGGCCCTTCCTGGTCTCGTGGTAGCCGAGCTGGCGGCGATCGATGGCGGCCAGCAGCTGGCGCGCGTAGCGGCCATTTTGCCTGAAGTCGGGTCGGTGGAGGATCATCGGCTCGGCCCTCCATCCTTCGGCTTCGGCTCGCGGATCTGGAGGCGGCCCGATACGGGCATGGCCTCGAGCTCCACCGACAACGAGCCGTCCTTGTTCTTCCAGGCCGACCCGATGGCCGTCCACTTCGTTTTTTCCTCGCCGTCCTTCGTGTACTTCGTTAGTCCGTAGGCAATGAGCATGGGATCTCCAGAGATGTCGACGCAGCTACACGCCGACCGGTTTGCACAACTGAGTCCATTGCTAGCACCTTGCGCCCGCGTTCGCAAGCGTGCTACGTGTCGAGTTAGGCGATCGAACCTCGGCACAACGGGATAGACGCCTCAACCCGCCCTGCCCCCTCCCCCGGGGATTTGGCGGGTTTTTTCGCGCCTAGAGCACGCCGATCCGCTGGAGTAGCTCGATCAGTGCCCAGAGCACTCCGACGGCGCCGCCGGCGCCCGCTGCGCTCGCAGCGACGGTCGAGCGCCGCTCGGCGAGCTGGGCGACCACGCCCGAGAGCCCGGAGCCAGCGCGACCGGTGCTCGGGTCGGGAGCCTGGCCGATCCGCTCCTTCAGCTCGCCGAGCTCGGCCCGGACGTCGAGCTCGAGGCGGTCGACGCGCCTCGACATCACGACCCAGGGCCCGGAGCCGTCGGCGTCCGTTGCGGTGTCAGTGGGAGGCATGGAGAAGGCCGAACCGGGAGAGGTAGTAGGGCCCGCCGTACGCGAGCCTCGTTCCGTAGGGGTCAGCGCACCAGCGCTGGTAGCAGGCTCCGCAGGCGTGGCAGTAGCAGTGGATCACCGGTCCGTCTGTCGAGTGCTCCACCCAGGTCACCGCGCACGGGTGCGGGTTGTGGGGTCCACCGATGGGCGCCGCGTGCGCCGGCGGGTACTCACCGGGTGAGAACA
>MGUL01000042.1:6288-6602 GCA_001800005.1 Elusimicrobia bacterium RBG_16_66_12 | reverse complement strand
AAGGTGATGGTAACGAGGCCCCCGCCGAAGGTCAGGCTCGCCGTGATGAAGCCGACTCCGCCGCCACCGAGATTCACGCGGCTCACCACGACCGATGCCGCAGCCGTGTGGCCGGGGATGTTCGGCTCGGATGCCGCGCCGAGGGCGAGCACGGCGCTTCCGCGGGTCATCGGGGTTGGCAGGTTCGAGACGATCTCTTGAGTGTACGGCATAGCCGCAGGCTACCACGGCGCCCGTCAGCGGGCGACCGCCCAGCCGAGTAGCGCGCCGAGGGCGAGCCCGCCTACCGCGGCCCCGCCGGCCCAGTAGTAACG
>MGUL01000042.1:0-6256 GCA_001800005.1 Elusimicrobia bacterium RBG_16_66_12 | reverse complement strand
CCTGCTCGGACGTCTGGCACACCCAACCGGGCGGGCAGGCGGCCTGGGGCGTGATGCCCGGGGGCAGCTCCGGCGGAATGACTCCGGGCGCGCAAAAGGGGTTCCACCAGGGGCACTCGGCGCCAACGGCTCCGCCACCCGCTCCGCCGCCGGGCACCGGATCGCCCGTCGGGACGCAACAGGTTGTGCTGGCGTTGTAGTACTCGGCCGGACCGCAGTCGGCCGGCAGCTGGAGACACGCTCCGGCCGGCAGCTGGCCGAGCTGGATGCGGGCGCGGTAGCGCTGGGCGTAGCTCACGAGGTGCCTCCGTGCTCGTGCTCCCGGTCGAAGTGCTCGGCCACGAGTCGAGCCGGTAGCGCCCCGGGCGCCCGCGCCTCGAAGGCGACGCGACAGATCTCGCACCGAGAGACCACAACGAACACGCGCGGATCGATCGGATCGCGCGTTAGCTTGTGGGTCGTAGTTCCGAGCTTCATGGAGATCACCTTACGGGATGAAGTAGAGACCGAACTCGCGCAACTTGAGCTCCAGGGAGTTGATGCGCGCCACCAGCGACGCGAACGCCTCCTCGACTAGCTGCACCTGTGTGGCGTCCCAGGCGCCGGCAGTCAGGCTCTCAGCTGTGCCTGTATCCGCCGCGCCCGTGTTGTCGACCATCGCGCCGAACGTCGGCGTCGCGCGAGCGCCCGAGCCGTTGAAGCAGGCGATCTCAGTGAACGGCGCTAGCACGCGGTTACGCTGGACGCGGATCGCGGGCAGGTTCGCCGGGTCGCGGAGGATCCAATCCGAGAAGTCCGCGCCAGCGTCGCCCTCGGCTAGCAGCGTCCAGCTGTCAGTTACAACGCTCGTCGTCGTCGACCAGACGTGCGCCGAGCTCGGCGAGCCAGCGGCCACGCCCGAGGCCTCGTTGCGGATCTCGCCCGCCGGCCCAACGGCGGTCATCACGAACGCAGCCGCGTCGCGCCACTCTTGCAGGTTCGCTGTCTGGCCGGCGAACGCTCGCACCCAGAACGGGATTTGCGCCGCCGCGCGGCTCGCGATCGTGACTGAACCGTGTGGGCCGGCCGGCACGGTGGTGTTGATGCCGGCCTGAAAATCCACGTCGCCGACGGCCGCTGCGTCCGCGTCCCCCGAGGTCAGGCGCAGATAGCCGGATGGCTCGCCTGGATTGAAGTTGGCGAAGGTAAAGAGCCACATGTTGCTGGCAGGCAACCCGGGCGTGTTCGTATACGCGCTCATCCATAGATCGCCATCGAGCACCGCCAGGGCGCGGTCATAGAACCCTCCCAACCCGTCGGCGTTGTTGATGATGTAGATCCCCTCGGAAAATCCGCCGGGAGCGCTGTTGTTGACGGCCAGGAGGATCGCTGTGTCGATGCAGAACGCATCGCCAACGAAGCCATCGTGCTCGATGATGAGCGAACAGAATTGGGCGGGGAACGCAGCGGGAGCCGTGCGTGTGCGCGTCAGGCGTACGTTTGCCCCGCCGGGGGCGGGGTAGGGCGCGCCCGCTTGTCCAGTTGCCACCACATCGAGCACGGCGCCCGTCGCCGAGGGAGTCCCCTCCAGCAGGACCTTTGAGCCCGCTGGGACGTCGAGCGCCGATGTGCTGAACGCGAGCACGTCGCCCGGCGCGTCAGGCTCGATCTGCGGCGGGGTGAGCGCCATGTCCCGGAACCAGCCGCCCGCCGTCGCGGACGTCTCTAGCGGCTCGTACGGTCCGCCGCCTACGGAAACGTAGACCAGCCCATCCGTGTCCGCGTAGAGCGTCATGCTGCCGGGCGACGACAGCGGAGGCGGGGCCGCCTGGAGCTTGGATTCGAGGGTGGTTTGTTTCGGGCGCATGCGGCTACTCCTCGATGACCTGGACGTTGAGGGCGTGCTCGGTGCCGATGGCACCGCCGCCGAGGATCACAGCCTGCCAGCTCGCCCCGAGCCGAGACCAGAGCGGGGGGGTGAAGGGGTTGACGATCTGGACGCCGTCCGCCGTCGAGCGGTAGACGGCCTGCGTCACTGCGCCCGCTAGCGTCAGATCCTGAACGAGCAGAGTCGCGGGCGTGGTGTCGTCGGTCGACCACGAGAGCCCCGAGAGCCCGGTCCGTCCGCCGGTGGGGTTACCGCCGGTCAGCGGGAACACCGGGCCGAGGGGAGCGGGATGGACGGCCACGTGGCGAAGTTGATGGGGTCTACCCCAGAGATCCACCACGGAGCGATCCGCCCGGTCGCCCTGCGTCGGACCGCTCCCCGGCGTCCCCACCATGATGAACGTCGCCTCGCTGAGAGCGATGCCATGGACCGTGTACACCTCGATCCGATAGAAGGTCGCCGGCCGGCCCGAGACGCGAAACAGGAGGCCCACATCCTGACCCGCGACCGCCGCCGCGACCGACGTGCGTAGCGGGCTCTGGAGATCCTGTCCGCGCTTCAGGTCGAGCGGTACGTCCATCTGGTCGATGCGGGCGAGGAGGCGTATCCAGGCCTCGGACCAGTCCGGACCGAGCTGGGCGTAGACCGACAGCTCGGAGCACGGGCCGTGCAGCTCGCATAGGCCGGACGTGGGCGCTGCCGGTAGGGGCAGGCCTGAGACGCCAGCGGGCACCGCAGCGGGGGCTCCGATCGTGGCCTGGACCACGATAGGTGGAGCAAACTGGAGCTCCACCTGGGCCACGGACTAGGCTCCCCGTCGAGACGTGCGCAGGAAGGCGAAGGCGAGGGACGGCTGGAGCGTCGAGCCGCCGACGGCCGGCTGGACGTTCCGCCAAACGATCTGCAGGACGTCGGTAGAGCACACCTCGCGCAACAGTGGAGAGAACGCCTGCCCGTTGGCGAAGACGTCGGCGTAGGGAACGAAGTCGGCACCGATTCCGTTCGTGACAAGCTCTGTGTCCGTGTTCAGGAGGAGACGGACCTGGCAGGTAACCCGCTCGAGCTCTCCGGCGGCCAGCGCCCCTGGCGTCGTATCCCAGACCGATCCGCGCCAGCCGATGATGATGCCGGCTCCGCCCTGGAACCTCATCGTGATCGGTGCCGAGGCGGCCCCGCCTGGAGCGATGGCAGGGACGGCCGGCGCGACCATGATGAGATTGGGCGCCCGCTGCGTCTCGAGGTAGGGAGGACCCGCGATCGGGTCGTAGGTGCGCTGCTGGACGCTGGGGTAGCTGTCCGTTTGGCGATCCCCGCTGCTGGTCCTCATCGACCGCTCAATCGCTTGGCGCGCAGCGCGGATCGATTCCTGAGAGCGGAACGGGTTAGGGTCCCGTTCCGCTTCGGCGAGGATGTCCAACAGCTGGGGGGCGTTCACGTACGTGCTGCTCCTTACTGGACGCGGCTCCTGGGCCCGCTCACGACCGCCGCGAGATGGACCATGAACTCGGCCACGAGGGTGGTGGGGTAGTCGTAGGCCTGGACGCCGGCGCCGGCCACGACCGCTCCCAGATTCACTTCGGGCGAGCCGCCCGAGAAGATTTGGATCGGTCGCTGGACGGTCAGCGCGAACTCGAGTTGCGAGTCCTGCATGCCCTGGCGGTTCCAGGTCAGTCCTTCCGGCATCCGGAAAAAATTATTCCGGACGGCCCAGCCGTTGGTCGGATAGGGCTCGCCGATCACGCCGCCGGCGAGCGCTGGGCGACCGGATACGGCCTGGGCACCGCCCGAGAGGCCTCCGGCGCCTGGCACCATCGGGGGGATGCCGAGCTTGAAGCGGTTCGCTCCGCCGTTGAGGACGAGCTCGACGGACACTGCCTCGCTGATCGCAGCGAGTAGTTGATTGTCGATCGGGCGCACGATCGGCAGGGCGGCCAGCGTTTCGACGTCGAGAGCCGCGGCCAGCGGTTGGATGGCGATGCCCTGGATGTGGATCACCTCGCCACTGATGGTGGTTGCGGGATCGGTGATGTTCGTGTCTGCGATGGTCGCCAAGCCATCGAACGGGGTGAAACCGGCAGAGAGCATCGAGCCGCCGATACCGTAGCTGAACGCGCGGGGCTGGACCCCCGCAGCGATGTTCCAGTTGTAGGGCCCGCCCGGGGCCCCAGCCCGCACGGCGCGGAACTTGACCTTGGAGTAGTACGGGAACGGCGTGACGTAGACCTGGTTCTCGATCGCGTTGGCGGCCTGTTGTTGGCCAGCCGTCAGGCGGGGGCTCTGGGCGTGGGCGTACTGCGGGGGACGTCCACCGGGGGGGCAGGGTGCGCAGCGATTTCCGTTTCCGTTCATGGTCGTTTCCTTGGTCCCCTGAGAGCCATTCCGTCTTGGGTGGGTCAGGGAGAGAGAGGTTCAGTAGGTGGGCTGGTACTGCCGGGCCCCGATGTTGGCGTGGATGGCGCCGAGGTCGGCCTGGACGGCGCCGAGCTGGGCGCGGATCGCGGCCATCTGCTGGACCACTCCATCGGTCGATGGGGTGCCCCCGGGCATGGTCAGTAGTTCCGAGGCGAGCTTGAGACCGGCGATCCCGGCGCCAGCGCCCACGAGGCCCAGGCCGGCTCGCGGGCTCCAGCCACTCAAGAGCGTACCGCCGACGACGCCCACGCCCGCCACGATCGCGGTCTGGCCCATCGGACCGATCTTGTCCTGGCCCTGGAGGGCCCAGGCGCCGAGCCCGGCTCCTACGCCCGCCGCGGTCGCGATCAGGGCGCCCAGGAGATCCATGCTCGGATTGCGCCGGCGTCGGTAGGCCTTCCGAGGCTTCTTGCGGGTGGGACGGCGCGGGGGGCGGGCTTTGTGCATGGAGCCTCTCGGGTTGAGCAGGAGGACGGGAACCACTGTGGGACCAGGCTACCCTACGATCCCTCTTGGTGTCACGCGGTAGCTACCGCCGAGTACGAGGAGGCTCCCCTGCTCGGTGGCGGCTAGGACCGGACGGGCGCGGCGGAAGTCGTGGTGCCAGTGGGCTAGCTCGCCTCCCTTATCGGTCTCGTAGACCACAGCCACCAGCTCGCCCAGCTGCCAGGCGCGAGCGGGGAGCGGCTCCACCTCGATCACCCGCTCGCGGTCAGGCGAGCGGCCCCAGTGGAAGTCGCGGTAGACGTGTCCGTGATCGGGATCGGCGAGATAGGCGCGGAGTAGCTCCGCGGCCTCGTTCTCGAGCCCGCGGCGGCGCGCACGAGCCACGAGGCGGTCAAGCGAACTCAAAACGGCACCTCGGCTCGGGTGTCGGCGAGCCAGCGAGCATACTCCCGCTCGTAGAACTCAGGCGGCAGCTCGGAGCGCTGGGCCTCCCAGGCCGTGACGTCGTCGGGGTGCGCCTCCACCCACTCGCCGAAGCGCTCCGCCCGGTAGTCCGGTTCCATGTCGTAGCTGAACTCTTTCCGAAGCTCGAGGAACAGATCGGCGAGGTGCGGCGCTACGTTGTGGACCGCGAGCGAGTCCGACTCGGCTCGGCTGTAGCGGCGTCCAGTGCGCGCCGTGCGACCGTAGCCCCGACCGCCCTCGGTGTAGCGGTCGGCGTAGTGCTCACGGAGCTGGTGGCGCTTCCGCTGCTCGCCGGCTACCGCGTGGCGCGCTTGGGCGCGCGCCGCTTCGCGGTCCGCTTTGCCGGTCGCTTTGCAGGCCGCCTGGCGCTCGCGCGCTTGGGCGAGCTTCGTTTCGCGGGCTTTTTTCGCCGCTTCTTCGCGGCGGATGGACTCGCGGATGCCTTGGCGGAGGACCGACCACGCGATCGTGCGCTGCTGGCGCTCGCCCGCGGATTCGTTTTCGCGGAGCGGGATTTTTTTGGGCGGCGATGGCCCTCCCGCTCGGCCACCGTCTCGAGGTGCTTCGGGAACGCGCCGGCCGGGTGCTTTCGGCGCCACTCGACACGAGCCATCTTCAGGGCGATGGCAGCGGCGATCCCCGCGGGGTAGCCCTCGCGGCGGAGCTGGGTGACGTTGGCGCCGATGGTTGCCCGCGAGTAGCCTCCTGTGAGCGGGTTCTTCTTCGGAGCGGCCTTCTTCTTCGGAGCTTCGGCTGGGTTGCCCTCGTCGACCAGGAGGCGCCCACGTGCGCCCAGTCGTGGCCGCGGGTTCTGGCGTACCGTCGTCGGCGACGAGAAGCCCTTGTAGGCCCCGAACGCTACTAGGGCCCCGCCGACGGCGCCGAGTCCGGTGAGCACGTAGGGGCTCGCCTGCTCGGCCGCTGCCATGCGCTCGATGAGCTGAGGCGGGTCAGGGAGCGGTGCGCCGGCCGCGATCCGGATCTCGAGCTCGCGGGTGTAGCGTTCCACCTCGGCGGCGAGGGTGGCCGCGTGGTTTGCGATCTTGACCTTCTGTTGCTCGTGTT
>MGUL01000041.1:31854-74297 GCA_001800005.1 Elusimicrobia bacterium RBG_16_66_12 | reverse complement strand
TCGGTCCGCAATCGCTCCACCCTTCGGGTCCAACGGTTTTTTGGACGTCGTTGGGTCAGCCGTGGAGAATGCTAAAATATCCTGAAATTATTTCAACTCTATGAGCGTTCCGATTTCCAAACAAACTGTTCGACCGAAGGTGACTGGGGCCCCTGGGGCCGCTGCCGCTCAATCCTCGGTTGCGCCTGGGCAGTATTTGGGCTTTTCCCTTCAGACGACTCGTTGCTTGGCTCGCGTTTTGGGAGCACCGCCCGGATCCTCCGTCAGCGTTGAGGTCTTCGATGACGTTGGAGTCAGTTCCCCAAGTGGGACTACTATAGCCGAGCAGGATAAGAGCGCCTTGGTAGGGAATCCAGTTGCCGATCGCTCGCCGGAGTTGTGGAAAACCTTCGGAAACTGGATCGAGGCGGTAAAATCGGCGACTCTTGATCCGACGACGACGTTTTTCGAATTATTTGTCTCTAAGCCGCTAAGCGGCGACATTGCTCAGTCGTTTTCTGCGGCGGCAACGGCACAGGACGCCAAGGCGGCCCTGACAAGGGCGAGGGTGATACTGTGGGGCGATTCCCCCGGATACACAAAGAAGCCCGGCGTCTCTGCAGCCCTTGCTCCACAGTTGGAACGAGTCTTCGGTGCAGACGAAGGGTTGGTCGCCGCGATTATCTGCAACTTTTCCCTCAAACATGGGTCCGGGAGCGCGCACGATGATCTGCGCGCGCTTCCCGCTATGGCTCTCGTGCCGACCGAGCTAAGGGATGCCACCCTGAAATTCGCTCTAGGCCTCGTCAAGGAAAAAATCGACCAGTTGATTGAGCAGAAACGACCAGCAATCCTAGCTGTCGATGAGATTCGGAAAGAAATCATGTCGTTCGTGCGAAAACACGACCGCCGAACCATCCTCACGAGCTTTGCTCCTACTCCCTCAAAGGAAGCAATCGCCGGAGACTTGGAGACGCGAACCTATGTCCGCCAACTCGATCTCATTGACGCCGATTACGATGAGCGGTTGCGCGCAGTAAACGACTTTCTTCGCGCAGCCGCAGATCGGACGCAATGGAGTGAGAAAGGCGACGTCCAGCCCGAGAGTTTCGACGAATTCGCGGATAACCTTCAGCGCACTTGGGACAATATCCGGCGAAAGTGCGCGATCGAGCACAAGAATCGGCCCGCAGTAGAGCACGGGAAGTTGCTTTATCAGGACTGCGCTTTGCATCAGGCCCAGCTCCAAGGGATGGCAGTGCCGGGCCACTTCACTCCCGGGAGCTTCCATTCTCTGGCGGACGCCGAGAAAGTCGGGTGGCATCCTGATTATGTAAATCAACTTCGGGCAGCCCCATTGAAGGAAACCAAGGCGCCATGAGCGTCCTCAGCGTCGAAGCGAACAACGTACAGAACCCTGCTCTCGGCGCCCTACTTCTATGGCGGTTCGTTGTCGGCTATACCGAAGCAAACCCCACTCATAGCCCGCCGCCGTTACCACTGCTATTTTTAGTTCTCCCAATCGCGTTTCACGTTGAGACGATGGAGCAACTTCATTCCACTCGACTAGCCTCGGGGCTTCGCGCGTTCATCGGCAAATTCAGCGAATCGAGCGTATCCAAGAACGATTTGATCCTGGCAATTCAAGGACGAGCAA
This sequence comes from Elusimicrobia bacterium RBG_16_66_12, assembly GCA_001800005.1. Classification (GTDB taxonomy): domain Bacteria; phylum Elusimicrobiota; class Elusimicrobia; order UBA1565; family UBA9628; genus GWA2-66-18. The sequence continues at coordinate 72,661 of MGUL01000041.1, read as the reverse complement.
CGACCATGCGCCCGCTTTCACTTGAAGCGCTCCGACTCGCATTTTCTACGAAGTTGCTCCTGCTGGATGCGGCTAAAGGAAACGTACTTGCCTCGTCCGTGACCGCCCCCAAGGCTGGTATTCCAGAATCCATCCGCCCACTGAGCCGCGCAGTTGAGAAGCTTGGCGGATGGTGTGGGCAGTTGTCCCTTCATGAAATCTCGGTCAACCTCAAGGTAAGCTTCTAATGCAATTCCAAATCAAAGAGATAGTCCTGTGGCCGAAGAAGTCCGGAATTTTGCCGAGACGACTCCCGTTTAAGACCAACGGCGTAAACGTGATAAGCGGCTCCTCGCGTACGGGCAAATCGGCCATCATTCCAATAATCGACTACTGTCTTGGATCCGACAAGTGCTCGATTCCGGTATTAACCATCCGCAACGCATGTGAATGGTTTGGTGTCGTTGTTCAGACTGCGGCCGGCGAGAAGTTATTCGCGCGTAGAGAGCCTGGTTCACAGAAATCGACGGGCGATATGTTCGTTGTTGAGGCGCCCAAGGTCGATATCCCCGCGCAGATCACGCAAAGCAACTCCAACGTTCGAGCTGTAAAGCGAATGCTTGATGAACTCGCAGGCTTGACCAATCTAGATTTCGATCCCAACGACTCTGACGCGAGCTTTCTGTCTCGACCAAGTTTCAGGGACCTCGGCCCGTTTCTGTTCCAGCCGCAAAACGTCGTCGCGAACCCCGACATCTTGTTCTACAAGGCTGATCGGCCTGAGCACTCGCAGAAACTTCAAACTATCTTCCCGTATGTCCTGAATGCCGTTACCCCGCAGCTCCTCGCTAAACAGCATGAGCTTGAGAAATTAAGGCGTGAGCTTCGCCGGAAGAAGGGCGAGTTGGCGACGGCGCGCCAGGTTTCTGAACGATGGATGGCTGAGATTCGGGCCAAGGCCACAGAAGCACGGGAATTAGGACTTGTCGATCAACCAATACCTCAGAATGCTAGCCAAGCCCAGCTTGTTGATTTGCTTTCAAAGGTAGTCGAGCGTCCTGCCGGATCAGGCAATAAGGTCACATCAGAGACGGTTGAAGAGGCAGTTCAAGAGTTCGTGGGCCTTCAGGCCGAGGAATCCCAGGTCTCCATGCGTCTTTCGGGGCTAAGGCGACGACTTGGCGAGATGGAGACTCTCAGGAAGACGAGCAAGGAATATGAGGGAGCCCTGCATCTTCAACGAGATCGCCTCAAAATCTCGGACTGGCTCGCCACAATGCACAGCGGCGGCAATGACTGCCCTGTATGTGGGCATGCTATCACAGAAGCGAAAGAGCGGTTAGCGACACTCTGCACAGCGCTTCGCACCGTTGAGGAGTCCGCGGGGCAGGCCGGCAACGTGCCTGCTGCCTTTGATCGCGAGTTGGAGCGAGTGAAGACTGAGATCCGGCAGACTACGGAGCAGCTTGATGGAATAAAGATTAGGCGAGACGCTGTTGAAAAGCGATCCTCTCAAGCAAAGCAGACCTACTACGATTCCCTTCGAGTCTCACGCTTCATCGGAAACCTTGAGCAATCGCTCCAACTCTATTCCCAGATTGGGCACGACAGCAATCTTGATAACGAGGTCAAGTCGCTCGAGGAACAGGTGGCCGCCCTCGAACTCGCCATTTCGGAGGGCGCGATCCGCGCAAAGACAAAGCGCGCCCTGGATGCGGTGAGCCTCAATGCGGGAAAGTTAATCCCAAAATTGGATGCTGAACGGCCCAACGATCCGATTTCCCTTTCAATCCCGGACCTTTCGATCAAGGTGAAAGGCATCGATAGAGAAGACTTCCTATGGGAGATCGGGAGCGGTTCAAACTGGCTCTCCTATCACGTTGCCGTGTCCTTGGGGCTACATCAGTTTTTCCTCGGGCTTCCCTTCAGCCCTGTGCCAAACTTTGTCGTCTACGACCAGCCGAGCCAAGTCTACTTCCCTGTACGGCTTGCGGGTAAAGCGTCACAAGAGGACGAGGATCCAAAGCTTAAGGACGAAGATCTCGAGGCAGTTCGGAAAGTGTTTAGCCTCATGTCCGCGGTCGTGCGGGACAGCGGTGACCGGATGCAAATTATTGTGCTCGACCATGCAGGTTCGGATGTCTGGGGCCAAATTCCTGACCTTCATCTTGTAGAAGAGTGGCGCAGCGGAAAGAAGCTTGTGCCGCCGGAGTGGCTAGCTTAAATGAACGTCTTCGAAACTCATTCCAAGATTGTTGGCGACTACGCCAGCTACATCCGCAGCTTCATAAACATCGCCGATCCGGCAATCCGTGAAGCGGTTGAGGCTGCGCTTGATGAAGGAAAACTCTGGCCCCAGCCGCTGCTCCAATTCAATCCGTCCTACGAGACGGTTGGCGGCATTGGTACCGTTGCCGCCGGCGGCGTGTTGCACGGCGCTACGGCTGACATTTTCAAAGGCTATTCGCTATATCGCCACCAGCTGGAGGCGATCAAGCTCGGCACTGCAGGCCAGGATTTCGTTGTGACGTCTGGAACAGGCTCCGGTAAATCGCTTACCTACATCGCTTCGATTTTCCATCGCCTTCTTACTGAACCAGGTTCTAAGGGTGGTACGGCGGTTGTTGTCTATCCAATGAACGCCCTGATCAATTCTCAGACCAACGAATTCAAGACATATAAAGAGAATTACGAGAAGAGCACGGGCAAGGCTTTCCCGATCAGCTTCGGCCAGTATACAGGCCAGGAAAAGGAAGAGCGCCGCATAGCAATGCGGGAGAATCCGCCCCAGATTCTTCTGACGAACTATATGATGTTGGAACTCCTGCTCACGCGAGTGCAGGAGCGTCCGATCCGTGATGCAATTTATGAAAATCTCCGTTATCTAGTATTTGATGAGCTGCATACTTACCGCGGTCGCCAGGGCGCGGACGTTGCAATGCTCATCCGAAGAATTCGAGCGCAATGCAAGCAGCCGGTCGCGTGCATTGGCACATCCGCGACCATGGTCTCTGTTGGCAGCCTCGTCTCTCAGCGAGAACAGGTCGCGCGGGTTGCCACAACGATGTTCGGACGCCCATTCACCCCCGATCAGGTCATAACAGAGACGCTCAGTCGCTCACTTGAGCCTTCGGGCGCTCTCCCGACACGCTCGGCGCTCGCCGCAGCGATCAACGCGGGCCTAAACCCCAAATACGACGCGGCAAAACTTAAAGTGCACCCCGTCGCGATATGGCTCGAGAATCGGATAGCCCTCGAAGAACGAGAAGGCAAGTTGGTGCGTCAGCGGCCACATCGCATCAGCACTGTAATCGCCCGTCTCGTTGAGGACTCCGGTCTAACTGAGGACGCCTGCCGAAAATGCCTAGAGAGCATGCTGCTGTGGATTAGTTCGATCAACAAGGAAGTTCAGAACAGCGGATCTCGCTACACGCTGCTGCCTTTCCGACTGCACCAGTTCATTGCCCAGACGGGTGCTGTCTACACGACGCTTGATCAGGATGAGAACCGCTTCATCACGCTCGAGCCGGGAATTTACAAGCAAGACGACAAGAATAAAAAGCCGATCTTCCCGAATGTCTTTAGTCGCGCGACTGGGTTCCCTTTCATCTGCGTGTCTCGCGCCGGTGATCAACTGGAACCGCGTGAGTTCCGTGAGAGTAGCGAGGATGAGGAGGGAGAGACGACGGACGGGTATTTGATCGTTGGAGAGGAGGTGTGGGACCCCGCTGTCGATTCCGATTATTTGCCCGAGGCGTGGTTTAGGCAAACGAAGAGCGGCCCAGTCCCCGATTCGAAAAAGGCTGCGTTTTTCCCGAAAAAAATCCACTTCGATGAATTTGGAAACTGCTCAGATTCTAAACCAATGAAGTTCTGGGGCTGGTTCATGGAGGCGCCGCTCCTTTTCGATCCTACGGGGGGCGTGTTCTTCGACGCCAAGATGCGGGAGGGGACCAAGCTCACGAAGCTCGGCAGCGAAGGTCGTAGTACCTCGACCACGATCACGGCCTTCTCGATTCTAAATCAGCTGAACGACGCCGGGTATCAAACCCGGGACCAGAAGCTCCTAAGCTTCACAGATAACCGACAGGACGCCGCGCTTCAGGCCGGACACTTCAACGATTTCGTGCAAGTTGTTCAGCTTCGCGCGGGCATACGCAAGGCGCTTGCAAGCGCACCCAACGAGACATTGACCTATGCCAATATCGGCGAGGCCGTATTTAAGGCGCTCGCCCTGCCGTTTCTCGACTTTGGCAACCGGGATCAGGAGCCTGCGCTCGCGACGGTTCGTCGAGATTACGAGCAGACGTTCCAGGCATATCTCTTTTATCGGGCGGTTTCTGATCTTCGGCGCAGTTGGCGTATTGTGCTCCCGAACTTAGAACAGTGCGGCCTATTGAATATTGACTACGTAAATCTTGGCGAGATCGTCGCCGAGGATAAATTCTGGGCGGATATGCCCTTGGTTTCCAACCTGTCTCACGCGGATAGGAAGGATTTCCTCTCCACGATCCTCGACTTCTTCCGCTTGGAGTATGCGCTCCACAGCGAGAACTTCCTGACGGCCGTGCGCTTGAAGGAATTTGAAAAGCACTTCCGCGAGCAGCTTAAAGCACCGTGGACGCTCGATCCGAAAGAAGATCTTCGTGAGCCTTGTGTCATCCGCCTTGAGCCGCTCCACAAGTCCGCGCGTCTGGCCTCAAAAAGCATGGGACGGGCCAGCGCTCTCGGGAAGTACATAAAGCACTTCGCTAACTATAAGGGGATCGAGCTCGATCTCAAAGGCGACCTTTACCGCGACTTCATCATGAAGCTGATGGGTAAGCTCAAAGAAGCTGACTATTTATCTCAGCAGAGCGCGCGAAGCGAAAAGAATGTCGAGGTTCCGGTATTCCGTCTTCGGATCGAGAAGATCCAATGGAAGCTCGGTGATGGTGAAGCGGTAAAACCGGATGTCATCAAACGCCGTTCCTACAAAGATCAGAAACCGAAGCCGAATGTTTTCTTTCGCGATATGTATCGCCGGGATGTCTCGCAGGGCAAAAGGCTCCGGGCAGAGGATCACACGGGCCAACTCAATACGGAAGCCCGACAAGAGCGGGAAGACCGATTCCGCGCGGATTGGTATGTCGACGAGGCGAAGACGCAACTCGACGAGGCGCGTATCCGCAGTGGATCGATTAGCGCGCTTTTCTGCTCGCCAACGATGGAACTTGGTATCGATATCGGCGGCTTGAGTGTGGTCCATATGCGAAACGCTCCGCCCAACGCTGCGAATTATACGCAGCGCTCGGGACGCGCAGGAAGAAGCGGCCAAGGGGCTCTAGTGTTCACCTATTGCTCGAGCTACTCTGCTCATGATCGCCACTACTTCCAGCAGCAAGCGGAGCTGGTCGCCGGCGCCGTACAGGCGCCCAGACTGGACTTGTGCAATCAAGAGCTTCTCGTTACGCACCTGAATGCGCTGGCAATCAGTGAGATCGGGTTGCCTGGTTTGGACTCAGAAGGCGGCGACCGGCCGTCGCTGATGCGCTTTGTCAGCGATGACAATGCCGACATGCCTCTCGCGCCGGGTGTTCGTGAAGGGCTGAAGATTTCTCCAGCGGCTTATACCGCAATCAAGGCAACATTTCGGCGCGTAATCAAAGACTTTGAGACGGATCTCGATACGCGAGCGAATTCGTGGTATTCAGATGCCTGGCTTGATCAGAACCTGAGCAAACTCGACGATAAGCTCGATGATGCGATGAAACGCTGGCGTCGCCTATATCGCTCCGCGCGGTCGCTGCTTACGCGGGCCACTCAGCCGATCGACAGTGGACGACTCAGCGTGAGCAGTGACGAATACAAGAAGTACAAGCGCCACCAGGATCAGGCCAATCGTCAGCTCAATCTCCTGCGAAACGACACCTCCGGATCTGCCACCCTGTCAGAATTTTACCCGTATCGTTACCTCGCCTCCGAGGGATTCCTTCCTGGGTATAACTTCACGCGGCTACCGATTCGCATTTTCGTGCCGACCGGCGGCTCATCTGGTGAGTTCATCTCTCGCCCCCGCGCGATCGCACTGCGTGAATTCGGTCCACTTAACGTCATTTATCACAACGGCCGGAAGTATAAGGTGGATCAGATGGTGTTGCAGGATGCAGAGTCCTCGCTGACTGAAGCGAAGATCAGCACCAAGGCGGGATACTACCTGACCGGTGAACAGAAGGACTTGGAGATTTGTCCCTTCTCCGGAGTGAATCTCGCCGACAATGCGAACAAAGAGCATCTTCATGATCTGCTGGAAATGTCCGAGTCTCGCGCAGAGGAGGTCGATCGGATTTCATGTGAGGAGGAGGAGCGTGTCTCCCGAGGCTTTGATATCCAGACTTATTTCGCGGTTGATGGCGGGCCATTAGATCGGGTCCGCAAGGCGATCGCCCGATCGAGCGGGACCGCTCTTCTAAACCTGCGTTATATACCCGCGGCGCGGCTCATCCACGTGAACATGAAGTGGCGCACGCAAAAAGTGGAGGGTTTCCCGATAGGCCTGACCTCCGGTAATTGGCAGAGTTCGATGCCCGAACCCGATGACACAATGCGTGAAGAGTTCCGGCTGGTCAAACTCTTCACCTCGAATGTAGCTGATGCGATGTATATCGAGCCTATACAGCCGCTTGGGTTGGCGTGGGCGGGGGTCATTACGCTCCAGCACGCGCTCAAGAGGGCGATAGAGACGGTCTTTCAGGTGGAACCGAGTGAGATCGGAGTGGTTTCCGTTGGTGATGCCGAGGCGCCTAACATTCTTCTCTACGAAGCTTCCGAAGGAAGCCTCGGGATTCTTTCGCAATTCGTTGAAAACGTTCAAACATTCCGCAAAGTAATCGAAGCGGCGAAGAAGATCTGCCGCTATGACGACCCGAAGTACCTGGCGCCGGCATCCTACGACGATCTGCTCAGTTACTATAACCAGCGCGACCATCACGTTATCGATCGCTTTGCAATTCGCGAGGCGCTGGATAAACTTGCGCTGTGCGACATCGAGATTCAGACGAATACCGGGTTTCGGGATTACGAAGAGCAGCATCAAGCGATGTTGCGGCATCTCGACCCCAACTCGTCGACCGAGCGCGCATTCATCAAGCACCTCTACGACGGCGGCTTTCGCCTCCCTGATGCGGCGCAAAAAAGAATCGAAGGGATTTACTGCCAGCCTGACTTCTATTACGAGCCGCGATTTTGGGTCTTCTGTGATGGATCGCCACATGACACTCCCGAGGTCCAGGCCCGCGACGAGAGCCAGCGCCAAGCAATTATCGCTCAAGGGGGCGAAGTGTGGGTCTGGCATTATCGAGAGAATCTAGGGGCTAGGATCGCCCAGCGGCCGGATATTTTCCGGAAGGTCCGTTGAAAGCTCTCCGACAACCGGGTGAGCTCGTCTCGCTTCGGGGCCGCGAGTGGGTGGTCATGCCGTCGAACGACCCGGATATGCTCATCGTCAAGCCTCTGGGCGGGTCTGACGAAGAGATTGCCGGCATCTACCTGCCACTCAAGATAGAGCGCGACCAGCCCGTGGACGCCCGATTCAATGCGCCGGAACCGAGCGATCTTGGGGACGTAAGTACTGCCCGGCTCCTATACGACTCTGCTCGTCTGGCGTTCCGCAACGGCGCGGGACCGTTCCGTGCGCTCGCCAAGCTTTCATTCCGTCCTCGCGCATACCAAATCGTTCCATTGATCATGGCGCTACGGCAGGACGTTGTGCGGCTACTTATCGCTGATGACGTCGGTGTCGGTAAGACGATTGAAGCGTTGCTCATCGTGCGGGAGCTTCTTGAGCGACGGAAGATCAAGCGCTTTGCGGTCGTTTGTTTGCCTCATCTCTGCGAGCAGTGGCAAGAGGAAATCCGGTCTAAACTCGACATTGAAGCGGTGATCATTCGTTCTAATACTCAAGCTCGGCTGGATCGTCAGATTCAAGGCGATGCCAGTGTTTATGACTACTACCCCTATCAGATCATCAGCATCGACTTCATCAAATCCGACAATCGCAGAGATGTCTTTATCGAGCAGTGCCCGGAACTCGTGATTGTTGACGAAACGCACACCTGCGCGCGACCCGCTGGCGCCTCTTCTGCTCAGCAGCAACGCTTCCATCTGATAAGCAAAATCGCCGCAAAGCCCGGCCAGCACTTAGTTCTTCTTACGGCTACTCCACACAGCGGCAAGCCCGACGAGTTCCAGTCTCTATTAGGACTACTCAAACCTCAATTCGAGACTCTCGATCTGCCAAACTCCTCCCAGGCGGAGCGGCGCGAGCTCGCCCAGCACTTTGTCCAACGTAAGCGTGCCGACGTAGAGAAGTGGATGGGTGAGGATACTCCATTCCCTACGCGTGAAGCATTCGAGTGGCCTTACGACCTATCCCGTCAATATGCAGCTTTTTTCGAAGAGATATTAGCTTTCGCACAAAAGATGGTCGTGCCCGACGGATCTAGCCAGAGAACGAAGCGAGTCCAATATTGGACTGCATTGGCTTTGCTGCGTGGGGTGATGTCTAGTCCGGCTGCCGGTGTAAAAATGCTCAACGCGCGTTCTGGGAAGCTCGGAACCGCGGTAGAGGCCGGCGCTGAGGACGCTTTGACGGAATCCGATCCAGAGGCGGAAAACCCTGTTCGTGACCCCGACTTCGGCTTCGAGAGCGACAACGCGCTTAGTCAGGTCGTGGATTATGCTGAATGGAGTGATCATCAGCGCAGACAGCTGCGTCAGTTTGCTGAGCGCCTAGAGAAATTGGGGGACATAAAGAACGATCAGAAGCTTTTTGCGGCTGCGATCGTTCTTGAAGACTGGATTGAAAAAGGGTTCAGGCCGGTTGTTTTCTGCCGTTATATTGAAACGGCGAACTACCTTGGTAAGCATTTGGAACCCGTTCTCCGGAAGAAATACCCGAAGCTCGATCTGCGTGTAGTGACGAGCGAACTTCCCGATGATGTTCGGAAGCATCGGATTGCCGAAATGGCAGGCGACAGGCCGCGCGTTCTAATTGCAACCGACTGCCTTAGCGAGGGTATTAACCTTCAGGATTCCTTCACGGGCGTTCTGCACTACGATCTTCCTTGGAACCCCAACCGTCTGGAGCAGCGTGAAGGCCGCGTTGACCGCTTCGGCCAGAAGGCACCTGAAGTTAAGGCGTGCCTGCTTTATGGCACAGATAACCCCATCGATGGGATCGTGCTGGATGTGCTCTTGCGTAAAGTGCGAGAGATTAAACGGGCGACGGGCATCAACGTGCCATTTCCAGAAGATTCGCAGAGCATCATCGACACTATTACCAAAGCGCTACTTCTTAATCCTGACCGACGCATCGAACGAAAGCGCGGCCCAGACCAACGAATGCTGTTCGACTTCACCGAGTTCGGCGAGGCGGCTCTAGCCAAAGCTAATGTCAGTCGAAAAATCGACGAGGCTGCCGAGCGAGAAAAAGCATCCCGCAGCATCTTCGCCCAAAATGCAATCAAGGCGCAGGAGATTGCGGAAGATTTGCATGCGGTCGATGAGGCCATCGGCAATGTAAAGGCTGTCGAGGAGTTCGTTACTGCCGCTCTTTCGGGCCTGTTCGGCGTCCAGATTGCGAAAGAGAAGGACGGCTACGGACTTGTTATGGGGAACCTTCCCGCGCAGCTTGTCGATCTGTTGCCGGCAGGCAGAATCGTGAAGGTGAGCTTTGAGTCTCCGACGGCAGAGGGCTATCACTATCTTGGCCGCAACCATCGCTTCGTGGAACAGCTTTGTCAGCTTGTGATGGCGAATACCCTCGGCCGGCAGGACAAGCGCGCTGCGCGTGCTGCAGTCATCCGCACTAAGCAAGTCGCCAAGAAGACGACGTTGTTGCTCTTTCGGTGCCGAAACGTAATCGAACAAGGCAAAGGGGGGCCTCAGATTGTCGCCGAAGAAATGTTGCTTTGGGGTTGGCGCGGAGCTCCTGATCAGAAAGAGTTCCTTGATCACGCGGAGGCCAAAGATATCCTGGCCGTTGCTCGTGCATCTAGCGATCTGTCCCCACAGGCCCGCGCAAGCTTTCTAGTCAATGAACTAAAATTGCTTGATAAGCTCGGTGCTGAGTTCGATGGGATTGCGGAAAAACAATCCAAGCGCCTGGTTGCGGCACACGAGCGGTTTAGTGCCTTGATGGATAAGCAGCGCTTTCAGGTGGTTTATCCCGTACTGCCGATGGATCAGCTCGGCATTTACATCCTTCTTCCGGAGGATGGAGCGTGAACTATCCTAGTATCCGCATCGAAGGAGCGATTCTTTCATCTGATATCTTCGAACGGATCGAGGAGGCGCCGGGGCAACGTCCCGTAGATTTCAATCTAGATTCAGACGCCAAGGTTAAGGACGAGATTGCCCGCGCCTGGGCCGACGCTCAGGACTATTGGCGTATCTTCCAGCGCAAACTCGACACGCTCAAGGCTGACTCGCCTGCCACGACTGAGACGCGCCAGCAGTGGATGATGCCCCTCTTAGGGCTGCTGGGCTATCAGCTCGAGTATCAACCCAAGGGAACCGAACTAAACGGCAAGAATTACAATATTTCACATCGCGCTTCGAACCGAGCTCAAATACCTGTGCAGATTGTCGGCTATCGCGAACCCTCTGCGCTCGACCGCAAGCCTGTCAACGCCACGCTGCGCATGTCGGCTCACGGCCTAGTTCAGGAATATCTCAACTTGAGCGAACAACTCTACGGCCTTGCCACCAATGGTCGCGTATTGCGCTTGCTGCGCAACAGTTCACGTCTCATTAAACTGAGCTACCTGGAGTTCGATCTCGATCGGATCTTCACTGACGGCCTTTTTTCTGATTTTGCGATTCTCTTTCGATTGTTGCACGCTAGTCGGCTTCCGGTTACGAATAGCACCGCGGCTGAGAGCCTGATCGAGCGATATCATCAGGACACAATTGAGCAGGGGACTCGCATTCGTGCTGGATTACGCACGGCCGTGACCGAGGCGCTGGAAATCCTTGGCACCGGATTTATCGCACATCCAGAAAACAAGGCCCTCCGCGGGCAGATAGATGCTGGAACTTTAGAACACACAGTATTCTTCGGCTTCTTATTGCGCCTGATCTACCGCCTGCTATTTCTAAATGTAGTAGAGGATCGCGGCCTGATTTTCACCAAGGAAACGCCAGTCGCGAAGTTGCGCACCTACTTTGATTACTATAGCGTGCAACGGCTGCGTCGTTTGGCGCGAACGCGAGGCCTCAAGACTGAGAGACACTGTGATGCCTGGCTGTCCCTCCTGTCTACTTTTGAGCTGTTTGAACATCCCGAACAAGGGGCTCGGCTTGGTACAACAGCGTTCGGGGGACAGTTGTTCGATCCTCAGAGCCTTGGACCGCTAAGCACATGCCTTCTGAGTAACTCCGCGCTTCTCCATGCTCTTGACCGGCTATGTTCGTTTGACGACCCCAAAACCAAGCAAAGGCTCCCAGTGAATTTTGGAGCTCTTGCGACGGAGGAATTCGGGGCAGTCTATGAGAGCCTTTTAGAGCTGCATCCTATAGTCCTGACCTCGCCTGTACCCCGTTTCAGCTTCAAGCAGGCTGCCGGTAACGATAGAAAGACCTCCGGGAGCTACTACACGCCTGCTAGTCTGGTGGACTGTCTGCTAGACAGCGCCCTCAATCCCGTTCTGAGTAATCGCTTGCGCAACTACAAAACCCTCGGATTTCCTAGCGCCGAGGCGGCCATCTTGTCACTGAAAGTCTGCGACCCAGCTTGTGGGAGCGGTCACTTTCTCATTGCGGCGGCTCAACGAATCGCCCGTCGTCTGGCGCTTGTGCGTGCCGGCGACGACGAACCGGCGCCTGACCAGCTGCGCCACGCTCTGCGGCAGGTTATTAGCCATTGCATATACGCCGTTGACATCAATCCGATGTCGGTAGAGCTCTGCCGTGTCGCTCTCTGGCTTGAGGCAGTTGAACCTGGCAAGCCACTTTCATTCCTCGACCATCACATTCGTGTGGGCAATAGCTTGCTTGGGACCACGCCAGAATTGATTTCCGCCGGTTTGCCCGACGATGCTTTTACTGCGATCGAGGGGGACGACAAGAAGGCTTGCACGCTTCTGAGGAAGCGGAATAAGGCCGAGCGCAGTGGCTTTGGTGATCTGTTCGCCACGCAGGATGTTAAAACCCAAGAACGCCTGCAGCAAGCCGCCGCCGCACTTGACGAATTGCCCGACGACCGCCCAGAGGATGTTCACCGTAAAGAAAGAGCCTTTCTAGAGAGTGAGCGGACCGAAGAATTCCGGCAGAAAAAGAGACTTGCGGATGTATGGTGTTCCGCCTTCGTCATGCGCAAATATTTCGGTGAACCGGATAATGAGCGGAGTGTAATCGGGATCACTCAGGGATTGATTAACTCCTTAGCCGATGGCCAGGTATCCAAGCACGACCAGCCGCTACTCGACGAAGTCCAGCGCCTCGCGGAAAGTCATCACTTCTTTCATTGGCATCTTGCGTTTCCGGAGGTCTTTGTTCGCGGAGGGTTCGATGCAATTTTGGGTAACCCGCCTTGGGAACGGGTCAAACTTCAAGAGAAGGAATGGTTTGCCCAGCGACGTCCCGACATCGCAAATGCACCGAATGCGGCTGAAAGAAAACGCCTGATCAATCGGCTGAGCGACTCCGCGGAGCCAGGGGACCGGGCCCTGCGCGAACAGTTCCAGATTGCGGTCCGCCGGTCAGAAGGCGAAAGCCACTTCATGCGCGATAGTGGCCGCTATCCGCTTTGCGGACGAGGTGACATTAACCTTTACGCCATTTTTGCGGAAGGAATGAAGAACCATGTAGGTCCGAAAGGGCGCGTCGGCTGTGTGTTGCCTACAGGAATCGCAACGGACGAGACAACGAAGTTCTTCTTTCAAGACATCGTGTCACATAAATCGCTTGCAAGCCTTTGGAGTTTTGAAAACGAAGATCTCTTATTTCCGGGCGTTCACCACGCCATGAAATTCTGCCTCTTAATTTTTGGTGGGCGCCTTGCACCATCCGACGTCGCGGAATTCATTTTCTATGCGAGACATCCAGATGAAGTGCAGAACAGTGAGAGGAAGTTTTCACTTACGGCAGATGAAATATTGCTTTTGAATCCCAATGCCAAGAACTGCCCGGTATTCCGATCGGGCCGGGACGCGGAAATTTGCAAAGCCCTACATCGGCGAAATCCGGTGCTGATTCGAGAAGAAGCACCCCAAGACAACCAGTGGGGGCTGACCTTTAGCGCGATGTTTCATATGGCGAACGATTCGCACCTGTTCCGAACCCGTGCGCAGCTAGCCTCGGACGGTTGGGAGCTTGTGGGAAATAAATTTGAGAAAGATGGTTTAGCTTACTTGCCCCTTTATGAGGCTAAGATGCTACACCAGTTTAATCACAGGTTTTCGACTTACGATGGGGCGACTCAGGCGCAGCTGAATGTCGGGATACTTCCGCAGCCGGATATATCGAAGCTGCAAGATCCCATGTTCTGCATTCAGCCACATGACTGGGTGCCCGGCAAAGAAGTATCGTCCACAATTCCTGATTCATGGAAGAGGAAGTGGCTCCTTGGGTGGAGAGACATCACTAATAGCACGAACGAAAGAACCCTCATCTCCGCTGTTATTCCGCTGTCGGCCTGTGGCGACACTTTTCTCCTGATGTTCCCCGCGGCGGCGTCTGCAGAAAATGTAGCGTTGCTTCCAGCCTGCCTTGACTCATTCGTGTCGGATTTTGCGGCGCGACAGAAGGTAGGCGGAACGCATTTGAAATACAACGTTTTCAGGCAACTCCCCGTCCTCTCTCCTGCAATCTTCGACTCGATATGCCCGTGGAGTATAAGTGGGAAACCACAGAAGAAGAAGTTGCTTACTAAAGATTGGCTTCTTCCCCGCGCGTTAGAGTTGACCTATACCGCGTGGGATCTGGAGCCATTTGCCGCTGATTGCGGATGGAGCGGGCCACCTTTTAAGTGGGATGCCGAACGTCGATTCTTGCTTCGATGTGAACTTGACGCCGCGTTCTTCCATCTATACCTCGGCACCGAAGACGAGTGGCGGCGTCAACCCGATAACCTCACACAGGTGTTTCCGACGCCGCGCCACGCTATCGAGCACATAATGGATACTTTCCCACTCGTAAGGCGGAAGGATGAAGAGAAGTTCGGCGGCGATTATCGGACCAAGCGTGTCATACTTGAGATTTACGATGACTTGCACAAATCTATTCGTGCCGGCAACCCTTTTCAAACTCGACTTGATCCATCTCCGGCAGATCCGAAATGCTGCCATCCTGAACGCAAGTCCGTGGAAGTGAGCACCCCGCGTCGAAGCCCTCGGTCAGGACACTGATGAGGGATGTCTCAGAGGCCGGCAAGCCCATGGCCTGTCTAAGGATTCTTGGCTTTGACGCGGCGTGGACAACGAAGAACCCTTCGGGGCTTGCCTTGGTTGATTATGTCAAAGGCCGGCGGCCGACGTTGGTTTGGGTGGGACGCTCCTTTGCAGAGATTGGCCAGACTCCTGTTTGGTCGGCGAAGGCCCATTTAGGTTCAGCTGGTATGCTCGCTCGGATTGGGCGCGTCGATATAGCTGTTGTTGATATGCCGCTATCCGCTAAGCGTATTGTTAGGCGTCGGCCATCCGACGATGCTATCTCAAGACAATACTCAGGGCGTGGCGCGGGAACACATTCGCCGAGTCCGGACCGTCCGGGCAAGCAGGCGGCTATCGTTTTTGATGCCCTTAGAGCGCTGGGACTTAGCTTTGCGGCCGCTGGGGCCACAGTCCGCACTGGATGTTTCTTGGAGACATATCCGCACCCAGCCATCATCGAGCTGATCGGCCTTGATTATCGTTTGCCGTACAAGGTCGCGCGTAGGTGGGCGTACACGAAGGATCACGTTGGGCTCATGTCGATAGATCGGTTCCGGTTCGTCGCAGAGAAACTTGGCGAACTCCGGGCTGCCTTGGGCCAGCGGATTCACGGTGTCTCAGCGTTGGTCCCAGACCCATTAACAATCCTCGAGAAGCCGGGTATGGCCCCGGGCCTCAAAGCGATCGAAGACGTATTGGATGCTGTCGTATGCGCATGGGTAGGCGTTGAGTTTGCGAGCGATCGAGCGATCGCATTCGGAGATCACCATTCAGCTATCTGGCTGCCGAAGGCTGGAGCCGGGCTACTGAGGACAGAATAATGGGGTCCGGCGTCCTATCGAAGTCGCAGTACGTCCGCGGCCTGCAATGCCCGAAGTCCCTTTGGCTTTACCGCAACAGAAAAGATCTCATCCCGCCGAGTCCACCTGGACTTCAACGCAATTTCGATCAAGGGCATGCTATTGGGCGACTCGCGCGGGCGCGCTTCCCCGGTGGTGTCGATATTACGGCCGACTACTTGCATCAGCAACACGCGCTCGATTCGACAGCTGCTGCAGTCAATTCAGGCGCGCGAACGATTTATGAGGCTGCCGCGCTATTCGATAAGACATTGGTTCGTTCCGATATCCTCAATCGGAATGCGGACGGCACCTGGGATCTTGTAGAGGTCAAAGGAGCGACGGACGTCAACGATGTATATCTTCAGGATTTAGCGATACAGGCCTACATTCTGGAGGGGGCCGGATTCCGGCTGCGCCGGGCCATCCTCATGCATGTCAACAATCAATACGTCCGTCGTGGCCCTATTAATCCGAAGTCGTTTTTTACGCTGGTCAACCTCACCGTGAAATTGAAGCCGTTCATAAAAGCGGTCCCTGCGGAGGTTCGCCGGTTGCATAGAGTCTTATCGTCGTCCGCTTCTCCGAAGATCGATATCGGGCCTCACTGTAGTTCGCCGTATGAATGCAGCTTTCAGGAGCATTGCTGGCGCCGTCTTCCAGACTACTCCATTTACGACTTGGTTCGCATTCGTGAAGGGAAGATTATTCAACTCAAAGGCCGAGGGGTTCTCAAGATCGCAGAGGTACCGGAGGACTTTCCACTTTCAAGAGCGCAGGAAATCCAAGTCCTCTGCGAGAAGACGAAGAAGGCTCATATCGAGAAAGTCGCAATCGGCGAATTACTGGATACCCTTGTGTATCCGCTCCACTACCTTGATTTTGAAACTCTAAATCCTGCCATTCCTCCTTACGACGGCCTGCGGCCGTTCCAGCAGATGCCATTTCAAGCCTCGATCCACGTCCAGGAAACCGAGGGGGCACCTATCAAGCACGTTGAGTATCTGGGAGACGGGCGGTCGGATCCACGCCCGGGTTTGGTCGAGTGCTTAGCTTCCTCGATCTCAGGTCGGGGGACGGTGATAGCGTACAACGCTGGATTTGAGGGGCAGTGCCTACGAAGTTTGGCGGGAGCTTACCCTAAGCGGGCCAAAGCGTTGTTGTCTGCGGCCAATCGGTTATGGGACCTGGGCGATCCGTTTCGGAAGTCGTTCTATGTCGATCCCGCCTTTAAGGGCAGCTGGTCGATCAAGGCCGTTCTCCCAGTCTTGGTGCCCAGCATGACCTATAAAAACCTCCCTGTCGGCAATGGAGAGCAAGCGCAGTTGGCGTTTCTTGCGCTGATGAGCGGTAATCTCCCGGCGGCAGAGCGGAAGAAGACTGTGAGGAATCTCAAGATTTACTGCGGTCAAGATACGTTCGCTATGGTAAAGATTCTCGCCAAGCTCCAGAAGATTCGGGGTTCATGTTGAAGGGCTACGCATGAGCGGGCTCGTTCGTTGGACTGCCTATGCCCCTCTCGAAAAAGGCGCTACCAACGAGGACCCGCTCGGATTCTATGCGTACGCCATGCGGCTCGCGGAGGAATGGCTGCCGGGCATCACCACACGGACGAGGCGGATACGCTACTACTCAATGATCTGCGGCGGTCTGCAGCTCATTGAAGAGGAGCTCGGCGGCCTGGTTCGCCAAGCTATCGATCGCGACATTGAGCGATTGCGGCTCTTTATGCGCTGGGAAAGACTTTGGGTCGCCTGGAACGTCGCGGTCGAGGATCAGAATTCGCGAGGTCTCATCGGACGGACCAAGGTGGAACCGCTCTTTCGCAATTGGCATTTCTCAAGTGCGTCGCTAGACTACCCGTTCATTCAACGCCAACCCGATCTGGGAGCGCTTGGTTCATACCGGACGTCTCTCGAATCCTTTGGTCTCCTCAGAGAAGGAGTGACGGAGCTGACTGTAGCTGGGAACCGTCTAGCGAACTTATTCTGGAGCCAGGACGCCGGTGGCCGCAACAAGGGGGCCTGCGCGAATTCCATTCGGTCTGGCCGCGTCCTATTTAATCGCAGCCGCGGCCGGCTCGCCGCGATTGGGACACGGCTCGGGCTTCAGTTGCGGAGTGGAACCCACCGGGATCAGGACGCCTTGACGGAAGAGTTGTTGCTCCTTCGAACACGTCTCCTGCCGACGTCGGGGCTTCCAGCCCGACGAACCATGGTCCTTGATTTCCTGCGCCGCAGGAACCTTGCCGATCGAGACGAGATCGAAATCCTCAAGAGAACCGCCCGCGGTGCCGGACGCGGAGATGGCGGCCAGGAACTTGAGCGACGCGCCGCCGCGATCATCGCTCTCGAGGAGTATCGCGCAGCGTTGATGCAGGCGTTCAATCTTTTCCGGGACGATCTCGTGAGCCGCGGAGGGACGAGTTCTCCGACCGCGCTCGCACGTTCAAATGCGCTCAAGAAGGCCCTTAAACTGGCTCGCAAGACGCGCGCACGTCTTCTTCCGTTTCTTGGCATGGCGAACTTCCTGCCGGTCTTTTCTGACTTCGCCATGGGAAAGGAGCTGGACATGGAGGATGGCGTCTCTCTCCTGCGAGCGCTTCTTGAAACACATCAGACTGAGATGGTGCGCCGCCAGACGCCTCGCTGGTTCCACCCGCACAGTAAGGATAAATGGGAATTAGATCCCAGCGTCGCCTATCCTTCGTCACGGGATGGCGCTTTGGGGACTTATTCTTATCGCACACCCAATCTCATCAGCATGGCCCGTGAATCGGGACGGCGCCTATGACGCGAGTTATGCCGATGCTTGAGGCTTTCACGCCGCCGGATGGCCAATCGCTTCGTGCTGCGGTCCTGACGACCTTTGACCTCGATCTTTCATATCTAGAGCAGACCGTGCTCCCGATGCTGGTTGGTCTGGACGCCGATGCTCCAGACCGAACTGCGGGGAAAAAGAGCGATGACTCCCCGTTTCTTCTGACGTTACGTAGCCGACTGCGTCAGGCAAAGGTGGCTGTACTCGCTGACAAGCACAGGTTTAACTTCGAGAGCGAGAAGGGCGTCGACTCCTACGACCTGCTCTTTTCCCATAGGTTTCCGGCGTTCCACCCCAAGCTGCACCTGTTAGCGTTTGATCGAGCCACTCGTTTGATCGTCTCGTCCGCTAATTTAACCGAGGCCGGCTTCCACAGAAACCTCGAACTTGCTTGGGTGGCCTCAACGGAGAGAGGCGACAAGTTCGGCGCGACGGCACGTTCCAGCCTGGAGTACCTGAACAGGATCGGCCGAAAAGAGTGGCCTACCTCGCGCGTGCTTAGCGCCGCCTTAACGGAGCTGCGGCGACGTATGCCCTCTACTGGAGGAGATACAAATCTGTTGCATAGCGAGTCGGCCCAACCCATTTTGCATCAATGGAAGCGTCTGATGGATGGCCGGGACGATCTCGACGAATTACACGTCGTCTCACCCTTCTTCGATGGGGGGGCTCGCTCGAAACCGTTGACCCACCTGAAAGCTCGAGCTGTCCATGTGTACGTACGAAAGGATGCCGGCGATACAGGGCCCGTTTATAGGTCCGGCATGTCGGCCGAAGCGTTGGCTTTCGCCAAGCCGACCTGTCCCGTGATTCATCAAAGCCTGACCACAGGAAGCACGGAAAGTGGGGAACGTGCCGGATCGCGCGTGCTTCATGCCAAGCTCTTTGTCGCACGGGCAGGCAGTAGGGGCTGGGCTATGCTGGGTTCTCCAAACTTCACGGGCCCAGGGTTGCTTGGGGCAAACTCCGAAGTCGCTGTCGCCTTGACTGGTTCGTGGGGCGACATTCGGAAACATCTGCCGCCGACAGAGGGAGTCGTAGATTGGACAAAAGTGTCGTCTGTTCCCAACGACGACGAGCAGACCGGCAGATTGTGGACACCGTTTCTCCAGGGGGCGGAATACGACGCGCTCACCGGTTCAATGACCATTGTGTACGAAAGCCGCAAGCCGATAGCGAAGTGGTCAGTCGCGTATGAGGACAAGGTGATCGCTAGGCCGAACGGTGGCCGGGATCAATTCCCGCATGAACGTCGAATCAGATTTAAACTCGGGAAGACCGCATGGCTTGTCGTTCAAGAGGGAAGCAATAAGGCGAAGTTTCCAATAGCTGTAATGAACAAAGAACTCTTGCCTCTAGTGCCGGGCATGGCCGATCTTCATTACACCGATATCCTCGATTATCTCGCTAGTGGGGCGGCGAATCTTGCCCGTTTCCGTGATCGGGTGATCGCAAAGAGAAATTCGCGCATGGGCAATGCTTCCGTGGACGACGTGCCTTACATGGAGCAACTCTCGCGACTTACTCGAGGCTTAGAGGGGATGCGCAAGCGCCTATCAGCCCGCTTGGGCTCAACTGGGGAAGCGACGGCGGTATTCCTTGGTGACCTCGGGGTGACAAGACTGGCGGAGGGCATCCGCACCGACCGCAGTCTTGATGATGGGTTCAGACGCTTCGCTCTTCTCGAGCTAGGTGCCATGGTGGCATCTGTTCGGTGGTGCGGCAAGCCGGAGGCGCTCACCCAGGCCCGCCGGCAGGCTGCTCGGTTGCATCAGTTTATCAGCCGCAATAGTCGAGGCATGTCCAATATCCGCTCCCATTACCTGAGCCGCGGCCGCAAGGCCTGGATGCGCTGATGGCCCGCGTCCGCGTCGACTTCCAAGGAGTGCAGCGCCGGGTATCCACTGCCGACGCCCGTCGTCAAGCGGCCACCATGCGGGGAGTCCTGGATCGCCTGCGGGTCCAACCGGGAGTGGTTCTAAGCGATGAAGTAGGGATGGGCAAGACGTATGTGGCGCTAGGAGCAATCGCCGATTATCTGGTGCGCTATCCTGGGAGTCGGGTACTCGTGCTGACTCCTTCAGCGGACTTGGCTGAAAAGTGGACGCGCGACTTGGAACGGTTTAGGCGGGAGAACGTTAGCCCTGGGGTTGGAAGACGGATGTCTCTGACCCAAGATCTCTATGACTGGCCCCTAGAAAAGCTATTGCAGACGCGGGTTAAAAGCCGGGTCTGGATCCTCCCAGCCTCCATCTTTCTTGCTTCACGCCGGGCAGGTGAACGGAAGCGGACTCTCGAGCTTGTCTATCACCTCGTGTCACGAGCGGCGAGGCTTAACCGCCCTGCGCGCATAATATTATGGCGACGTCTGGGAGGTAGGGGGGGCGCACCATGGGCGCGAAAGCGTCTCTCCTGGCTGGATGAGCGGGTTCCGAGTCTCAAGAAGACCATCCGCAAAACTCTGAAGGAATTGGACCTCTGGCCTTTTGATCCCGATTCTGTGGCGGCTTATAAGCTCAAACCGCTAGCTGACCATATCCGCTGGTTGCTGATACGCACTCGGCTGCGTCGATTTAGTTTGGTCGTGGTCGATGAAGCTCACCACCTAAAGAACCCGGACAGCAAGCAGTACGCAGCTTTGGAGTCGGTCTTCCACCGATGTTTCCGTGACATGCTTTTCCTCACGGCCACGCCGTTTCAGTTGGGCCCTGATGAACTTCAAAGCATGTTGCGGCTCTTCCGACATTCGACTGAACATTCGGCCAGATCGATGGATCGTGAAGCCGAGACAGTGACTGCATGCGCCCAACGCTATCAGGATCTCGTCCGCACCTTTGAAGATGCGTGGCAAACGTTAACCCCCACGGATAAGTCGGTCGTGAGCAAAAAGGAGCTTCGGGGAATCAATGTCAACCCTGCCTTCAAGCACGCATTTGAGACCCTTTGCCAGGGCCATCGGGATCTCCAGGCGATCCTAGGTAAATGGGTTGTTCGGAATGTTAAGGAGCGCGCCTACCGGGAGACAATCCAGACTCCAATTCCAATCAGTAGCAAGGAGCGGGTCCCCTTCGCAGTCTTGCACAGACTCCTGTATGAGTATCAACGCCAGAAACCGACATTCTCGGCGGTACAAAGCCTCTCGTTGACGAGCTCTTGGGAGGCCTTTCGGGAAAGCGCCGTGATGCGTGGGCGTGCAGGAGGCGCCGGTTCGGTAGCGTTCTATCGCGGCCTCATGCGAAAGCTCCTCAGCCGAAATGGCAGTCAACATCCCAAACTCTTGGCACTCTCTCAGAGCGTCAGCGATGAGTTCCGCAAGGGTGAAAAGGTGCTGATCTTCACTGCCCGCCTAGAGTCGGTCAAGGCGCTGCAGGCCACGCTGAACTTGGCGCTTGAAAAGCAGGTTTATGCAGGGCTTCTGCCTCTATCGCGCGCTGAAGTCGATCATCTCCTCCGTAACCTGCGCAAAAGAGTTACGACCGAACGCGACACGCTGCGTCTGTTATTCAAGGAGAACTATTGCGCATACCTTCGCGCTCGTCCATCAGCGAACGACATTTATCCAGAAGTCATCCGAGAACTCGCGCGATTCGGCAACGGCTACCGAGTTGGCTTGAAGGGGAAAGCGCATGGACCTGACTGGGATAGCCTTGCGTCGCTGTGCGAGTGCATTGTATTCGGGCGTCAGGTACAAACTGGCTCTTCGGCAACCATTGCGTCACTCCACCAGTTTTGGAAAAAGGAGGTTGTCCATCCAGTTGACCTAAAGCGACGTATCGTCCGAATTCTCACCCCTGACCATGAACGCGCGATTCTTCGAAGCCACTATTGCACCAAGGAACAGCTGGTAGCGTGGCTGGATCGAGTCCTTAAACACAGAAGTGTCTGGGAACCTTATCGCGCGCAACTTGAAGGAATCCAAGATCTGGTTCTCCGCGAAGAATTGCTCGATGCGGTCGGCAGGGCCTTATTTGTGCCGGAAATTCTCGGCTCGGCCACGTTGTCTCTTGGAGGCCGCGGAGGTGTCCGGGCCGAGCGTGCGCTTCTCGCCGCCGCCCAAGGCCCGCGCGTCCAACGGATGGTCCGGCGGTTTTTGGAAGAGATTATCACCCTTCCCGCGGAGGAGATCCGGAGCTTCGCCCGCGGCCTGCGTACTGAGAATATGGTGGCTCGCGCCAGCGGCGACGAGAGTATTGCCAATCGTCGTAGATATCGCTACGGCTTCAATACCCCTTTTCGGCCCTATGTCTTGGTTGCTTCTGAAGTGATGCAGGAGGGGATAGATCTTCACCGCGAATGCGCGCGAGTCGTGCACTACGACTTGGCGTGGAATCCTGCCCGTCTAGAACAGCGGGTAGGACGAGTCGACCGTCTTGGCAGTAAAGTGGAGCGTGAGCTTGTACGCGACCCGAACGCGTGCTTGAAGATTTACCGTCGGTATCTGCCGGGCACCATTGATGAGCGAATGCATCTTCGGGTCGGGGATCGGGAGCGTTGGTTTAAGTTCATCCTAGGACACCGGCCAGAATGGGAAGATGACGGCAGTGGGGACGCCGGCGGAGTGCTTCTGCCTGATGCGTTCGGACAGCGTCTGAAAATCGTGCTGTCACCCGTACCGTAGGCTAAACAGGTCTCACGTGGGGCTACGGTCCACGAATTCGTTCCCTAGGCCTTTCGTCCTGTGTCCAAGGCCTACGCCGGGCGGGACCAACGGCCCTGGAGACTTCAAGCCCGGCACCCTACACTTAGAATGTCCCATTAGCCTGTGTAGCCTGGGGGATTGGCCCCGGGGTATCCACGATCCCGCCTTACCGGGGTCCCGCCACGGGGAACGACTAAAAATCGTTTCCCGTTTTTTATTGCCCGGCCGAAAGGCCGTGCGGTAAAGAACGGGGGCGGAGGCTCAAGGGGGTCATGTGGCGCAGATGTCTAAGCTCAAGATTCTAGTCGTCGAGGACGATCCGCTGGCTCAAACAGTCATGAGGGATAGGCTCGTCGATCACGCCGTCGAGTTTGCGGCCAACGTCGATGAGGCGCGCGCTCGGCTCGAGACGAGGCCGGATATCTGCTTTATCGACTTGGACCTGGGCGACGGGAAGGAGTGCTCGGGTCTGGAACTGATCCCAGTCGCCATCTCAATGGGCGCCTACGCTGCGGTCATGTCGGGCCACGACTCCGACCGGTTCGTGGATCGCGCCTACGAGCTGGGCTGCCGGGATTTCTGCGCTAAAGGCAACGAGGCGGCCAACGTCGACCTGGTGCTGTCCCGCTTCCTGTCGCTCCGCGAGAAGGCCGCGGGCGGCGCGCTCTTTTCCGAGGAGTTCATCACCGAGGACGAGGAGACGCGCGCCGCCGTCGGTTCCGCCCTCAAATACGCGACTTCGGATCTTCCCATCCTCATATTGGGGCCGTCCGGCGTCGGCAAGACGAGCCTGGCGCGCATCATCCACGACCACTCGGGCAGGGCCGGAGAGTTCGTCGCGATCAACTGCGCCGCCTACACCGAGGACCTTCTCGAGGCGGAGCTGTTCGGCTTCAAGCGCGGCGCCTTCACCGGGGCCGCGGAATCCAGGAAGGGGAAGCTCCTACTTGCCGACGGCGGCACGCTGTTCCTCGATGAGATCGGCTCGATGAGCCTCGCGATGCAGACCAAGCTCCTCAAGGCGATCGAGGAGCATTGCTTCTATCCTCTCGGCGCCGAACGACCGGAGTCCTCCAATTTCCGGGTCATCAGCGCGACGCTCGAGAACGTCCAGGACCTCGTGGCGGCGGGTCGATTGCGCTTCGACTTCCTCCAGCGCGTTCACGGCTTCGCCGTGCAGATCAAGCCTCTCGCGCGGCGCAAGGACGACATCTTCCCGATGATCGCCCGCTTCACGCAAGGTGGCAAGCGCCTTAGCTTCACCCCTGAGGCCAAGGTGCGGCTGCTGGCGTACGACTGGCCCGGCAACGTTCGCGAGCTCAAGCGCCTCGTGGACCTGCTCGTGGCGGGGGAAGACGGGCGCGTGAGCGAACAGGTGCTCGCCGCGCTCGTCGGCGGCGCCGCCCGGCCGGAAAAGGCCGCGGGGAGCTCGCTCCCGGACAAGACGCTCGATAAGCTCATCCACGACATCAGCTCCAAGGCAGGCAGCCTCACAGGGGCGGCCTCCCTCCTCAGAGCGGCGCCGCCGGAGAAGGCCCGGACGCTGCTGGCGATGATGACGGCCCAGACGGGCAAGCTGGCCGCCGCCATCGCCGCCCTTGAGCGCGTGAGGGCCGCGTGAGCGCCGCCCTCGGCGCGCGGGCGGCGGCGCGGCCTTCCTTAGGCGGCGCAATGAAGCTCGCGCGGCTGCTCGAGATGCCCGAGCGCGAGTTCGAGGCTCGCGTCCGCCAACTGGAGGCGAACCCGCTCTTTCCCCGGCTGCTCGAGGCGCGGGCGGTCAGGATCGAGCCCTACGGCGCTCGTTTCGCCGCGCGCAAGCCGGACGGCCGCGAGCTGTCCATGTCCGGCGAGGGTCTGTCGGGGCTGCTCGACGGTCGGGCGAGCTTGGTCGACCTCATCCGGCGCATCGGCCAGGACCGGTTCGAAGAGTTCTTTCTCGGGGACGCGAGCCTTCCCGATGAACGCCGCGCCGAGGCTTGCGCCGTCTCCCTCGAGGAGGTCCGGCAGCTGCGTGAGCTCGTAGATCGCGTCTACATCCAGGGGGAACTCGAAACGCCGTCCGCGGCCGGCGTCCCCGCCAAGGTCTTCAGTTCCGTCGCCGGCGTGGAACTGGACGGCGGGAGACCGGTCATCGCCTTCTTCAACCGCGAGATCTGGAAAGGCCGCTATCGTCTCGACGGATCCAGGCTCGCCGGCCTTCGGCAGTCCGTTTCGCTCGCGGAGGCCAGGCGCCTGGACAGGCTCGTATGCCAGCTCGAACTGCTGGACCGGCGCAAATCCACGCTTTATCGCGTGCTGGAGGCGCTGTTGGCTCTCCAGAAGGAATTCTTGACCTCCGGCGACCCTTCCACGCGCCGGCCGCTGACGCAGCTGTCCGTCGCCAAACAGCTGGATGTCTCGCCCAGCGTCCTCAATCGCCTGGTCTCGAACAAGGCTATCCGCCTCCCATGGGGCTTCGAGGCGCCGCTGAAGGTCCTGATGCCGAGCGCCAAGCGTCTCCTCCTGGACCGATTCGACGAGGTTGCCGTGTCCCATCCGACGTTCTCGGACGAGCGGCTGCGGGGGGAGATCGCCCGCCGCCTGGGCGCTCGGCTCTCTCGCCGCTCCGTGGCCCAGTACCGCAAGGAGCTCGGCCTGGGCAGCATGGACCGAAGACAAGGCGTCGCCGTTCACCGTCCCGGTTCAATGCAAAGAAATATAATCACGGTCGCCGCGCCCTGAAATTATGAATCCATCCGACAATCCGAATATAATGCCGAAGCCTGAGCCCAACGGCTTCGTCCGCACGCTCAACAATATGGGCTACATGACATCCGGCCTGGACCCCTACTCCCAGGCCTTCGTCGACTTCGCTCCGGGCGCGCCCGGGCCGTGCCTGGACGTCGGCGCGGCCTACGGCGTGGCGAGCCTCAACGCGCTGAGCAACGGCGCGAAGGTCATCGCCAACGACATCGACGAGAGGCATCTGGAGATACTGCGCGCCCGCGCGCTGGAGCGGCTCAGGGAGCGGTTGACGCTCATGCCGGGGAGCTTCCCGGACGGCATCACGTTCGCTCCCGGGACCCTGGGCGCGGTCCTCGTCTGCCGCGTCATGCACTTCTTCGACGGGCCCACGATCGAGCGGGCGGCCGCAAAGGTCATGAGCTGGCTCGCGCCCGGAGGGAAGGTCTTCGTCGTGGGCGAGACGCCCTTCATCGGAACGGCCAAGGCCTTCTTCCCGACCTACGAGGCCCGAGTCAAGGCGGGAGACCTGTGGCCCGGCATCGTCGAAAACGTGGCCGCCCACGATCCCGGAAGGGCCGGGAACCTGCCGAGCCGGATGCACCTGCTCGACGAGGCGACGCTGAAGCGCGTCTTCAGCGGGGCGGGCTTTACGATCGAGAAGCTGGGGACTTTCGCGCGTCCCGAGTTCCCGCCCGACATCCAGCTCGACGGCCGCGAGAGCGTCGGCCTCATCGCGCGCAAATGAGCCTCCGCGGCGTACTGGCCCTCGTCGTCCAGCTTGCCGCGCTCTCTCCCGCGCTCGCGACCGCCCACTCAACCCCGTCGCCGGCTCCGGCACAGCTCGAGTTGACCGATGGCCGGTCCTACTATCCCGTGACCGAGGCCCGCATGCTCGTCGACCAGGAGAGGCTGCTCTCCGTCGAGCAGGTCCGGCGTCTTGAGGGAAAAGCCAATGCCTGGTCCACGACCCGCCGCTTCAATTTCGGATATTCGCCCGCCCGCCGCTGGCTCAAGGTCGTTGTCTCCAACCGCGGCGCCCGCTCCGGCAATTGGCTGCTCGAACTCGGTTATCCGATGATCCAGAAGGTCGAGTTCTACCAATATCTGGAAGGCCGAGAGGTCGCCGGCTACAAGACGGGGCGCCTTCTGCCGTTCAGCAGCCGCCCGATCGGCCACCACAACTTCTTGTTCGAGTTCGCCGTTCCCGGGGGGGCCAGCACGGAGCTCTATCTGATGGTGGAGAGCAACGGCACGGTCTTTGCTCCCTTGTCCATCGCCACTCAAGAGGCGCTGATGACAAAGAGCATCAGGACGAGCACAGCCGTCGGGATCTACGTCGGCATCATCCTGGCGATGGCGCTTTACAACCTCTTCCTCCTGTTCGCGTTCCGAGACCGCAACTACCTTTACTACGTCGTCTACGCCGCGACGTTCTGCCTGCTGCTCACGTCGCTCAACGGGATGAGCTACCAATACCTGTGGCCCGATTGGCCGGCGTGGAACAAGGTGAGCGTGCCCGTGCTCGTCGGGATCAGCTACCTGTTCCTGGCGCTCTTCACCAAGTCCTTTCTCGAGACCAAGCGCCTGACGCCCCGGTTCGACGTGGGGCTCAACGTCGTGATCGCGGGCGCGCTCTTTTTGATCATCGGCGGCCTCTTCAGCTACGGCCTCTTCGTCAACCGCTTCACGAGCCTCTTCATCTCGATCGTGCCGCTAATCGTCATCCCGGTCTCGGCACGTTGCGCTCAGCTCGGCTCCCGTCCCGCGGTCTACTATCTCGTCGCCTTCAGCTGCTTCTTCATCGGCTCGGGCACGCACGCGGCAAGGGACTTGGGGTGGCTGCCGCAGAACTTCGTCACGGCGAACGGGCCCTACCTGGGCTCGGCGGCGGAGATGCTGTTCCTCTCGCTGGGTCTGGCCGCCCGCATCAAGACTCTCAGGGAGGACCTCGATCGCCAACTCGCCATTTCGGCATTCGCCGCTCAGGTCGCTCACGACATCAAGTCGCCCTTGGCGGCGCTCGCTGTCGTGGAGAAGGACCTCACGCAGCTCGCGGAGGGGAGGAGGATCATGGTGCGCAGCGCCATCGGCCGCATCCGAGACATCGCGAACAGCCTCGTCGAGAAAGACCGGGGCGCCAAGGCAGCCATCGCCGCGGGGGCCGCCGACTCGGCCGCTGTCGAGCTGCTGTCCAGCCACATCGACGCCTTGCTCACCGAGAAGCGGCTCCAGTTCCGCTCCATGATCGGCGTCGAGATCGAGGCGAACCAAGGAGCGGACTCCTACGGCCTCTTCGCGCGGATCAACCCGGCCGAGTTCAAGCGCGACCTCTCGAACCTCATCAACAACGCCGTGGAGGCGGTCGGCGAGAAGGGCCGCGTCACCATCGATTTGAGCGGCGGCGACGGCGAAGTGGTGATCCTCATCCAAGACGACGGCAAAGGCGTCCCTCCCGAGGTGCTGGCGCGCCTGGGGGAAAGGGGTGTGACGCACGGGAAGCCCGGCGGGCACGGGCTCGGCATCCACCGAGCGAAGGCGAACGCCGTGGCATGGGGCGGGTCGCTCGAGATCACGTCCGAGGCCGGAGGGGGGACGACGGTGGCCTTGCGGCTGCCTCGCGCCAAGCCTCCGGCGTGGTTCGTGGCCAAGCTGGATATCCTCCCCGGCGGCGTCGTGGCCGTGCTAGACGACGACGCGAGCATCCATCAGGTATGGCGCAGCCGCTTTAACGCGCTGCGCTTGGAAGAGAAGGGCGTCGTAGTCCTTCATTTTTCGCGCCCGAACGAGCTGCGCGCATGGCGCAACGGGAACCCGGACGCCTCCCGGAAAGCCCTCTACTTGACCGACTACGAACTGCTGGGACACGCGCAGACCGGGCTCGCGCTGATCGCCGAGTTCGGCCTGGGGAGCCAGACGATCCTGGTCACGAGCCGGTTTGAAGAGAAGGCCATCCTCGATGAATGCCTGCGGCTGAAGGCCCGAATGATCCCCAAGGGATTGGCGGGCTTCGTTCCCATCGCTGTGCCCGCGACGCCGGATGCCGTCCTTCTGGACGACGACCTCTTGGTGCACATGGCCTGGGAGATCGCCGCGGAATCCAGGGGCCTGCGCTTCTTATCGCTCAAGAGCCGCGAGGAACTCCTCGCCAACGCCGAACAGCTGCCGAAGAACACCCCCATCTATCTTGACTCCGAGCTCGGCGACGGAGTTCACGGAATGGGCGTCGCCGAAGAGCTACACGTCCTCGGCTTCTCTGAGCTTTACCTAGCGACCGGCCACGCCCCGGAGTCCTTTCCGCAGACGGCTTATATCAAGCGCATCGTCGGCAAAGAACCTCCCTGGACCTGATCAGCTAATCGATTTCAGACCTGCCGAAGAAAGCGCGCGTCGGCACAAGTGCTTGGTAAGACGGCGCTATTGCCATCGAATTTCGCTGAGATGTGGATCCTGCTTGTCGGCCACGGTCGCGACCCACGCTTGTTCGGAGTGGAAGAAAACGAAGCGCTCCGAGCCTGACGCAACTCTACGATTAAGCTCTCGGACGAGTACGGGTCGTGCCTGAATGTGAATTAGATCCGCCTTATGCCCTTGCCAACATCCGAACAGGGCAAGATCAGAAGCGATGGGGAATGTCAGCTCCGCTCGAGGTGTACCCAAGCCGAAGCCTTCAAAGAAAAATGCGGGGTTGTCTCCGGTGAGAAATTGTGCATTAGCAGGAGCCCTGACGATTCGCCAAACCATGTCGTATACCGTGCGCACCATTTTTTCACTCGGCCATGGCGATCGAATTTGATGGACTAGATTAGGGGGTGGTTCCAATTGGAACATTTTCCTTACACGTTCAATTTCATTCAACATGCGCTGCACTTGTAGTCTGTCGGTGCCTTTTCTCCGGGCCAAGGATTCCACTGCATTCCGCGTTCTATCAACGGTGCTTTGTATAGCTGATGGCACCATTTCGCGGGCCTTCCTCCTGCGCCGGGGAACGCGCATTATCATCGCGGAAATATATAGAGCCAATTTCAATCGGTGGTTTCGGTCGAGGGACTTCTCCTTTCTGAGCGCGGCCAATACGGTGTTGGCGGGACCTTCAATGTTTTCGCTGAGAGCTTTCTCTGTAGATGGATCATAGAAGCCCGGTTCCTGTGCAACAACTTTAATTGGGAGATGCTTGAACCGGCTAAGCTTCTTGTCATACACCCATATCGTGCCGGGATCGCTCGGCACCTCAAATCCCCTTAGATATTGTTGTGGAAGATAGTGGCTTCCCATATATTGGAGCAGCTGGTCGGGGCGATTAGTCCGCAAACCCGGCGCTTGCTGCAGATCCCTTGAGTGCCGTCTTTACGATGGAATATCTCTCCATCGCCTTAGAGTCGTTTGGCTTAATCTGGAGATAGTGCTCGAGATATTTTGCCTCGAGTTGTTCGAGACCCACGGAAATACGTGCGAATATATTGGTAGTTCCCAATGTTGGCCGTTCATTTAACTACTCGGTCGTAAGTAAATTTGATTCCACCACCGAGAAGCGGAACGGACATGATGAAAATCAGTTTGATGTATTCCTCCGAATACAGCTCCGATCCAAATGGCTCAAAAATCATCACTACTATCCAGACTAGAGCTATCCAGACCCCAGATAAAAAAATCCATCCGCGAACTTGTGCGCTTTGATTGCGCCACCAGGCAGTTAGCCGAGTCGGAGAGATAAATCCCCCAGAACGCGATGTCGAGGTGCTTCCGCCAGGCACCTTATCCATTCCGTCCATCTCACTCCAGCGCCGCCACAAGTACGTCCCGTTAATAATCCATCCTCCAGGATTGAACTGAAGGAGCACAAAGAGAAACCACGCCCAGCGATTTCGCCTGTACAGCAGAGCGCCAAGCCAGATGGTAGCAACGCCTGTATAGACAGCCCAGCCATCGTGGCTGTAGTCTATGAGCCCCAAGATAATTGAAATGACTCCGGCAGTCATCGTGAACAGTGCGAGAAAATACCCCCAGGCATAGGGCTTCCGGTCCGGATGCTTTACCAGCATCTGCCGATTTAGGGTTATAGAGAAAAAAATGAGCAGGCCAAGTGCTACGCAGCCGCCGACTGCTATCCCTACAAGAAGTGCCATTGCTATTCTCCCGAACTGTGATGGATGCGGCTAACGCTTGGCTGAAGTGCGGCGACTCCCCCGTATTCAGCCTGATTGAGGCGCCCGTCCGTTCAAGCCGATGTTAGATGGCACTAGAACGTCCGATCATCTAGAAGGTACAGTCCCATCAAAGCCGAGGAGAACGTCTCCCATACATGTAGGCCAATCTTTTGCAATTCTCGCATGTGAAAACAGGGCGCGGTTCATGGGTGCCCGAATCCTTAATGACGGCTATCCTGTTTGATCTTGCTTTCACCGCATCAATCTCGTCGTTGCTGAAGCTGAGGGAAGAATGTTCCCCGAATAGACTTCTCACCAATACCCTGTAACTTTCGAGAGGCGAGTGGCATCTTCCACAAGATGTGCGGGCCGCCTGAACGGCTCTTTTGATTGTTGAAGCACTATAGCTAGAGCAGACCCTGTTCATGCAATAGTCAACCGAATCCGGTCTACTAACCCTGGCTTCGACTTCATTCAGATCGTTATCGGAAGACAGGTTTATCTGCAAAAGTACGATACCTCGTTCCTTATAAAAGTGAATTGCCGTTTCCTCTGGTGCGTGAGTAACGACTACCTCGATGGCAGCAATCACATTCTCATTTCGATCGAGAAGTGCAATGTCCGGTCTACAGGACGATAAGTCGAATTCTTCCTTGACCTTTGCTGCATGCTGGAGAAGGTTGCCAGACATCTTTGATTTGCAGCCGCTGCATGCCCAAGCGAATTCAAGGGGGCGATTCTCCGTCAGATGCTTTTCTAGGTGGGCGACCAGCAGCTTCTTGAAAGAGTAGTGAAGAACGCCCTCGGGTGTGCAGTTTGACGTCAATTGCAAATGAGAGAAGTGCGGCCGCCGCGTACCTTTCCCTGTCCTTTCGCTCTTCTTCAGAATGAGCCGTTCGCTACAGACAGGACAGGTGAAAACACTTCCCTTTATGGCGTCGGCTACTCTTATGAGCGCACCTTGAGCGTTCAACGCAGCAGTGTAGAGGAGTTTCTTTTGCATCTCTAAAGCCTGAAGCTTCTAACTCTGGATTCGCTCGGTCGGCCTAATGCGGGAGACCGCAATAGCATGATTTTGAATTATAGTGCGAAAACCAGCTAATTGCTATGGATATGGGATTTGGGCTTGACCGTGAAAGACCGCGGATTGGGTCGGCCTAATTCAGATATCCCTCCTCGGGAGCGTCGTTGATTCGGTCGGCAGGGCTCAATATTGCCCCTCGCCCGTGTTCGCCGTTGACCCGCTGGCATCGTTATTGACCCGAAATAACGACGGTCAGAGAGGTAGCGATGGAACGCGCATTTAGACTGGAAGGACGCAGTACACAGTGGGAAATGGTCGCCGCCGGGATTGCGGCTGGAGACGATCGGTGGTCGGGGGTATTGAGGCTCATCGCTTCGGAATACCCGTACTGCACGATGAGCGGGGTCCATGTCGTGGAGGGCTGCATCGTCGCCTGCGAAGGCATCCAGAGCAGCTTCGTCTTCGGCGACGCGGACGCCGCAGCGTCGGCGGTCGAGCCCGCGTTTGACGCTCATTGGAAGTCCCTGCGCGCGCTGTGCGCCAAGCTCGGCTCGGGTCGTCTCGCCGAGATCCGTTTCAGCCGGGGACGACCCGTCAGCGCCCGGATGAACGCGGGCGGGCGCCGATTCCGCCGCCTCGTTGTTAAGGTCCCAGCCGCTGCGGAGCCCTCGCCCATGAGCTGACGCTCCAACGTTTTCCAGGCGCGACGCCTTGGGCATTCGCCCGATCAGAGCGGAGGTAAAGCCCTCCGGCTCTCGCATAGAGAGTCGCCCGCTCGCCCGCCGGACTCACGTCCGGCCTTGGCGAGTAGGCCGCAAGCGCGCCCTGAATAGGCGGACGGGCAAAGCCCGACGCCTTAATAGAATCGCCGACCCGCCGAGAACCGGAGGCTGGTGAAGGGATGGTGCCTTCATGGCCCACACGCACAATGCCGTCGCCGTTGCCTCCGCCGTTGATTCAATCGGCCGGGACGTCGAGCTCGCCCACCGCGCCGCGACGCTCCGGGTCCGCCTCAAACCCAGCCTCGATCCGGAAAAGGTCGTCCATGAGCTGCTCTCGCAGCAGCGGGTCGAGAAGCTGGCGCGCGAGTTCCGCGGGCTGAACCACTGGGAGGAGCATGCCCCGAAGTTCCTGGCCCGGGTCGTCCGCCAGGCGCGACAGGATCGCCTGCGCCGCTACCAGGAAGCCGAGGCTTTCTACAAGGCCAAGCACCGCGAGATCGTGCGATTCTCGCGGGTCATCACCGGCGACTCCGCGGCGGCCGAGATCGTCGCCTCCGACACTTACCGGGAGCTCCTTGAGGGGAGCATTACCCTCGCGGGCTTCTTCGCCGCTTTGGTCGCCAACGGCCGCAACTATCTGGCCCGGCGGTCCTACCGGCAAGGCAAGTGCGTGCCGTTGGACGAGGCCTTTACGCCGACCTTCGGAAGCACGGACATGGAAGGCGGCGAAGGGGAAGCTCCGTCGTTCGAGCCCATCTCCCATCGGCTCGAAGACCAGGACCCGCTCGAACTCCTGATCGCCCGCGAGGAAGAAACTACCCGTCGGCGGCTGGTGGCGGCGGCCAAAGAGGACCCGCGCTGGCGCTACATCAAGCGGCGGGATTGGGCCGCGCAGCTGTCTGGAAATGTGCGGAATTGACCGGCTCGTGGGATAGGTAAGTGCCGGGTCGATTTGCGGGCAGTCGGGTAGCCAGTCCGAACCAAACGGGGGAGCAAGCTTCCCCACCTGCCCCGCATGTTTGGCCGTTGAGATCGAGAGCGAGCAAGGAGATATGAGCATGGACGAGCCCACGGAAGCCGGAGCGGTCGCGCGCGGCGGACGGCCGCCGAAGACGGTGGCGATCACGGTGAACCTGCCGGTGGCGGACCACGATAACCTCGCCAAGGCGGGCATGAAACGGATGCGACAGACGGGCGAGGACGTGCCTCGCGACCGGCTGATCTCGGAGGCGATCCAGCACTACGCCAAGAGCCTCAGCGCCGGAGAATAATCGAACCGGGTGTCTGCTCGGGTGTCTGCCGTAGCAGACAGGGGTGTCGTGAAGTGGTGTGCCGAAATCGGACGGTTTTTGCAGGAGAAAGCGCCTGCCTCTCAATCGGCTGCGCCGATTTCGCCTC
The DNA here is from genome assembly GCA_001800005.1 of Elusimicrobia bacterium RBG_16_66_12. Classification (GTDB taxonomy): domain Bacteria; phylum Elusimicrobiota; class Elusimicrobia; order UBA1565; family UBA9628; genus GWA2-66-18. Next base: position 38,961 of record MGUL01000041.1, on the reverse strand, counting down.
CCGACCACTCACTCCCAACCATAAGGGTTGAGATTGAGTGGTCGGGAGGATGGCAGGCAGAGATAGCAAAAACTGAGGTGAGTGAAAGTAAGAAAAAAAGAAAACAGCAACAACAACAGAAACGAAAAAACAAAAGAGAACGGAACGGAAAAACAGAAGGGAAAAGACGGAAAGAACTGAACACAAGGAACGGGAAAACTGAAGGCAAAGAAACAGATGAACGGACAGAACGCGGACGGCAAATCGAAGGAAATTCCACTGACGCCGAGGGACCTGAGGGTCTTGGGGGCGCTGGAGACATGGGGCGTCCTCGGCATGGGACAGCTGCATGGGCTCGCGGCCGGGACGGTCTCGGACGAGGAGAGGACCCGGCTCTTTTTCAACGCGACGGGCCGCGAAGTCTACATCTCTCGACTCTTCAAGAGGCTGTGCAAGCTGGAGGCCGCGGGGCTCATTCGAGGACACTTCTTCATCAACCACCACAAGCTGTTCACGCTCGCGGAGAAGGGCCACGCGCTCCTCAAGAGACGGGGCTTGGCCCGGATGCCGGGCTATCGGGACTCCATCGAGGAGTCGCTGGTGGACCATGAGCTGACCGTCGCCGCAACGGGGCTCGTCATGACGGAGCTGCTGAATCTGACGGTCCGCACCGAGCGCGAGCGCTTCCAGTGGAGCAGCCGCGGCGGCCGCGGTCCCTCGCCGGAGCGAGGCATCTCGGACCTCTGGATCGTGGACCACGTCCAGCCGAAGGCGATCGAGGTAGAGATGCACCAGAAGTCCGAGAAGCGCTACGAGGAGATCTTCGAGGCCTACCGGCGCAGGATGCCGGACGGCGGCGCGGTCCTCTATCTGACGGCTTGGCCCTCGGGCGTGCGCTGCATCCTGACGCACGCCCAGACCTTCCGTGCGCCGTTCATCTACGCCTGTTCCTTGGCGGATTTCCGCGGCAGCGCGGGGCGCGCTCCCTTTGAGAGCGCGACGGTCGAGGACGGTCCGATCATCCTGGCGCCGCGCGGCGCGCGGGAGGCGTTGGCCGCGCGATGAGCGTCCTCTCCTTCCTCGTCGTCCTGTCGCTTCTGTTGGCCGGCTTCGGCCTGCTGAAGGCCGACTATAAGGTCCTCGGTGGGACCTTCTCGGGGCTCGCGGTCGCGGCGTTCCTGATCCTTATGCCCTGGCCGGCGGTCTTCCAGTTGGCCCGTGAAAACCGCGACTTCGCGGCGTGGTTCTTCCCGCGCCGCGAGCGGGTAGTCCTGGCGTGGTGCGTGTCCTCCGTGCTGTTCGGCGCGGCCGCGGGGTTCGGCGCGGCGCGCCTCAAAGCTGGGAAATCCCCCGCAGAGCGGGATATCCCGGAGGATGGAAAGACCGTGGACAAGAAGCTCGCGAGCGCGCTGAAGGACCGTACGCCCGCGGCCGGGACCTTCCTCGGCGTCACGCGGACCGGCCGGGCCGTGTCCGTCCTGCCGGTCGAGCGCGAGGGGCACATGCAGATCGTGGGGCCTACCCGCTCGGGCAAGTCTCAGCTCCTGCTCGCGCTCGCGGCCCAGGACATGGCCGACGGCTTCCCGGTCTTCTTTATGGAAGCCAAGGGCGACCGCGGAGACTTCGACCAGTTCCTCAAGACGGCGGGCCGCGCCGGGCGGGTGGGGGACGTGCGCTACTTCAATCCCCAAGACTCGCGCTCGATGACCTTCAACCCCATCCGTCCCGTATCGGGGCAGGACCCGACGGCGCTCGCCAACCAGGTCGCGCGGGCCATCGGCCGCGAACCCACCTCCTCCGGAGAGGGGCAGGACTACTACCGCGGAGTGGACTACGCCAAGATCCAGAGCATGGCCGAGGTCTTCTGCGCGACCGGCCGCGCGTTCACCCTGCGCGACTGCTACGACTACTTCGCCTTCGAGGAGGCGCGCAAGAAGGCGTTCGAGCTGTGCGGGGACACCAAGCTCTCCGACTTGGCCAACTCGGAGTTCAAGTCCAACGAGGACACGAGCTCGCTTACCTCGGCGCTGCGCCCGTGGACGACGGGGACTTTGGGCGCGCTCCTCAACAGCTACGCGCCGCAGATCCGCTTGGAGGAGGCGTTCGCGCGCGGCCAGGCCGTCTATTTCGCCGTCCCCGTGGGGCATCTCCAGGTCCTCGCCAACCCGCTCGGCCGCATGGTGATCTCGGGGCTCTTGTCGGTCGCGGCCTCGCGTCAGCGCGCCGCGATCAAGCCCAAGCCGGCGACCGTGATCATGGATGAGTTCGCCGAGTTCGCGACGCCGGTCTTCGCCTCCTTCGTGGCGACCGTGGGCTCGGCCAAGATGCGCACGATTCTCTCGCACCAGGATTTGGGCCAGCTCAAGCGCATCCAGGGGATGGACGCGGACGCCTTCAACTCCGTCGTCTTCAACAACACCTCCGGCTGCAAGGTGTGCTTCCGCGCGCCGGACCCGGAGGACGCGGAGTTTTGGGCCGCGACCTTGGGCACCGAGTCGTCCGTCAGCGACACGGAGCGAGTGAAGAGCGGCCTGCTCGGCGACGAGCACACGGGTGATCGGTCGCGCCGCGAGGTGGAGCAGTTCAAGATCCACCCCAACAGGATCAAGAGCCTGCCGCCGGGCGTGGCGCTCGTGGTGGCCCCGGGCCGCGAGACGTGCCTGATCCGCACGGCTCGCGTCCACGGGCTGATCAAGGACGTCGCCCTGCCGGAGCTGGCGGTCGTCGGCGAGGAGCCGCTCGACCTGCGGTCCGCCGTCAAGAACTTCACGAAGAAGCTGACCGCTACAGGAGAGGAAACGAAATGAAGCCGACCTTGATGATCCTGGCGCTGCTCGCCGCGGCGCGGCCCGCTTACGCGGCCTCGTACGTGGAACAGGCGACCTTCAGCGTGGCCGGCTCCACCATCGCCGGCCTCGACCGCGACTCGGTGGGCAATCTCTACGCCCTCATGCTGGCCCCTGGAGCGACGAGCTATTCGGTGACGGCCTTCCGGACGCCGAGTCTCGAAGCGCTGTTCAGCTTCGACGCGGGTGTTCGCGCGCCGCTGGCCTTCGCCGTGGAGCCCTCGGGCGTCGTGGATGTCCTGGAGGGGGGCGACGGCATCACGCTCAAGCGCTTCCTCAATACCGGCTACTTCCTCGGCCGGTCCACGTACTCTTTGGGGCCCTATATCAGCACGACGAGCCTGCTCTCGGCAGCCATCGACAAGATCGGAGCCCGTCTCCACCTGAGCTTCCAGAATCAGAAGAGCTACTACTGCGTCCAATGCTTGGGCTGTCCCTGTCCCGCAAGCGGGATCAAGGGGTACGTCAATGCCTACGATTTCTCGGGCAGCTTGCTGAGCCAAGTCGAACTGCCCGGCATAAGCGCCACCCCGACCAGCTGCTATACGCCCTCGAAGATCGCGGTCGGCGTCCAGCGCGAGCTCGTCGTGGTCGATGTTTCCTGCCAGCAGGTCCTGCGCTACTCCGATGCAGGAACGCTGGAGAGCGAGACTCCCGCCTCGCGCTTCGGCGGTTTTGTGAACCCGAGAGGAGCGTGGCTGGACGCCGACTCCTCGCTGTATCTGAGCCAGCAGGTTTGCGGCCCCGGCGGCTGCCCCCAGAGCGTGGTCAAGGTCACTTCGGACGGCGGCCTCCAGGCAGCGACCACGGCGGATTCCGCGATCGGCTCCGCATGGGACGGGCGCATCCTTTATCTCAGCTCCGCCGGTCGAGCGCCTCTTCGCCGGCTCGTCCTCAACGAGGCGCCCACCGCTCCGGTGCCGTCCGCGCCATTGGGGCTGGTGGTCCAGCACTCCTCGGCGGCGTGGCTGCGCTGGCAGTCTTCCTCGGACAACGAGGGCGACCCGCTCCTTTACACTCTTGAGCTCGGCACCGTGCCCTTCGTGCTCCGCAGCATGGGGACCTCCGAGACTCCGGACTTCGTGACGGCGCCGCTCGCCTTCGGCACGACCTACTACTGGCGCGTGACCGCGCGGGACTCGTATCTAGGACTGCCTCTTCAGAGCCGCGCCTCCTCGGTCGAGAACTTCGTCCTCGGGCTCACGAATGCCCCGCCCGGACCGTTCACCGTCTTGAAAGGCACGGGTACCGTGGTGACGCGAGACGCCTCCGTGGTCCTCTCCTGGACCCGGGCGACGGACCCGGACGGCGATGTGCCGGTCTACGAAGTGTCTTGGCGGCGCCACGATCAGGCCCAGCCCGCGATCGCGACCACGACAGCGTACGCCATGACCGTGGCCGGCCTCGCCTTCGGTTCGACCTATTATTGGTCGGTCCGCGCCCGGGACGACTATCAAGCCGAGAGCCTCATGGACGGCGGCGCTGAGCAGAGCTACGCCCCGCTGTTTCGCAACACGCCGCCCACTATGCCGCTCTATCTCTCGACCGGCGCGATCTCGACGCGCGCGAGCCGCTATGACCTCCGCTGGCTCGAATCGGAGGATGCCGATGAGGACCCGGTGAGCTACCGGCTCTATTTCTCGACCGATCCCGCCGCCCCGGCGTTGGTCCAAGAAGGCGTGTTCACCTCCTACCCGCTCGACCTCAGCTACGGCACGACCCTCTACTGGCGCGTCGTCGCAGTCGACGGAGTGGGCGGCGTGTCCGACGCGGGGACCCGGACCTTCACCGCGACCTTCCTTAACGACCCGCCCGACCCCCTGCGCCTGAGCGCGCCCTTCATGGCGGCGCCGACGGTCAAGACCATGCGCGACGGCGTCGAGGTCTCCTGGGAGCGCGTGACGAACCCGCAGGGCGATCCCATCTCCTACACGGCCTACCTGGGCGGCTCGCCGCTTGAGCTGTCGGCCGTCGCCCGCGTCGAGCAGGCCGCCGGCGCGAGCGCGCTGCACGTCGTGGCCCTGGCGGCCAAACCCCAGGCCGAGGCGCTGGAGGACGGGAATACGGTGCGCCTGCGCCTCACCGGCCTCGACTACTACCGCAGCTACTACTTCAAGGTCACGGCCGAGAACCCTTATGGGGCGGCCAGCCAGACGCCGCTGCAGCTCTTCACCTTGGCCGCGGCGGACAGCTTCCCGCGCGTCTATAACTACCCCAACCCGTTCAACCCGGCCCGAGGGGGGACGAACGTCGTCTTCAATGCGCCTTCCTCCGGCTACCAGCGCGCCGTGCTCACGATCTACTCCGAGTTCGGCACGACGCTCGACGAGCGCGACTACGGCCGCGTGCCGCCCGGCATCAGCGAGGTCCGCTTCGACGGCCGCGACCGGCACGGCCGCGCCCTCATGAACGGCAGCTATGTCGGCCGCGTGCGCTTCGACGGGCCTTCCGAGACGGCGATCTTCTTCCTCCTGGTGGTGAAATGATGACGAGCCTCCTCTACAAGTTCTTGATGATCTACCTCGGCGCCTTGCCGCTGTACGCCGCGCCCACGATCATGAGCCAGAGTCCCGGCGCGCAGGGCGCGGCCCTCGGCCGCGCCGCCGTGTCCGTGATTCAAGATCCGACCGCGCTCCACTGGAACCCGGCGGGCCTGGCCGGCGCGGGCGGGGCGGTGACCGGCGAGCACCAGTTCCTTTATGACGGGGCGCGCTACGACTTCATCGGCTTGACCGTCCCTTCGCGCATGGGGACCTTCGGCATGGGCGCTCTCCAGCTCTACCGCGGCGAGATCACGGCGCGCGCCGCCGTTGACGATCCCGGCTACGAGGTCGCGGCCTCTCAGGCCCAATACATGGCCGGCTTCGCCAGGAATTTCGGCGACCATTGGGCGGCGGGGGGGACCTTCAACATGCTCAGCTCGAACCTCGCGGGCCACAAGGACCGCGGCTTCGGCGCGGACGCGGGAGCGCGCTTCGAGTCCTCGAGCGACGACGCGTGGTGGCTGGGACGGCCCCTGTGGTCGGCGGGCGCGGTCATCAAGAACCTCCTGACGCCTCGCCTCAAGCTCGCTTCAGACCCCGAGGTCCTGCCGCGCGAGCTGCGCGGCGGGGTGAGCGTCTCCTTCGACGGCTTCTCGCGCGTGTCCCTCACCGCGGGTTCGATCCGCAAGGACCGGGCGATGCTGGGCGTGGGCCTGAGCAAGCTCGTCGGCGAGACCGAGCTGCGCATGGGTCTCGGAGCCTCCTATACGCTGCAGGATGTGCTGACCTTGCGTTTCGGTCTCGACGAGGGCTTCGCCGTCGGCGTGGGCTTCAAGACCGCCGACGGCCGCTTCGGAGTGGACTACGCTCTCGAGGACCGGCCCCTCGCCAAGAACCACCGTTTCACGCTCACCTACCGCTTCCTCAAGGCCGCGAGCGCGCCCGCCGTGCCGGCGGCGGAGATCCAGGACGATGAATACGCCCGCGCCAAGGGGCGCTCCGAGGCGCTCGGCGGCGAGGCCTTCGCGCGCGGCCGGGAGCTGTTCAAGGACCAGCATTATGAAGAGGCCGTCGAGAGCCTGGCCTCGGCCGCTTTGCTTAAGCCGGAGGACCAGGAAGCGCGCGAACTGCACCGCCGCTCGCTGGAAGTGAGCCGGCGCGAGGACATCCGGCGGTTGCGGGCGCAGCTCGACAAACAGGCGATGGCCGGAGATACGGCGGAGACCTACCGCATGCTCGCCATGCTTCTGCGCTACGAGACCCCGGACCACGAATACCTTCTCGACCTGGCGCGGCGCATCGCCGGGAAGCTCGACCCCGAGGCCCGCAAGGCCGTCTCGGCGGAGATCGTCTCCGCCGGTACGGAAGATGTCCGCGCGGCCCTGGCCCGCGGCCTCGACGCGGAGGCCGCGCTCGACGTGGAATGGCTCGAATCCGTGGCGGCGAGCACCCAGGCGGTAGCCGCCGCGCGCATACTGAGGATCGAGACGGCCCGATCCTCTAAAGAGCACCGCGCTCGACTCGAAGGGGTCCTCAAAGGCGCCCGCAAGTCCGGGGAACTCGGCCGTGCGCTGCTCGCGGCGTTCTCGCTCGCGCGTTCCTACCCGGACGATGCGGCAGCGTCGCAAGCCCTGGACGCGGCGCGGCGCGACTACGCGGCAGCTTCGCGCCTGAGCCCCAAGGACCGCATCTACGTCCGCAAGCTCTATTACCTCGCGGCCGTGGCCTGGACGAAGAAGGACGCGGAGCGGGCGCGGGACCTGCTCGACGAGCTGCGGCGGCGCGACGCCGCCGACGCG
>MGUL01000041.1:20025-31843 GCA_001800005.1 Elusimicrobia bacterium RBG_16_66_12 | reverse complement strand
CCCTCATGGACGCGATGGTCCGGGCGGGAGCCGTCTACGAGACGTTCAGCGATAACGGAGGTGGACAGTGAACAAGAAGACGACGGGCGCGGCCTTGGCGGCCGCGGGTTTGGTCATGACGGCGACGCAGGCCTTCGCGCAGTACGGCGGCAACGAGGGTCAGCTCGGCAACTTCCTCAACGGCTCGGCCAACTGGCTGATCACGATCCTGGGGCCGGGCGTGTTCCTTCTCGGCATCATCTGGGTCGGCATCAGCCTCGCCGCCGGCGACCAGGACGCGATGAGGAAGGGAGGTTTCGTGGTGGGCGGGGGCGCGCTGATCTTCCTGGCCCCCTCGCTCATGGCGCTGATGAAGCGGCTGGCCGGCGGGTTCTGAGATGGGCGGCCTTGAGTACCGGAGCGCCGGAGCGATCCTGGCGCCTTGGATGAAGAAACTGGATGAACGGAGGGAACGCATGGACAAAGATGGAAAAGACGGGGAGACGCTGCCGAGCATGCAGGGCGGGGGCGCGCCCATCGGCGAGGAGAACACGACGCGCCTGATCGGGCGGCTGACGCGCAAACCGCTGATGGTGGAGGTGACGGGGGGCCACAAGAAGGCGGTCTTCACGCTGACGGTGACGCGCAGCTACCGCGACAAAGAGAACCGCGTCATCCGGCAGAAGGCCTTCGTGCCGGTCGTGGCTTGGAGGGGGCTGGCCGCGCAGGTCGAGTCGCTCGGCAAGGACAGCGCGGTGCTCGTCGAGGGCTACCTGCGCACCTGGTCGGACCCGCAGGGCAAGAACTTCCGCTGGGAGGTGGCCGCGGAGGTGCTCGAAGTCCTCGAGCGCATCGAGTCGCCGTCGGACCTGCGCGCGCCGAAACCGAAGCCGAAGAAGGAGGCGGCCGCCGCCTGAACACGGTCCCGGCCGGTCCGCGGCGAGAGCAGCCGCGGGCCGGGCGGGCCACGAATTCATCATGGAAAGCGTCAAGGTCTATCGCAGCGTGAATGCAGGCGACCGCTTCTTCGGCCTGGAACTGGCCGACGGGGTGCTGCTCCTGCTCGTTTTCTTCCTCGCGTTCAGCTTCAACCGCGAGGGATTGTTCGCAAACGGGGTCGTCCTGCTGTTGACGTACTTCGGCATCCGCGCGCTCAAGCGCAACAAGCCGGAGGGCTACGTGCTGGACCTGACGCGCTACGTCCTCGCCAGCCGCTTCAAGGCGGTCTGCGCGTTTGACGACGCCGAGAGCATGAAAGGAGATAAGGCTTGAACCGAGTTGAAATGGGACTGACCACTCTGCGCCAGGCGATCCACGGGCCCAAGGTCCCGCCGCTGGCCCAGTTTCTCAACCTCTGGAGTCTGGGCGACGGCGTATTGGTCGGCGTGGACCTCTCCATGTCCTCGGCCTACGAGTTGGAGCTCGACAGCCTGCGGCTGGCCGATCCGGCGCGCGCCGATCTCTTCGAGACTCAGGCGCGGGCCTTCCTCAACGCGTTGCCGGCCGACGTGACGCTCCAGTTCGTCGTCCAGGTCCGCAAGGGCGACCCGGACGCGATCCGCACCTTCCGCCGCTCGAATGCGCACCCGGACGCTGACGCCCTTTCGCGCCTCGTCATCGAGAAGAAGTGCGAGGCCTTGGAGCGCAAGTTCCTCCAGCGGCGGCGCTGCCTGCTCTTCGTGACGAGCCATCCCAAGGACGGGCTCGTGCCGGTCTCGCCCATCATCCCGCGCTTCAAGCGCCCGATGCGCCAAGTCACGGCCGAGTTCGACGCGCTGCGGCGCAAGGAGCACGCGGCGCTCGATCAAGTCGTCTCCGAGCGCCTGCACAACCTCGGGCTCAAATCCAGAAAACTCGACTCTCAAGAGCTGCTCGACCTCGCCTACCGGCACTTGAACCCTGCCAAGGCCGAAGGCTTGCCGCTGTCGCGCGTCTCACCCCTGCGGACGCTACGCGAGCAGGCGGCGGCGACGCCCCTGCGCGAGGAGTTCGACCACGTGCGAGTAGGCGACGCCTACTACCGCGGCGTGAGCCTGCTGCGCCTCCCGGAGACGGCGCACCCGGGCTATGCCTGGCGGCTGCTCGACAGCCTGTGGCCGGACTGCGACTTGAACCTCACCGTCCACACGCTCGACGCGGAGAAGGCGGTCTCAAGCCTCAAGCTCAAGAACAACATCACGCGCACGCTCGCCTTCTCGGCCATGAGCAAGAACTACGAGGCTGAGCGCAAGCACCAGGAGCTCGACGAGCTTCTGACCGAGATCCGCGCCACGGCCCAGCGGCTGTTCCGCTTCTCGCTCTCGGTGCTCGTGCGCGCCGAGGACCCGGAGACCTTGCGCGACAAGACCGCGGCGGTGCTCGGCTCCTTCCATGACTTCGCCTCGGCCGAAGGACTTTCGGACGATATGAACCACTTCCGGCTCTTCCTGGGCTCGGTGCCGGGCCACGCGCGCCTCAACAACCGGCAGTTCTACATCCAGACCGACGCCCTTTCGGGCTTCCTGCCGTTGTCGGGCTCCTGGCGGGGCAGCCGGCAGAAGAAGATGCTCTTCGAGACCCCTCTGGGCGAACTCGTCGGCCTCGATCCCTTCGACGACGACCTGCCCGCCAAGCACGGCCTCATCCTGGGGACTACCGGCTCGGGCAAGAGCTTCACGACCAACTACATCCTGAGCGCCTACTTGGCCGAGTCGCCTGAGAATCATGTCGTCGTCATCGACGTGGGCGGCTCCTACCGCAAGCTCGCTCGCGCCTTCGGCGGAGAGTACCTGGAGGTCGAGCTGTCGGAGAAGTTCGGCTTCAACCCCTTCCCGCCGCGCTCCGAGATCGCGCCGGAGGGGGAGTTCGACGGCGACGCCGTGGCCTACCTTTCGCTGCTCATATCGCGCATGTGCCTCCGCCCCGGCGAGGGCGTGACCACCACGGAAAAGGCGTTCCTCGAGACCGCCATCAAGGCGGCCTACGCGGCAAAGGAGGAGGTGACTCTCTCGGACGTGCGCAGGGAACTCGCGCGCCTGTCGGGTGAGCGTCCGAAAGCCAAAGCCTATGCCGACGCCCTGGAGCTGTGGACGAGCGGCATGTACGGCCGGCTCTTCGACCGCAAGGGACGCCTCGACCTCAAGAACCGGCTCGTGGTCTTCGACCTCCAAAACCTCGAGAACCACCCGGACCTGCAGGGCGTGTACTTCTTCGTGATCCGCTCGGTCATCTGGGCCAAGCTGCAGAACCGGCGCTTGAAGAAGATCATCGCCATCGACGAGGGCTGGAAGTTCTTTAACGACGACGTGGGCTCGGAGCTCATCGAGAACCTCTACCGCACCGCGCGCAAGTTCAACGGGGCAATCTTCTCCATCTCGCAGTCGCCCAAGGACTTCCTCGATACGAAGGCGGCCAACGCCATCATCGCCAACTCCTACGTGAAGTACGTCCTCAAGCTCGCCAAGGGCCACGAGCTGCTGTCTCAGTTCGACTTGAACGAGAACGAGGTGGAGGCGGTCAAGCTCCTGCAGTCAAAGCCCCGGGTATTCTCCGACCTGTTCGTGAAGTTCGGAGGCCGCGCCGTCGTCGCCCGCGTCGAGCCCTGCCCGCTCGACTATTGGATTTGCACGACCGACGCCAAGGACCACGTGACCGAGGAAAAGGTCCGAGCGGAGAACCCCGGCCTGACCGAGACGGACATCCTGCTTAAGCTCGCGGAGGGAAAGTGAGACACAAGCGCGCCTTGGCGGCGGCGCTGCTGCTCCTGTGGGGGCAGCCGGCGCACGCGCTCATCTTCGACACGGCCATGTCCGGTCTTCAGTATGCCGAGCAGAAGGCCTATCAGGCCTTCATGAAGCTCAAGGTCATCGAGCAGATCAGGATGATGAAGCAGAACTACGACGCCTCCGTGCGCTACTACAAGGAGTTCGAGCGCCTCAACAGCGGCAAGGGACTCCTTCACAACGTCGGGGACATGCTCAAGAACACCGCCGAGCTTATGGGCGACGAGCTCAAGAGTAACGTTGACCGAGACTTCATCCACACCTACAACACCGATACCAAGGTGGACCGCTTCTTCGGAAGCGTCGACCGCAGCATCGCCAACAACATGCGTTACGCCGGCGACGGGCTCGCCGACGTGATTTCGGGACGCAAGGTCGGCATCCAGATCGCCAAGCAGGCGAACGGGCTCTCGCCCAAGGACGCAGCGAACCTCTCAGCCAAAGCCGCGGGCCTGCAAATCCAGATGATGACTCAGCTCCATGAGGACAACCTGCGGCTCATCGAGATCTCGTCCATGCGGCTTGCGACCGAGGTGCGCCAGCAGCATGGCGAGCAGCGGCTTATCGAGAGCATCCGCAAGAGCGTCGAGAAGCGCGCGCCCGGGGCCTTGCCCCGGCAGACCGAACAGGGAGGAGACAAGTGAACACGGGACTACTACTCGACATCACCCAGATTCCGATGAAACTCTCGGGCTTAGCCGCTGTCAGCAAGACGCTCGCCGTGGCGGGGTTGGGCTTCCTCATCCCCTTCACCATCCTTGAGATGAACGTCCGCTCGCTCCAGAGCAAGGAATTCCCGAGCTACAGCGGCCTCATGACGCGGGTCCTCGTCGCGTGCATGTGCCTCATCGCGTACAAGGGCTTGTTCGGCTTCATCCTCAAGCTCTCGCAGGTCATGTCCTTCGCGATCTTGAGCGAAGCTCAGTGGGGGAGTTTCCTGTCGCAGAGCCTCAAAGGAAGCGACTCCACTTACCCCACGCTGATGATCCTCATCAAGAACGTGGCCTCGATCCAAGGCATGCTCCTATTCCTAACCAGTCTCCTGACGATGGTCGTGCGAGAGGTCGTGATCATGCTCCAGGTCTGCTTTCTGAGCCTGCTCTACGCGTTCGGGCCGCTGGCGCTCGCCTGCGCGGTCAACGAGAAGACCCTCCAGGTGACGCGCGGCTGGCTCGTCAACACCTTCCAGGTTGCGTTCTGGAGCTTCTTCCTGCGCTTGGCCGTGCGCGTATGGCTCACGCTCGCCCCCATGAGCGGCTCGACCGGCGCCGGGATGGCGGACGACTACATCGGCGTGCTGACCGTAAACGTGACCTTCCTGATCCTGATCCTGGGCACGCCTCTCCTGACGGCGCGCCTGCTGTCCGGCGAGAACATCGCGGCTTTCGGCGAAGCCGCGATGGGCGCGGTCCAGACCGTGGTCGTCGCCCGCAAGATGGGAGCCGCGACCTTTTTCAGCAAGGAGATCAACGGATATCGCAAGGCCAAGGCCGACGGCAAGGGCAAAGAGCCCTACTTCCAGCACCCTATCCCCGCGACCATGAGCCGGACCTACGAGATGATGTTCCCTCGCAAGAAGCCGGAGGCGGCCAAGCCAGCCGCGTCCGCCGCGGCGCCGAGAGGTAAAGGCGCGTGACGACCTCCACTACCGATTCCGCGACGCTTCCGCTCGGCCGACCCGCCTACTACGAGGTGTGGGGCGGCCTTGAGAGCGCGAACAAGGCGCTATGGACCGCGCTATGGCTCGCGATCACCGTGGCGATCCTCGCGCTGGCCCTGCTGCGCGTCCAGTCGCGCCGGCCGCCTATCGTCATCAAGGTAGACGGCAGCGGGCAGTCGGTCACGCAGTCGGGCGTCGACCGCCAACCGCCGGTGGGGGAAGCTGAAGTCCGAAACTTCCTAGCTCTCTTCGAGCGCTTCTTCATCGAGCTCAACGCCTACACCTATGACGCCGATCTTCGCCTGGCCTTCACGATGATGACGCCCGAGTTCCAAACCAAGGCCAACGACCTCCTCAAGCGCGAGAACACGGTCGAGAACCTGAAGGCGAACCAGACCAAGACGACGTTGTTCCTGACCGAGCTGCGCGTCATTCGGGACACGTCCGAGGTTTTCGAGTGCAAGGTGAAGGGCTACCGACAAGTGGGCTCCTACAAGCCCGACGCGGCGGCCGGCGAGGTGGTCTTCGAGCACGACATCGTGCTCCTCAAGGTCCCTCGCTCCCAGGAGTCGCCCTACGGCATTCTCGTCCAGGATTTCCATGAGAGCGTCTTTAAGCGATAACGCCCCGGCGTTCCTGCTGGTACTGGCGAGCGCGATCCTCGCGGTCGCGTTCAGCCTGCCTATCGGCGCGGAGCGCCTGGCGCGGACGCAGTACCAGCGGTTGGAAGGCTTCGTGGGCGCCTTTGAGGCGACGCAGGCATCGACTTCGGCTGTGAAAGGTCCAGGCACGACGGGCGCTGATACCTGGGGACTGGTGGCCCAGGCCGTGCGTCAGAGGTATACGCCGATCGAGGCCAACGCCCTCCTGAGTAGGGTCGAGTCTTTGACCACGCCCAAGAAGCCCGTCGAGAAGACCGCCGCGCAAAAGGTGCGCGTCAAACCGCGAAGAGTTGGCCCTCCGGTGGATCCGGCGGCAGTGGCCGCAAGTTCGGCCGCGGTCAAGCCGGAGGCGTCCGCGCCGACTCAAGCCGCGACTCCCGCGCCTGAAACGTTAGATTCAGTGGGCGATACCTACGAGAGGGACCCGGCGAAATACTCTCTGAACGCGAGCGCCGCGCAGGACTCGATCGTCCTGCGTCTGCGGGGTTTGAGCCGCTCCGATGGACGCTGCATCCTCAAGGTTTCCGTGACTAATCGCGGCGGCGAGGACTTCTTCGTGCGCGAGCTCGCCTTGCGCTCCGGCCAAGATGTGATCGGCTCGAAATCCTTCGTCCGGCTCTTCGTCGAGCCGGGTCGCACGCGGGAAGGTTTTGTCGTCTTCGAAAAGCCCCGGACCGGGGCCGCCGTCCATGTCGCACTCAAGGAGGATAAGGAGAAGGGGCGAATAGTCGAGCTGGCCGTCCCCTATCCGTTCTAGAACATGAACCACTCACCACTGCCGCCGTTGCCGTACCTTCCGCCCATGCCCGTGCTCAGGCCCTTGCCGCCCAGCGTCCAGGCCAAGCCGGTCGTCGTCCCTTTGTTCCGCTTCGACTACAAGCGGCGCTACGAGGGCATCTTCACCAACCGGCACGACAGGTTCGTGCTGCGCGACGAGCACGTCGACGAGCTCAAGCGCGTGATGAAGGACTACAACCGCGAGCGTCCGCGGCTGATGCCGGCGCTGAGCGCCTCGGACATCATCAACGCGGCGCTCGACTTCGCCTTCGAGCATCCGGTCGCCCTGGCCCGCCTGGGCAAGCCCGAGGAGTACCGCGACGCGCTGGCCCGCGAAGTGTACCGCAAAGCCTACTTCCACTTCGCCTTCAATGACCTGCTTCCCTAAGCTGTTGGCGGCGGTCCTGTTCGCGGCGGCGCCCGTCTCGGCCCAGGAGACGGTCGTCCGCCGCGCGTTCCGGGAGAAGAAGGAGACTTCGGGGCCGCCCGAAGGCTTCAAGGGCGTCACGCAGAAGACGCCCATGAAGACCAACTACTTCCTTCCGACCGGGTTCACCTTTCCGGTCCGGCTGGAGAACGCGATCTTCAGCTTCAACGTCGAGACCCCCGCGATCGCCGCCGTGGAGCGCGACGTGGTCTACCAGAGGCGCGTGGTCATCCCGGCGGGTACGCGCGCCATCGGCACGGTCGCGGTCCTCAAAAGCCACGACCGCGTTCTCGTCAACTTCCACACGCTCGTCTTCGAGAAGGGCGACGAAGTGAAGTTCACGGGCATGGCCCTGTCGCTCGACGGCGCGGCGGGCCTCAAGGGGAAGGTCGAGACCCACAAGGACGCGGCGGTCGCCAACACCGTGCTGCGCTCTTTCGTCAACGGGACCCAGTCCGCCCTAGAGATGAGCGGAGTCAGCCCCATCGCCTCCTCGGCGACGCAGGGGCTCACCCAGGAAGCGGTCAAGGAGTTGGACGTCCAACGCCAAGAGGTGACGCAGAGCATCACGATCGAGGCCGAGACGGGTCTGCGCGTCTACATCCCCCAACGGTTGGAGTATTGAAGAATGAGATATGCCCCGGATTCCAGAGTGACCGAGATTGCCGTCCCGGTGCCGGCGCTGCAAGCGAGGTTGGTGGTGATAACCGTCAAGGACGCCTGTGCCGCCTTCGTTTCGCGCTGCCAAGCGCTAAACCTCTCGCCAGGAACGGTCGATTGGTACGGGTTTATTCTCCGTGACCTCACCGCATTCCAGTACTCACGGGGAATCCGTGAGCTTCAGGCTGTAAAGACGGTGCACCTTCGCGATTTCCTGGTGTACCTTCGCCAGCGCGGACAAGCCTCGGAGACGGTGTTTCGGACCTTTGGAGGGCTGCGATGCGCTTTCGGCTTCTGGACCCGAGAAGGGTATCTCGCAATGAACCCTATGGCCTTGGTGGAGAAGCCGCGAAGGGAGCGGGTCCTAATCAGGCCGCTGACACCTGAGCAGGCGATGACGCTATTGGAACAGCCGGATACCGGCAGCGTCGAAGGCCTCCGAGACCGGGCCATGATGATGCTCATGCTCGATTCTGGGATGAGGGTATCGGAGGTTATCGCAGTCGAGGCGGATAGGATCGACTGGCTTCACTGCACCCTCACTGTGATGGGCAAGGGGCGCAAGGAACGGCTGGTTCCCTTCTCCGCCAGGACCGGCCAGGCGCTGCTGGAATACGCAAGGGCGCGCACTCAGGCTTTGGTTCGCGCGGCGCAGTTTTTCCTGGGTCGGACCGGCAAGAAATTGGAAAGGAATAAAATCCGCAAGCTGGTGCACCGATACGGTGTGAAGGCGGAGATTTATGGTGTCCGGCTTTCCCCGCACACCCTGCGCCATACCTTCGCGGTCCTTTATGTGCGCGGCGGGGGGGACTCCTTTAGTCTTCAGGAGATCCTCGGCCATTCGACTTTGGAAATGACGCGCCGGTACGTTCACTTGGCTCGGCACGATATCGCCGATCAGCATAAGAAGTTCTCGCCGATGCAAACCATGCTGAGCAGACCTCGCAATAGCCCCGCGCTTATTTCGTAATACACCCTCGAGTCCGTTCGGTCTGGCGAGGCAAGGGACTTTAGATTCTCTAATTTGGCAGTCGCCATATGTGACTGCTAGTGATATAATCTCCCTTCGAGGGCCCTCCGTTCGTTTCAGGGGGGCAGGGATCGCTATGACTACGACGAAAGAGAATGTTTCAAGGGCACCAGCGGCTGTGACCACGGGCCGTTTTCTGCTCGGTATTTCGCTGCGTCCCGATAAAGATGAGTTTACTTTCTACGAGGACAAATTCCTCGACGCGGAATCCTTCCAGAAACTAAAGGTCGAGCTAGCTCAAGACTGGTTTCTTAGACGAGCAGGCAACAGGATTCTCGGCATTCCAAAGCACGATCTCGCGAGGAAGTGGGGTAGGCCTGTCAATGATAAGGTTTCCAAAAATCTTAGCCTGATTGCGGCCCGGGTCAACGAACTCCTTCCCACACTCTTTTCTCAATACACGCCGGTTTCCCTGAAACCTTTCCGAATTGTTTCCCCTAAGACTGAGATCGTTGGTCTTGCCGCTAAACGCCTCTCGAATGCGCCTGAAGTTCTGAAATTTTTTAAGATTCGGCGCCGGATCACAATTGATTGCCGGTCCTTAGTGCTCGGGCGTGATGATTGGCGTCTCGCGCTTTTGCTCCAGCAGGACTTCCGATGGGAGATCGAGGGACGAATCCCTGAGTTGGCTGCGGCAGGGATCGAGCTGAAGGGACTAGTCGCATTGTTGATCAATCCTGCCCCGGAGCAATCCGCGCTGCTTGGTGAGATCGTTTCCTTCGACGATAAGAATGTGACGGTGCGTGGTAAAACGATTCAGACCGTTCCGATCAACGAGGTGCGCATTGAAGGATCGAGAGAATCGTTCTCGCGACTTCTTTCCCGAATCCTTGGCGCCAATTACCTGAAATTCGATCAGCAACGACGACAAGAAGAGAGCGTCTTTACGGCGGGACCGGGTATGCAGAAGTTTCTCTCGGAAATGGAGCGGTGGCTGACACCGAAGTCTCCACTCGCTGTGTGCCCTGGCTTGTCTATTTCAGTGGGTGGGGCAATCCCGTTGACAAACAGTGATGACTATCGGTCGGTTAAAGTCTTCGATCCCATTAAATTCTGTTTCGATGCATCGCGAACCAAGAATCACCCGTTTCCCTCGGTGGGACTTCATAACTTCGGCCCTTTCAGCGCGGATACCTTCCCCAAGAAGTCTCCGACAATTCTGGCGGTAATCCCGAGCAATATTCAGGGACGGGCGGAAACCTTCCTGAATCACTTTCAGAAAGGCTTCCCACCGTCGACAGGGAAATATCCCGGCCCGTATGAAAAGGGCTTCGCCCGCCACTTTGCTCTGGCCAACCCCGCGATCATCAAGGTCGTCGTGCCCGCGAAGGACCCGGGGAATCCTGGAGCTAACTATAATGCGGCGATAACCGCCGCGCTCGCGAAACTTACCACGATGCCCGATGTCGCTCTCGTTTTCATCGAGGATGAACACTCGACCCTGGCTGATGATAGAAACCCATACGTTCAGAGCAAAGGCCTATTGATGGCGCATGGAATCCCTGTGCAGGAGGCTCGGCACGAGACGATTTCCGCGCCTCAATATAGCCTTCAGTACAACATGATTAACATCGCTGTCGCCATGTACGCGAAGATGGGGGGGATTCCTTGGACAGTGGCGGCCGATGCGACCGTGTCCGATGAACTCGTCATTGGCATGGGACACTGTGAACTTTCCCGGGACCGCTTCTCGGAACGTCAGCGGTTCGTGGGGCTGACGACGGTCTTCAAGGGTGACGGAAACTATCTTCTCGCGAATTGTTCTTCCGAGTGCACCTATGAGCAATATCCGGCTGTGCTCAAGACAACCCTGCGAGACTTGCTTTTGGATTTAAAAGTGAGAAACGGGTGGAAAGCAGGGGACACGGTTCGGTTGATCTTTCATTCGATCAAGCCGCTCAAGAATGTTGAAGTCGGCGGCATCGTCGCGGAAGCCGTGGCTGCTCTCGACCCCACAATCCATTTCGAACACGCATTTCTAACCATCAAGCAGGACCATCCGTTCAAAGTATTTGATTCCGCTGAACAAGGAAAAAACTCAAACGGTAAGGCTAAAGGGGCCCTTGTTCCTTCGCGGGGGTTCTGCGCGAAAATCGGACCTCGGTCAAAAATCCTCTCCGTCAACGGGCCTAGTCAACTTAAAACAGAATGGGCCGGATTACCGGTTCCTCTTCTCATAGAACTTCACCGAGGATCTTCATTCCAGGACCAGTGGTACTTGGCTGGGCAGGTGTTCAATTTCACGGGACTTTCATGGCGATCGACCCAGCCGTCACCTTTGCCGGTCACGCTTCTCTATTCTAAGCTGATCGCGGAGCTGTTGGTGCGCTTAAAGCAATCGAAAGATTGGTCGCCGGCTCAACTTAACACTAAGTTGCGGCACAGCCGGTGGTTTCTATGAATGCGATTGACCTTTCACTAGGATCTCAAGTTGCTGTACTCGACAAGCGAGTTGCCGACCTCCCTGATAAGTTCGCACCGGAAGCTGGTTTCGCCGCGTTCGTGCATTCGAAATCTGGCGCTTCTGTCCCCGAGACGGTGGGAAGACTCGACGCCGCGCGTCTTAAAGACGCTCCGTACTTGTCCGCCTGCGGCTACCGTCTGTTTCTTGGGAGCATAAAGGAGAAATCCGATATAGACGCCTGGAAAGCAGGTCTCAAGGACTTGCAGAGGCGAGATCCGTTCGCGGCGGATCGCCAGACCTTCTTTTTTCGGCCTCTTGAGTTGCTCGGGCTATCTCTGGGAATTTCCTGTCTCTATCAATTGGGAGCAACTGAACGGAATTGGATAGTCAATCATCTTGAATCTGACGAAGGAAAGGCTGCATATTCAGGCCCCGATGCCTGGGGGGTGATGGCCTTC
>MGUL01000041.1:12606-19999 GCA_001800005.1 Elusimicrobia bacterium RBG_16_66_12 | reverse complement strand
CGCGTCGGCGATTCCGCTTAAGCCACACCAGTTCCCGGCGCTTGACGCGGCCTCGCATGCGCTTCTTGCTTGGCTCACGATGATGTTCCCGAATTTGGTTGATGCCTCAGGATGGGATTCCCAAGTGAACGGCGACCAACTGCTGTCGCGTGCCTTGACTGAGAATTGGGAGGACCTCCACGCAGGGAAGGCCGTAGTCGTTTCCGCCGCCATCCGGTTGCTCATTGGAAAGTCCATTGAATTGAGGCATAGGCCGACCGACTTCTTAAAGGCTATTCTCGCCGGGGTGCCAGCTGGTTTAAGTCGATGGCGGTATGATTCCGATCCCGAAGGAGTACAGTGGCCGATTCTCGAAGAAAAACACTTTCAGGACCTGCTTTGGCTGGTTCTGCGCCCCGTCTTTCCAGACATAGTTGATGAAGAAGCCCTTCCGAAGTTTGGCTTCAAACAATCGACTCCGGATTTTGCCATCCCGTCGCTGGCAACGCTCATTGAAGTGAAATTCATATTCAAACGTTCCGACTATAAAGTCAGGTTCGAAGAAATCGAAAAGGATGTGATCGAATACTTCCACGCGTCTCAAGAATTTAAAAATCTTGTCGTTGTGGTTTATGACAACGTTCCATGTTCTGAGCTCCAGGGGCAATTTTGCAAGGACTTGCTGCGCATTAAGGGTATTGCGGATGTGGTTGTCATTGCACGCCCCGGAAAATTTGCGGCGCCCGTTCCGCGACGTGCCACAAAGGGCCGGACCAATCGAGCTCCTGCCGGTCAGTTAAAGTAACCACTCGCCCGAGCGGACGCGGCTCTCGGCGTTCCGCAGCACGTAGCGACGCCTCGATCTTCCCTACGAAACACTTGGGGCCATAGAACGGCCAGCGAATCAGTGTGGATTCGATCAAGTTCCTCAATGTACGAGAACCCGCCTCTTCGCACCTGGCACAATTCCTAACCGGTCCATCGGGCTGAACTTGCGGTACATCGTCGCCACATCTTGATCTGCAAGGCTGACGTATATCTTCACCATGTCCAAGCTTGAATGCCCTAAGATCCGCTGGAGGCTGAAGGCATCGCCGCCGTTCTTCACGTAGTTAATTGCGAACGTGTGCCGGAGCGTATGCGGAGACACGCGAACGCCCTTGATGCCGATCCTCCTGCCGAGAAACCGCAGGGTCTGCTGAACCCAAATACGGCAAAGCTTCCCGCCGTATCGATTGACGAAAAACAGACCCTGATCCGGAACCTCTCCACGCCGAGCCATGTAGTTCACTAGCGCTTGCTTTGAGGTCGTGCCAAAGGGCACCTGTCTTTCCTTGCCGCCCTTCCCCATGACCCTTAGCACTCCGGCCTGGAAGTCGATCTGGTCATTGCCTAGGCCGATGACCTCCGAGATCCTTAGTCCAGTGTCTAGGATCAAGACCATGACCGTCCACACGGTATGGTTGGGGAACAGCTTTTGATCAAGGCCGGCCAAGAGGGCACGAACTTGATCCATCGAGAGCGGCCGGATGAGCTTCTTCTCCATGCGAGGCTTCTCGACAAGTTCGAAGGGATTCTGCGGGATCAACCGCTCACGGGCCAGGAAGCCGAAGAAGCACCGCAAGCCCCCGTAGGTACGGCACATGTAGCCCGAGGCGAGCTTACGGTTGCGCATATCCTCAAGATACGCGCGGATCACGGTCGGCGTGACTTCCTTGGCTTTGGTGACATCCTGGGCTTCCAGGAAGCGGTGCCAGCACCGCACAGTCATGTCGTACCAACTGCAGGTGCCGGAGGAAAGATTCTGCGCTTGGCAGCGCAGCCGGAACGCCTCATAGGCATGACCTAGTGAGCATTCGCCGTATTTGGGAGCGACGTAGGACGCATTTCTCGCCATTTGGCCTCCACGAACCTAGTAGTTTTGTGGGGTCCAAAAAAAAGGAACCCCGGTCAATTTGACCGAGGTTCGATCCCTTTTCTCGTCGAGAAACTGCGAAATGGTTGCGGGGGCTGGATTTGAACCAGCGACCTCAAGGTTATGAGCCTTGCGAGCTACCGGGCTGCTCTACCCCGCAGAAGAAGGATAGCAGATATCGTCGGATTTTACAATCGGCATTTGGAACCCATTCATGTGCATATAAAGCAGATACGAAAAAATGCAATACGCAGTTAATAAAATCCATTGAAATATTATCCGCGAGTTCGCAAGGTTAGCCGAAAATCCGATACGGATGCACGATGACTCTGGAACGATCAAGCGCATGCTGGCGCTTATCGGGCGTATCCGAACGCAATTGTGCCGCAGGCCGCGGCACAACGCTGCCGACGCTGCCCTGTGCAAGGGTGCTCCTTGGCGCAGAGATGTTTTTCCTGCGTGGCCTGTCCCGGTCCCGGAATTTCTCGGACTCACGGTCTTGTCTGATACAATATCGCGTCAATGACGCTGTCGACCTTGTGTCAACATCGTTCGGCGCCGAGAAGGTAGAGGAATTTCGATGAGAGACGAACAAGTCTCGCTCATGATCCGTGAAGGCGAGGGGCTCACCGTCGAGTTCAAGGAGAGGTATTCCTCTCGGATCGACCAAGACATCGTTGCTTTCGCCAACGCGAGAGGCGGGGCCATCCTTCTGGGCGTGTGTGACGACGGGACGGTCAAAGGCGAGATCCTGACCAACGATTTGAAGGCGAAGCTCAACGACCTGGCGCGAAACTGCAAGCCGAGAATTTCCGTTCAAATATCGCAGTCCGGCAAGGTGGCGATCGTTGAAGTCCCAGAGGGGAAGGAGAAGCCGTACTCTTGCGGCGACGGTTATTTCAGGAGGCTCAACGGCACAACCCAGAAGATGGGGCATGATGAAATCCAAATCATGTTCCGTGAAAACGATCCCATGCCGTTCGAGGAGCGGACGGTCAAAGGGTTCTCCTTCAAGGACCTCTCGAAGGCCAAGGTCCTGGCCTTTGCCAAGGAGGCGGGCATCGCCCTTGGCGGAACAGAGCCGACTGTTTTTTTGCGCAGCCTGAATGTCGCCGATGAGGTCCAGGTCGCCAACGCCGGGATACTTTTCTTCGCCAAGGCTCCCCAAAAACATATCCGCCAGGCGCAGCTGTCGCTCATCGCCTTCAAGGGCACGGACAGGGTTCATATCTACGACCGTCTGGACGTGCGCGACGATCTGCTGACGCAGTTTAATCAAGCCATCTTGTTCCTTGAAAGGCATTTGAATATCCGCAGCGAGATCAGGCGTCTCGACCGGCACGACATTTACGAGATACCCTTCGAAGCCCTGCGCGAGGCCGTCGTCAACGCCCTCATGCACCGGGACTACAGCATCACCGGCACGCAGGTCAGCATCGATGTCTTCGACGACCGGGTCGAGATCACCAATCCAGGTGGACTGCCGAAGGGGCTTGGGCAGAAAGCCTTGGGCGGGGGCATTTCAATCAGGCGCAATGAGCTGATAGCCGACCTCTTCTCGCGGCTTCATAAGGTCGAACGCGCCGGCACGGGCATCCGGCGGATGCGCAAGTCCTTGGCCGAGGCGGGATTGGAAGCGCCCGAGTTCGAGATCAACGGATTTTTTCGAGCGGTATTTCATAGATCTCCAGAGTTCTCTCTGAAGGGGCCAAAGGGGGGCGTAGGAAAGGTGGTCGGAAAAAGTGGTCAGATGGGTGGTCAGAAAAAGTGGTCAGAACTTACGGAGAAACAAGCAGCGGTGCTCGAAGTCATTCGAACGAATCCGGGAGTGTCGAGGGGAAGGCTGGCCCAATCATTGAGCATCAATCCGTCGGCTGTACAGAAGCACATGGCAAAACTGAAGCATCTCGGTTTTATCCGCCGCGTCGGACCCGATAAGGGCGGTCGATGGGAGATTTTGAAGTAGCCAGGCTCCAGGGACTGAAATGATCAAAAAAGACGAGAGGTCGTTCTCGACGAAAGCCAGTAAGACGCAGTGGCAAGATGACTTTCCCATGCGTGAGGAAGTCGAGCACTTTTCAGGCAAGACGCGGGTTTTCATCATCGACTGTCACCAGGGACATCTGGGTTATACGCTTCGCGCGCGAGAAGAAGGCGTCGAGAATGGAGGCTACGAGTTCGGCGCTTACAGCGAAACCAGTCCCTACAGCGCGCTCGGGCAACTCAGGGTAAAGATGCGCCGGGCCCTGGCCACGCGCCACATCAGCGGCAAGGCCGGCAAACACAACATGCTCCATGATCGGATGCGCGGTCATATCGAATGGAGCCAGGAGCGGGGCGTTTCGCTGGTCGTCGACGGCATAACTCTCGGCATCGACGAGTTGGCTGTCATTCTCGGCTCGTATGAAGGATGGACCTTCGATCTCCGCATCAAGGATTCTCTGGAATGAGCGAATCGTCCGTCGGCCCCTACGAACCATGTCCTTGTGGCAGCGGGGCGAAATATAAGTTTTGTTGTCGAGACAAGGACCGTGAATCCGCGAGCGCGAACCCGGGCTCGGGTGATTTCTCAAAGCAAAACTTCATGAAGTTCGCCAATGAGCTGGGGCTCACCGAACATATGGGACCTCAGGGAGCCGACGAAGTCTATCGGCTGGCCCGCGAGATGGAAAAAAATCGAAAGACCCGCAAGACGCGGCCGCTGCCGCAAATGGAAACGCAGGTTGATCCCAAGCTTCCGGCCGCCGCCGTGGACCTTTCCTCCGCCTATCCAAAACCGGAACCGGTGCGAACGCGCGGCGCTCTATTGCGTCCTGGCGACCTCATTACACGGGAATGGATCGCTCAGATCAAGCAGGACCCGGCCTGGCAGGACGGCGAAAGGCCGGAGGAGCCGCTCCGAAAGACGTTCCTGGCGCTCTTGGCCGGTTGGGAAGAGCATCTAGTCGGTGCGCTGCGGTTTTCTCGCGAGGAGATATCCGGATGGCGGCCGCTCCTCGAGGAATATATTTTCGGATACCTGGCTTGCTATGACGGGGAACTGGCGACCGATATCGGCAAGAAAGCCCACGTCGTCCGGCAGTATCTCGGCAATTTTTATCCTCGGAAGTTCATGGATTGCAATCTTGCGAGCCTCTATCAGGCCCTGAAAGGGATGGCTTCCTTCTATGTCTACCTCTATCATCTGGGCCTCATAGACATCGACAAGGCGGCCGGAGTCGTGAAGGTCTGCGAGGATCATGAATTTTTCCGTTGTCGGCAGGAGGGATATTTCCGGGCCGAGGGCGATGAAATGCGCCGGTGGGTGGACGATTGGGATTACGACGGAACGATCATGGAAAATCCATGACAAAGCCGAGCCAGAAGCAGGGCCAGATCCTCGCTTATATCTACTACTACACCAAGATCAATCGCCGCCCTCCCGCGGAGGCCGACATTGCCGCTTACTTCGGCATCACGGGGCCTTCGACGCATCAGATGGTCATTCGATTAGAAGACGGCGGATTTATAGCGCGGACGCCGGGGGCGGCCCGTTCGGTCCAGATTTTGCTGCCGGCGAGCGCGCTCCCGGCCCTGGAATAACCTATGTGCGAATGGTGCGGCAAGGTGGATGAGTCTCGAACGACGGAGCTTGACGCCGCGGAAGCGGACGAATTTGTGTGCGAAGGCGAGTCGGAACACGAGCCCGGGCACATGTGCGGGGCTCCGGCCCGGTACCGTTCCAAGGATCGCTTCGTCGAGATGCACATCTGCGAGCGCCACATGCAGGCAGTGAAGGCGGATATGGATGAGGGGCTCGGCGATCTGTTGCAGTCAGCGGCCCTGGCGGAAAGTGTCGTCGTCAGACCGATTCGGAGCCAGGAGCGGTGCGAGGACTTGGATTTTGCAGGAGGGACTGAGTGCGGCGAGCCGGCCGGCTACGCCTACATCGTCACCCAGGAGACCTATTGCTGCGCGAAGCACAAGGACGCCAAATGATCCACCCGCGTTTTGACGCAGAGGTAGGCGGACTATGAGCGAGCCATCCTTCGGCGAGATTCTGACCCGCGAGACGCTGCGGGCGGCGGCGGGCGACAAGTATTTCGCGCGCGGCGAGGAGTACTTCGAGCAAGAGTTGGTGGATCGTTTGCGCGAGTTGTCCGGCGTCATCACGGCGAGGGTTCAGGGCACGGAGAGATACGAGGTTCGCATCGCGTTGGCGGCCGACGGCCGGCTCGAGTTCGACTGCATCTGCCCGCTGGCCGACGATGGGACGGTCTGCAAGCATTGCGTAGCGGTCGGCTTGGCCTGGCTCGACCAGCGTGGTGCGTCCGACAATTATACGCGGGAACTCGAAGACGTTCGACGCCATCTCCTGGACCTAGACAAGGATGCCCTTGTGAAAATCGTCATGGATGAAGCCGCTGAAAGCGACGGGCTCTTCGAGAAGTTGAGCCTGGCCGCGCGGCGCGATGCTCCCGGAGACTGCGCCTCCACTTTTCGCAAGGCCGTCGACCGCGCCATGAGAACGAACGGCTTCGTCGATTACTACTCGATGAGGCGGTTTACTCGGGGACTCGAAGACGTTATTGCGGAAGTTTCTTCCGCGATTGCGATCCATCCCATGGAGTGCGTGGGCGTTCTTGAATATTTCCTGGCCGCGGTTGAGAAGAAACTGCATTCGGTGGACGATTCGGGCGGCTACATGCGACCGATCATCGAACGGCTCGAAGAGTTGCATCATGCCGCCTGCGTCAAGGCCAAGCCTGAGCCGAAGGCGCTGGCCCGGCGCTTGTTCGATTGGGGCCTCAAGGCGGACTGGGAGGTATTCCTGCACGCGGCGGCGACGCATGCCGACGTGCTTGGCAAGGAGGGGTTTGCCGAATACCGGCGCTTGGCTCAGGCCGAATGGGCCAAAGTCCCTCAGGTGGGGCCTGGCGGAAAGGGTAGGTTCTCCGACGGCGCGTTCCGCATCACCGCCATCGTGGAGACGGTGGCCGAGGTCTTGGGGGACGCCGATGAAATGGTGGAGATCATCAAACGCGACCTGTCTAGCCCCTACAGTTTTCTTCGGGTCGCGCAGGTCTACCTGAAGGCGGGCCGCCGCGAGGAAGCGTTGGCGTGGGCGGAGCGTGGGCTCAAGGCGTATCCCAAGTCGAGAGACGGACGCCTCAGCGAGTTCGCGGCAGATGAATATCATCGGCTCAAGCGGCACGACGAGGCGATGGCGCTCAGTTGGGAGAGTTATTCTGAGCATCCGCAGCTGGAGGCCTACCAAAGCCTGAAGGCTCATGCCGACCGCGCAGGGCAGTGGCCGAAATGGCGCGCCAAGGCCGTCGAGCTTCTTCAGGCGGGTTTTGAGGAGGCCAGGCGGAAGCCGCAGCAACCGTGGTCCCGGCCCGACAAATCGGCGCTGGTTGAAATCCTGCTTTCGGAGAAAGACGCGGAGGCCGCCTGGAAAGAAGCGAAGAACGGCGGCTGCCGTCCGGAGCATTGGCTGAAGCTCGCCGCGCTGCGCGA
>MGUL01000041.1:11337-12548 GCA_001800005.1 Elusimicrobia bacterium RBG_16_66_12 | reverse complement strand
ACGCGGGCTATTCGCCGGACTATACCGCCGTCGTCCGTCTCGTGCGTCACGTTCGGGAGCTGATGAATCGTATCGGCCGCGAGGCGGAATTTGCCGCCTACCTGAACGAGTTGCGGGCGGTCTACAAACGAAAGCGCAACCTCATGAAGCTGCTTGAGCGGGTCAAGCTGGTCGCCGCGTCACCTTGACGGAATTGCGCCGCTCTGTTAGACTAGACGGAGCTGGATCAGGCTCTTTGCGACGCAAATACCCACCTCAACGAGTTCGCTTTCCTGGCGAACAATTGAGCGGCCTGGCGGACAAGGCAAATAAAAAAGCGCTGTATTTAACAGCGCTTATCGTCATATAACCCTTCGGAGCAGTTCGAGCGGTTATGAGCCTTGCGAGCTACCGGGCTGCTCTACCCCGCAGGAGAAGTGTAACACATGTGAGGAGGTAAAACAAGGGAAAGTCTGATTTCTCGACGAGAAATCAGACTTTCGAGATCGTCTGCGAGTTCGCAAGGCTTGTCCGGGAATTCGGGTAGGCACGGCGCGCGCGAAGCGGCGCGGGATCTGTTCTTGCTGCGGCGCCGGTCCAAGAATCTCTCGGACCACAGCCTCTCGTGGTACAAGTACACCCTCGCGGGCTTCTTCCGATTCTTGGAGGGCGTCGGCGCTATCTCTCGCAGGAGCGAGTCACTCCGGCGACTCCGTTTGTTCTGATCGAGAAGCCGAACGGCACGGCGAGGCTCTCAAAGAAAGAGCCGGACGCGAGGGCGTTCCCCTCGCGTCCGGCGTTGCGATCAGAGTCCCGGGAAGACGTTCCCGCTTTTGAGCACCGCCAGCGTCGGCGAGGCGTTCATCGGCTTGACGGGCAGCGCCGTCAGCGCCTCCAGCCCCGCGGGCTCGGTGTCCGGGGGCAGGTACCAGCAGCGCGGCCTGAGGCCGACGGTGAAGCCGTTGGAGCGCGTGCAGGCTCCCACGGCCGGGTCGGTCTCGGAGACGTCGTCGGCGTAGGGCTGAGAGCACAGCGCGCCCGAGAAGTACGTGTCCAGCCGGCACTGCGTGCCGGGATGGGTGTCGTACATCCGCGCGACCACCTTCGGGTCCGGGGTGTTGAAGTGCGGGATGGGTTCTTCCTTGCGCAGGGCGCGGAAGAGCTCCGTCACGGACATCCCCGCCATCGAGGAGCGCACGCACAGGCGGCGCTCGGCCTCCTCCGCGTAGACC
>MGUL01000041.1:10856-11170 GCA_001800005.1 Elusimicrobia bacterium RBG_16_66_12 | reverse complement strand
GCCGATGTGGTGTCCGAGCTCGTGGCAGACCACCAGAGCCATGCCGTCCTGCGTGATGGTCGCGTGGCGCGCCAGCCCGCCGTACATGTTGAGCACGTAGTCGTTGCCGCTGCGCTGGGCGGAGGCGTTCACCGTCGGGTCGTCCCAGAGGCGCTTGAGCACCAGGCGCCCGCCGCGGGCCTTGATGATCGGGCCGTAGATCGCCTCGGCCCGGTCCATCACGGCGTTGAACTGAGCCTGAGTGATGCCCTTGGCCTCCGCCGAGCCGATGGGGATCTTCAGGTCGTTCTGGGGCAGGAAGCCGTCCTTGCACA
>MGUL01000041.1:0-10829 GCA_001800005.1 Elusimicrobia bacterium RBG_16_66_12 | reverse complement strand
CGGCGGTCAGGGCGACGGCGAAGAGCACGCGGGTCTTCTTGGACATGGACACCTCCAGGAAGACCATCCTGCCAAAACCTCCGAGGCGACGCAAGAGGTTTCTTCCCGAAAGGCCCGGGCATTCCCCGGGTCCTTCGGCCCCCCGTGTCAGCTGGGGGATATCTCCGCGGCGAAGCTGCAGCGCGCCACGCAGCCGCAGGCCTCGTTGCCGCCGCCGTAGTGGGGCTCCAGGCAGCTGGCCTCGGCGGCGCCTTCTTCCTCGAGGCGGCTCAGCGCCTCGGAAATCTGAGGAGCGAAATCGTAGGAGCCGGAGCCGCAGCGTCCGGGGCAGTCCGCCTCGATGATGAAAGGGTCGTTCGGGCCGATCAGGGTCTCCGTCTCATCGAGGGTCACGCCTTGCAGGGAGGCGATGGTGATGCGCACGCGCACGCCGCGCACGGAGGGGAATCGAGACGAGAGGGAGCCGGCGGTGGTGGCCTGCGCGTCGGCGGCCTGGCCGCGGCGCACCTTCTCTTCGTTCTTGCTCGGACCGACCTTGCGGCGCTTCTTGCGGTAGAATCCCGGCATTCGTCCTCCTGCCCCAGCGGGGTGGGAGACTCTAGCATTTCCGCGGCGGGCTCAGTCGGAGGCTTTCAGGGTCAGGGTGACGGTCGTGCCCTTGCCGATGCCGCGGCTGGCGATGGAGACGTCGCCGCCGTGCTTGTGCATGATCCAGCGAGCGACGTTGAGTCCCAGCCCCGTGCCGCCGCTCTCGGCGCGGCCCGTGGCGAAGGGCTCGAAGAGACTCTTCAGCGCCCCGGCCTCGATGCCGATGCCCGTGTCCGTGATGGTGGCCACGACGCGTTGGTCCCGGCGCGCGGCGCGCGCCTCCAGGCGCCCGCCAAAGGGCATCGCGTCCAGCGCATTGATCAGCAGGACCGTCAGGACCTGGAAGAGGTGCCGTTCGCTGGCCAGCACCCGAAGTTCTTCGGGGGCGGTCAGGATCGTCTCGACGCCGCGCTCGGCGAAGCGGATCTTCTGGAGCTGCAGCGCGGCCTCCAGCACGACGCTCAGGTCGACCGGCCTCAGGTCGAGAGGCGAGGGTTTGGCGAAGTCGAGGATGTCGGACAGGATCGAGACGGCCCGGTCGGCCTCGCGGGCGACCGTCTCGAGCTGCTCGCGCGGGTCGCCTCCCCGGGCCAGCATCTTCGACGCGTGTTCGACGGCGAGGATGACCGTGTTGAGCGGCGTGCGCACCTCGTGGATGACGCTGGACATCATCTGTCCGACGGTGGACAGGCGCTGGAGCCAGGCGAGACGCTCCTCGTCCGGCACCCGGGAGCCCGCCGGGCGGGCGCCGCGGCGCCCCCAAAACCAGCCCGCGGCCAGGCCTGCGGCCGCGGTGAACGCCGCGAAGAGCTTGGACTCCACCCGGCATTTATATAATATTGTGGCATGGCCCCGAGGGTTCTTCTGATCGAAGACGACGCGTCCTTCCGCAGAGCCGTCTCAGACGCCCTCACCCTTGAGGGCTACGAGGTCCTGCAGGCCTCCTCGGGCAAGACCGGCATCATGACCGCCCAAAAGGAGATGCCCGACCTCGTGGTCTTGGACCTGATCATGCCCGGCATGAAGGGGCTGGAGGTCTGCCAGTTCCTGAAGCAGGACGCGCAGACCGCGCGCGTGCCGATCATCATCCTGACCGGCAACGACAAGGACGGACAGGACATCGCCTGCCTCGACATGGGCGCCGACGACTATCTGATCAAGCCGGTCAAGAGCGCGCGCCTGCTGGCCTACTGCCGGGCCCTGCTGCGCCGCACCGCGGGCGAGGGCCGCGAGGCCCCGGCGCGCGTCGAGAGGGGCGCTCTGGCGCTTGACTACGCGCGCAAGCTGGTCATCCTCGGCGGCAAGGAGCACCCGCACCTGACCCCGAAGGAGTTCGAGCTCCTGTACTACCTCGCGCAGCGCACCCCGAACCCGACCGACCGCGCCGCGATCTATCGCGACGTCTGGGGCGTGGAGGCTCCCTCCGAGGGTTCGCTGAAGACCGTCGAGGTCCACGTGCGCCGCATCCGCCTGAAGCTGGGCTGGCGCTCCGACCCGTGGCTGGTGAGCGTCTCCGGGCGCGGCTACGCTCTGATCCCGCCCGCGAAATGAGCGGCGCGAGAGCCTCCCGGCGCTGAGCGCGCTCCTTCAGCGCGCCGGCAGGGCTTCGACGATGGCGTGGAGACCCTTGAGGTCCAGCGGCTTGGGCAGGAATCCCGAGGCGCCCAGCGCCAGGGCGTCGTTTCTCGTCTCGTCGTCGGTCTGCCCGCTCATCAGGTGGATGGGGGCCTGCGTGAGGGCCTTCATCTGGGAGAGCGCCTGCAGGCCGGTCATCCCGGGCAGGACCAGGTCGAGCAGCACGAGGTCGAAGGAGGCGCCCTGCAGGACCTTCAGCGCCTCCTCCGCGCTGGCCGCGCCGGTCACGTCGTGCCCGCGGGACGACAGGATGCGACTGATGATATCGACGCTGGGGCGCTCATCGTCCACGACCAGTATCCTGGCGCGCTGCACGGCGATAGTATAGACTGTCCCTACCGTGGTAAGCAATGAGCTGATGCGATTGAAGGTCCATGCGGGCGCGCGCGAGGACCGGCTGGAGAAGCGCGCCGAGTCGGCCTACGAGATATGGGTCAAGGCGCCGGCCGAGCGCCGCTTGGCCAACGCGGCCGCGCTGGGCCTGCTGGCGCGCGAGCTCGGCTGTCCGACCAAATGCCTGCGCCTGGTCAAGGGCTCGACCTCTCCTTCCAAGATCGTCCAGCGGATGGGAGGCTCCAAGTGAGCGGCCTTCAGGTCGTCTTCGAGGATGAGGCGGTCATCGCGCTCGCCAAGCCTGCGGGGCAGCCGACCATCCCCGGACGCGGAGAGGTGGGGCGGTCGTTGATCACTCAGCTCGAAAACGAGCGCGGCGCGAAGTTCTTCGTCGTCCACCGCCTGGACCGCGAGGCGAGCGGGCTGGTGCTCTTCGCCAAGAATGCGGAGACCCACCGCCGGCTCTGCGTGGAGTTCGAGGCCCGCCGCGCCAAGAAGGTCTACCTCGCCGCGGTCGACGGGCGCCTGGAGGGGGAGGGCCGCATCACGGAGCCCCTTCGCGAGTTCGGCTCGGGGCGGATGGCGCCCTCGCCCGACGGTAAGCCCTCCACGACGCTTTGGAGCGCGGAGCGGGCTCTGGGCGGGGCCACCTTGCTGCGCGTGGAGCCGCTGACGGGACGCAAGCACCAGATCCGCGCTCACCTGGCCTTCCTCGGGCATCCGATCCTGGGAGATCCCCGCTATGGGCCCCCGCCGCGCCCGGTGGGGGGAGTTCGGCGACTGATGCTCCATGCCCTCAGCCTGCGCGTGGAGGCCTCCCGCGTCTACGAACTCACCGTCCCGCCGCCGGCCGATTTCGCCTCAGTCCTAGCCGGCCGCTGAGGACGGGCCGGGCTTTCGCCTCGGACGCAGCCAGTCCGGGACTTACTGTTTTTTATCCATATTTTCCCTTGACAGGACTGGAGAGCGGGACTATACTCAAGCAGGAACATCGGAGGGAAAATGAACAAGCTACTGTTGGGACTGATGATGGGCGTCGGGATGGTGGGGCTGGGCCGGGGAACAGCTCAGGCGGCCAGCTCGGACACATATAAATGCACTGATAGTGATGGCGGCTATAAGTTCGCTGCCCTAACCACCAAGGGTACCGTTACTGTAGAGGTCACGGGAACGGGAGGTGGAGAGTCGTCGGCTCCGCGGCCCACGACGGCAACTGATAGCTGCGTCGGGAAGAAGCTCAAGGAGTACTACTGCAAGACGTCCACGTCCAAAACCATCAGCGAGACGTTGATCTCCTGCGGTTATCGTCAGAAATGTGAATACGGGGCCTGCGTCGATAGGAACTAGCCGGGCGGCGTCCCGAAAGCTGTGGAAATTGTCGTAGCCTTTGGTTGAGGTCCTGCGCCAAAGCTTCGAGCAGATGCCTCATTCGTAGCGGAGCGCGTCCGCCGGGGAACGCATCGCGGCCCTGCTGGCAGGGTAGAGCCCTGCCAGCAGGCCGATGGCGGCGGTGACGGCCAAGCAGCCCAAGGTGGGCAGCGGCGGGATCTCCAGCGGCATCGTTGATATCCCCAGGGACCGGGCGGCCTTGCAGCCGACCCATACGCTCAAGATGGCCGTCAATCCTCCGGTCGCCGAGAGGATGCAGGATTCGACCAGGAACTGGAGGAGGATGTCGTTCCTCTTCGCCCCCAGGGCCTTGCGGACCCCGATCTCCCGCGTGCGTTCCGTCACGGATGTGAGCATGACGTTGGCCACGCCGATCCCGCCGACGATGAGGCTGATGGCGGCGATGGCCAGTAGCGACGACAGGGCCGACTGGCTGAACTCAGCCTCTATTTTCAGGGCTTCCCGGAGGGATTGGGTGGCGAAGAGCGCCCGGCGCGAGGGCTCGTCGCGCGTGATGGCTGACTGAATCCGCTTCGCCATCTGAGTCTCGTCCGCGTCCGGGCTGGTGCGCAGCTCGATGAGCTGGAGGCTGGTTTCCGGCTCCTCCGTGAGGATGCAGCCGGGCGGGACCAATCCCCCGGGCTCCGCGTCCAGCCTGGCCCGGGTGTTGATGTCCGCGCTCCAGCCCGCGATGCCCACCACCTCAAAAGTCTTCCCCTCCATGTCGACCAAGCGGCCCACGGGGCTGCTCAGGGGGAAGAGCTTCCTTGCCGTGGCTTCCGTGAGGATCGCCACGTTCTGGCGGGTCCGGACCTCCTCGGGCAGGAAGAAGCGCCCGGCCTTCAGGGGGATGCGATAGACGCTGAAGAAGTCGACGTCCGCCGCGACGAGGCCGACTTCCTGGACGTCTTTCTGCCCTCGGATCTTCCTCGAGAGGTTCAGCCGCGGCATGACGCTCCGGACGCCCGGCAGGGTCTTGAGCATGTTCAAATCGGCCGGGGTCAACTGTCCCGCCTGCTGGGTGTCGGCGTCGAAGATCGGTTGGAGCATGAAGACGCTGGCCCCGGCGGTGGAATAGACGTTTTCGATGTTGCGGCGCATCCCCTCGTGCATGGCCAGGATGGCGCTCAAGGCCGCCACGCCGATGTAGATGCCGAGCATGGAAAGGATGGTGCGCACCGGTTTTTGCTTCATGAGGAGGAGGGCCGTGAGAAGATAGTTGCGGAACATCAGACCAGCCTCCCGTCGGAGATGACGAGGGTCTTCTCGGCGCGACGGCCCACCTTCTCGTCATGGGTGATGAGGAGAATGGTGCTTCCGCCGTGGTGGAGCTCCGCCAGCAGGTTCATGATCTGCGCTCCGGTGCGGCTGTCGAGGGCGCCGGTGGGCTCGTCGGCCAGGAGGAAGACGGGGTCGTTCGCCAGGGCCCGGGCGATGGCCACGCGTTGGCGTTCCCCCCCCGACATGGTCGCGGGATAGGAGTTGGCGCGGTGCGCCAGCCCCACCTTCCCCAGGAGCTCGACGGCCCGCTCGGCGGCTCCGGCCTTTCGAGCATAGTCCATGGGAAGGCAGACGTTCTGCATGGCGGTCAGATAGGGGAGGAGATGGAAGTTCTGGAATATGAATCCCACGGCACGGCAGCGCAGCTCCGACATCTCGTCGTCGCCGAGGGAGGAGACATCCCGCCCCATGAGCGTGATGGAGCCGGAGGTGGGGCGGTCCAGGAGGCCGATCATGTTGAGGAGGGTCGATTTCCCGGAGCCCGACGACCCCATGATCGCGACGAACTCACCTTGCTGTATCGTGATGGAGACGCCTCGGACGATCTCGAGGGCGGCCTCGCCTTCCCCGATCTTCTTGCGGACATCGCTCAGGCGGAGAATCTCACTCATGCGTTTTGACCCGCATCCCCTCCGTGAAGGAAGGCGCCGCCGCGACGCAGATCCTGTCGCCTTCAGCGAGTCCCGCGGTGATCTCCGCTTCGTCGGCGTTGGACTTGCCCACCTCCACGGCACGGGCCTCCAGCCGCCCGAGCGCGTTGACGGCCCAGACGATCTGCTTGCCGCCCTTCATGGAGAGCGCGGTCAGCGGGGCCGAGAGCACGGGCGCCGTGGTCCCGATGTGGATCCGGCCCTCGCCGCTGAATTGGGGCATGAGAGGCAGCCGGGTCGAGGATTCCGGCGCGATGGCCAGGGAGACCGCGTATTGGGCCATGCCCTTCTCGTCGCTCTGGGCGCCGATCTTGGCCACGCGGGCCTTGAGGGGCATGTTCTCGAAGGCCTGGAGCCGCACGACCGCAGGCTGCCCGATCTGGATCTGCGCGATGCCCAGTTCGTCGACCTTGACCTGCATGGCGTAGGAGGAGAGGTCGCCGAGGCTCAGGAGTTCCTTGCCCGCCCCGACCGCCGCTTCCTGCCCGAGATAGTCCTTGGTGACGGTGCCGCTGAAGGGGGCGAAGACGATGTTCTTGTTCCAGCGCGACTGCTCCATGGAGAAGGCGGTCGAGGCGATCTCCACGGCCTGCCGCGCGCGCTCCAGCGCGTTGGCGGCTTCGTCGACCGCGGCGAAGGCGACGGCTTTCTTCTTGAAGAGCGTCTTCTGGAGCTTCAATTCGCCCACAGCTTTCTTGAGTTCGCGCTGCGCGTTCTTGAATTCGCTGTCTTTGCCCATGTACTGCATCCTGATGCTGTCGCGGCCGATCTCGAGCAGCCTTTGCCCGGCGCGCACACGATCTCCTTCTTTATAGATTTTCTTGACGATGGGGCCGTCGAACTCGGCCTTGATCAGGGCGTTGGTCGCGGGCTGCAGTATCCCGGGGGCGCGGACGATGAGCGCCATCGGCGCGTTCTTGACGGTCGCCGTCTTGACCGAGAGGGTGAGCCGGCGGCCCAAGACCACCGCGTTGACGACGATCAGTCCGGCCCAGAGGCAGGCGGCGATGACGAGAGGCGTCTGATAGCGTTTCATAGATCCCCCAGGCCGGTCCCGAGGAGTTGGGCCAGTTTGTCCTGTGTTGTATAGTAGTTCGTCAATAAATTCAAGTATTCGAGCTCCACGCTGCGCGCCTCGTTCTCCGCGTCGAAGACGTCGATGATCTTGCCGCGGCCGTTCATGAACTGGATGCGCAGTATTTCCACGTTCTCCTTGGCCGAGTCGCGAGTGGAGCTGAAGTTGAGGAACTGCGCCTCGGCTGTCTTGACGTCCCGATAGGCGTTCTCGACTTCGAGAGCGGTGTTGCGCAGGGCCTCTTCGTAGGCGAGGTCCGCGAGGGCGGCGGCGTTGCGCGTCTGCCGGACTTGGTCGCGGTTGACGAAGGAATCGAAGAGGCGCCAGGTGAGATTGGCCCCGGCCTTCCATTCTCGCGAGAGGCTCTTCGAATCGATCCCGCTGAGCATGGTGTCCGTCTCGTTGGAGCTGTAGTTGGCCACGAGGTTGACGGACGGCCGCAGGGGCTCTCGGGATTCGTCAAGGTCCAGCTTGGCCAGATCCCGGTTGCGCTGGAGGCGCCGGAGGTCCGGGCGGTTGGCGAGGGCGTAATCCCTGAGCCGGTCGAGGGGCAGCGTGAAGGGTTCGTATTTGAGGACGCTCCGATATTCCATGCGCAGGTTCAAGGGGAGGCCCGCGAAGTTGTTGGCCGCCTCTTTCGCCTTCTCCCGGCCGGCGGCGGCGGATTGGACCTGTCGGCGGTCCCGCTCCAGGCGGACCAGGGAGCGGGTCGTCTCCACGGGCGCCAGCTTGCCTGCTTGGACCAGGTCTTTCGTGATCCCGAGGAGGGTGCGCGAGGCCTGCAGCTTGCGTTGTTCGACGACGAGCGACTCTTTCTTGAGCAGGACGTCGTAGTAGAGGCTCCGGGCTTGGGCCTTGATGCTCAGAATGCCGCTGCGATAAGCATCATCCGCGCTCTCATAGTTGAGCCGGCCCCTCCGGCGCGAGCGCAAGACGGGATTCTTGACGAAGAGAAAGACGGGCTGGGTCAGAGAGGCGTTCCAGCCCGGCCTCAAAACGTCGTGTTGGGAGAGGCTGGGGGAGCGCGTCAGCGTCGTCGTATATTTCCCCGCGAGGCTCAAGACGGTGCCGGTGGGCAAGGGCTGCGTCAGGGTCAGGTCGCTCTGGGCGTCTTCGACCTTGGTCAGGGGCCCGTTGGTGCGCGTCTGCGTGAGATTGCCGGCCATGTTGGCGCTGAGCGTCGGACCGATGGTCTGGCGAAAGATGATGTTCTTCGCATAGCCTGCGTTCTCGTATTCCAGCCGCGTCATCTGGCTGCGCAGGCCTTGGCGGATGGAGAGTTCGACGAATTCGTCGATGGTGAGGGACATGGTCGTGGCTGGGGCGAGAGGCTCGGAGTAGACGGGGGCGGGGTCGTGGACGGGGGCGTCGAGAATGGCGTCGATGGCCTGGTAATCGATGGGGGCCGCCTCGCTGTTGCAGGCGAGGTGGAGGAGCAGAGAGATGACGGCCGTCGTCGTCCGTGCCACTCAGCGCGCCTGGAGCTGTCTTGTCGCGATCAGCATGCCCACGAGTATCAGCCATGCGGCGGCCGTGATGATCGTGGCTGCGGCCTTGCTCGTATGGGGCCTGCGGCTGAGCGTAAACCAAAGGACCGCCAGGCTCCAGAGTTCGAAAACATCCAAGCGGGCCGCTAAAAACGGCGGCGAGGCAACCAGCAGGGCCGGGCTCGCCGAGAACAGGAACGGATCGAGCGTCGTGATCAAGACGAAGAGGCAGGCCGCCGTGGATTTGAGCAACAGCGGAACGCCGGCGAGGGCGATGATGCGGGCTGATTCCTGCCAAATGATAGGAATGCCGCACAAGGAGCAGCCGAGCATCAGCACGGCCATGGCGCTCGCCCACATCCAGAGCGCCATCATCGAGAGCATGACGGGCTGGGACGCGCTCCCGGGCGAGAGGATGATCCCGAAATTGAGGGTGGCGAGCAGGGCTCCAAGGAAGCCCGCGGCGATGGGGGGATAGGGTGTGTCCGCGGTGATCGTGTGCGGCTGGAGCAGGAACTGGGCCGTGGCT
This sequence comes from Elusimicrobia bacterium RBG_16_66_12, assembly GCA_001800005.1. Taxonomy (GTDB): domain Bacteria; phylum Elusimicrobiota; class Elusimicrobia; order UBA1565; family UBA9628; genus GWA2-66-18. The sequence continues at coordinate 1,862 of MGUL01000041.1, read as the reverse complement.
TGGTACCAAGGCGTCGCAACGCGCGCCTGCGCCGGGAGGGACTTCGGAGCGGCGGCCGCGGGGCTTGGCGCGGCGGCCGGCGCCCGCGCCGCGGCGGGCGCCTCTAGAGCCGCCAGGGGCGGAGCTGGCTCCGGCATTGGCGCAGGAGCGGCCGAGCGGGCTTGCGTCTGGGTGCGGCGCAGCACAGCGCGGACGCGCTCGACCATCTCTTCGACTTTGAACGGCTTGAAGATGAAATCGTCCGCCCCGGCCTGGAAGCCTTCCAACTGGGCATTGGTGCTGCTGCCCGTCATGATGATGAAGGCGACGTTGCGTGTCTCCGTGCGGCTGCGGAGTATCTTGCAGACTTCGATGCCGCTGATATCGGGGAGGTCGATGTCCGAGATGATGAGGTCTGGAATCTTCTCGTTCAAATGGCGCATGCCGGCATCCGAGGTCGCGGCGACGACGACTTCATAGCCGTGGGCCGTCAGGGTCTCTTGAAGGAGGTCCCGGATGACGGCGGTGTCGTCGATGACCAGTATGCGTGCCATGGCTTGTTCGTTCCAGACTCAGTGTAATAGCTCACTGCCTGGAAATATTTAGGAAATGTTAACACTTAAAGAAGTCCTTAAGGGCTGACCCGCCCCACGGAAACACCATCCGCGCCAGCGTCTTCGGCCGCCGCCGCCGCCCGATTTCGCCTCCAAAATATTATAGGATGCGCCGGGAGGGCCGCCCCTTCCATCCACATCATGATGTTTAACTCAAGGAGACTAAGACCCATGAAGAAGCTTTTCGTCGCCGTCGCCCTGTTCGGTTTCGCCGGTGCCGCGTTCGCGCAGACTTCCGCCGTTCCCACCGCCCCCGCCGCCGCTCCGGCCGAGGAGAAGAAGGCTGAGGTCAAGGCCGAGAAGAAGGTCGCGAAGAAGACCAAGAAGGCCCACAAGAAGGCCGAGAAGAAGGCCGAAGTGAAGGTCGAGGCTCCCGCCGCCGCTCCGGCCGCGAAGTAACTTCCCATCGGACGATGACGCGGCCCCCGCGCTTCGGCGCGGGGGCCGTTTCTGTCGGCGGTCTTTTTTTATGACATATGATGTTAGATTAGCCATTGACAAATATTAGATAAGCTGTTATACACTTGCAGCTTGTCTGGCAGACGGGCGCAAGGAGGATCATGCCGATGATCGCCAAGGACCTGATGCCGTGGATGTACGTGAAGAGGACGGCGAACTGGACGCCCTACGTGAAGATCCGCTCGGAGGCCGTGCGCGCCGAGGGGACCGCCCTGTCCGCCAAGGTCTCCCGCAAGCCGGGAAGGCGTCCTCCCCGTGGGTAGGCTGGACCGCCCGCAGCGGCGCACTCGCGCGACCCCGGTCTACACGATCGGGGCGGCGGCCCGCCTGACGGGCATCCCCATCTGGACGCTGCGCTGGATCGAGAAGCACGGCCTGCTGCACCCCGACCGGACCCCCGGCCGCCAGCGCCTCTACTCGGACTCCGAGATGGCGCTCCTGCGCTCCGTGCGCGACCTGATGGAGCAGAAGGTCAACCTGGCCGGCATCCGGGTCATACTCAAGATGCGCCAGCCGCTGCCGCGCTGAAGCCCTCCCTCCTGTCCTAAAGACCCCCTGACGCGTGGGCCCACTGACAGGGCCTCTTTGGGTCTTATGTTCCTGTTGACCTAGATCAATTCCCCACTATAATGCTCCTGCTTCTTTAAAGGAAGCGGATCTGTTCGAGCGGTACGATTGCCAAGAACAAGGGGAAACACGCGATGACCTCGATCAAGTTCACCCGGGCGGCGAAGTCCGGGATCGCCGTCGCCGTCAGCCTGGCGCTCTTCCTGACCTCCGCCGGCTGGCCTGCCTCTCAAGCTTTCGCCC
>MGUL01000040.1:30417-34976 GCA_001800005.1 Elusimicrobia bacterium RBG_16_66_12 | reverse complement strand
GCCGCCGACGGCGAACTTAGGGCGAAGGGTCTCGACGTCGACGCCCATCAGGGAGTTGATGGTGTTGATCAGGGAGACGCAGTCGGCTCCGCCCATCTTGGCCGCGAGCGCCGGATGGCGGATGTCGGCGATGTTCGGGGTGAGCTTGACGAGGACCGGGACGGAGGACTTCTCCTTGACGAACTCGGTCACCATCTTCACGTAGTCCGGCACCTGGCCGACGGCCGCGCCCATGCCGCGCTCGCTCATGCCGTGCGGGCAGCCGAAGTTGAGCTCCAGGCCGTCGCAGCCGGCGGCCTCGACGCGTCGGACGATGTCGTGCCAGGCCTTGCGCTCGCACGGGACCATCAGGGAGGCGACTACGGCGTTCTTCGGGAAGCGTTTCTTGACCTGGGAGATTTCCTTGAGGTTGACCGCCAGGGTGCGGTCGGTGATCAGTTCTATGTTGTTGAGGCCGACGATCTTGACGCCTCCCAGGTCCATCGCGCCGTAGCGCGAGGCGACGTTCCGGACGGGCGGATCCTGGCCCAGGGTCTTCCAGACCGCCCCGCCCCAGCCCTGCTCGAAGGCGCGCATCACCTGCTCCCCTGTGTTCGTGGGCGGGCCGGAGGCCAGCCAGAACGGGTTCGGGGACTCGATCCCCGCGCAATTCGCGGAAAGGTCGACGGCCGCCGGGCGTTTCATAGGGTCTTGATCCAGTAGGCGCTGCCTTCCGGCGCCTCGGCTCCCGGCCGCAGTGTCCGGTGGATGCCCCAGGCCGCCCGCTTGCCGTCGGCCGCCGCGTTGACGACCTCCTTGCCCCCGTTGACCGCGTCGCCGCCCGCGAAGACGCGCCGCCGTGAGGTTCTCATCGTGTCCGGATCCACCGCGATGGTCCCGTCGCCGTTCAGTCTCACATTGAAAGCCTGCGGGAGGGCTTTTTCCTTCTCTTGGCCTATCGCCTTGATGACCCGGTCGCAGTCGAGGGTGAACAGGCCGCCGCCCTTGGTGCGCTCGAACTCGACGCCCTCCACCTTGCCTTTGCCGACGACGCGGCGGGGGCGGGCGTTCATGATCAGCGACACTCCGTCGGTTCGGGCCAGGGCCACCTCGAAATCGTAGGCGGGCATGTCCTTGAGCCCTCGGCGGTAGGCCAGCGTGACGCGCGCGGCCCCGGTCCTCACGGACTGGGTCGCGGCGTCGATGGCGGTGTTGCCTCCTCCGATGACCACGACGCGCCCGCCGCCGCGCGCTTGACCGGCTTTCACGCGCTCAATGAAGGAAAGGGCGTCCACGACGCCCGTCAGGTCTTCGCCGGGGATGCCCAGAGAGCGGGTCCGGGCCAGGCCGACGCCGAGGAACACCGCGCCGAAATCCTCGAGGAGTTTCGCCGCAGGGAGATCCTTGCCGATCTCCCGGCCCGTGACGACGGCGCAGCCCAGGCGGAAGAGAAGCCGCAGTTCCTCAAGCGAGGTCCTGCGGTCCATCTTGTACTCCGCGACGCCGAAGGTGTTGAGCCCGCCGGGAAGGGGACGCTTCTCGAAGATGGTCACGGCGAAGCCCAGACGCCTCAGATAGGTCGCCGTCGAGACGCCCGCCGGGCCTGCTCCGACGACGGCGACGCTCAGGCCGTTGTCCGGGCCCGGCTCGAACGGGAGTTCGCCCTCGGCATGCACCGCGTCGGTCGCGTGCCTCTGCAGACGCGCTATGGTGATGGGCTTCTCGTTCCAGCCCTCATAGACGCAGGCGCCCTCGCAGAGGACCTCCACGGGGCAGACCCGCGCGCAGGAGTGGCCCAGGGGGTTCGCCTCCAGGATGGTCCGGCCCGCCCCCAGAGGGTCGGCCGACGCGATCTGGCGGATGAAGCGCGGCACGTCGATGCGGGTCGGGCAGGCCGCCGCGCAGGGGGCGTCGTGGCAATAGAGGCAGCGGGAAGACTCGAGCCGGGCCTCCTCGCGGGACAGAGGCCTCTTCAGTTCCGCGAGATTGTCGCGCCACCCCCGGGGATCCGTCATTCCAGGACCTGGATCCGCCCGATGGAGGGTTGGGGCGTGAGGGCCTTGGAGAGCGCGCTGACGCCGTCTCGAATGTAAAGAGAGCTGACGAGCACCACGCTCGAGAGGAGGATGCCGACGGCGACGTTCCCTTTCTGGAGTTCCTTGCCTTCCTCCATCTGTCTGGTCAGGCGTCCGAAGAGGCGCAGCGTGACCGAGATGGAGATCACGGCCAGGAGCATGGACATGGCCAGATGCCCGAAGATGAGCCCGGAGAGTTTCAGCAGGCTCGCGTTCTCCTCGGTCGGCGCCAGCATGTGGAGGCGGAACATGCTGATGGAGGACTCGGCTCCCGCCATCAGGATCTGCGAGGCGGAGAAGAGGATGGTGCCGACGAGCAGCCCTACCGCGAGGTTCCCCTTCTTGATCTCGGCTTCCATGTCGAAGTCGGGGTTGGCCTTGATGAAGGTCCGGTAGGTCAGGAAGATGACGAGGCCCGACATCCCCACCATGAGCAGGAAGTGGAACAGGCTGACGATCACGCGGGTCGCGAACATGGTTTCTCCTAGAAGAACGGCTCGATCCTGTAGCCCTCGCGGGCGTTGAGCTGGGCGACGGTTTCGTCTGCGACGCGGCCGGGCGGCAGCCAGGCCGGTCCCGCGGGCTCCACCAGGACGTACTGCAGTCCCTGGTGTTCGACGAACATGTCCCCCTTGTCGGGAATCTGAAGCACGGCCATCAGATAGTGGCCGGGCACGGAGATGCCGACCATGCGCATCTGCGCCCAGTTCGAGAGCAACGAGGCGAGCACCGCCGTCTTCGTGTCGCAGTCCCCCCAGCCGAGGAGGACGGCGGTGATGGGAGGCAGGAGGCCGCCAGTGTGCTTGCCCTTGTAGACGGGGTCGGGCAGGCGGTAGTGCATGGCGGTCTGCACGAATGACAACGCCGCGCCGATGATGTCCGTCGAGCGGTACTTGCGCTGGGCGGCGAGGCGGTCGAAGGCGAGGGCCAGCGCCTTGATGAGAGGGCCGTTGCGGCGCACGACCTCAGGCATGTCCACGCGGACCACGCCGCCCTTCTCCATGCGGAAGCCTTTGGAGGACATGTAGTCGCGCAGTTTCTGGTCGTATTCCTTGTCCACCGTCTTGACGGCGACGTCGAGCTGAGCCTGGGACTCGCCGGCCTTGACCGCGAGTTGGAAGACTTTTTGGCGGGCGTTGTCGCGCCATTTCTTGAGGTCGTCGAGGTCCTCCGTGCGGTAGCCGAAGGAGCCGGCGTACTTCCTGAAATCGTGGTCGTCGAGCTCATAGGAGACGCTGATGCGGTCCTGGTTGAAGTTCACGAAGCCGTATTCGGCGGAGTGGGCGCCGCCGTCCTTTCGGATGCGCTGCGTGACGCGCCCGGCGGGAGATGCCTCCGGCCCGTCTCCGGAGGATTGGGCGGCGAGGATCTGCCCGTCCACGGGCGGAATCGCGAGTATCTCGTTCCATTCTCCGGCCAAACGGAACGCCGCGGCGAAAGCGATGGAAAGGACCGCGTAGGCGGCCGACGGCGGCCTGCGCCAGGACATGGCCGGATTGTACCATTTCGGTCTTGCGCGGCAAGCCGCGGCCTGCTATCCTCGGTCAGGATGCTGGAGCCCGACCCCCTCATCGGCGCCACGTTAGGCCCATGCCGCCTCGAGGCCCTCGTGGGCCGGGGCGGCATGGGGCGCGTCTATCGCGCCCGCCACCTCGTCTTGGACCGCGTCGTCGCCGTCAAGCTCGTCGACGGCGCGTCCGCCGCCTCGGCCGTTCTAGCGGAGGCGCGGGCCGCCGCGAAGCTGGAGGACCCCCGCGTGGTGGCCGTCTACGAGACCGGCGAGGCGAACGGGCTGGCTTACATCGTCATGCAATGGGTCGACGGCGAGAGCCTGGAGGACCGGGTCAAGCGCTCGGGCCCTCTGTCCCCCGCCGAGGCGCTGACGATCATGCGCGAGGTCGTCGCGGCCCTGCGCACCGCGCACTCCGCGGGGGTCGTCCACCGCGACATCAAGCCGGGCAACATCCTGATCGACGCGCGCGGCTCAGTCAAGCTCGCGGACTTCGGCATCGCACTGCCGGCCGGGGCGGCCGTCTCCTCTACGGCCGCCGCCTCCGGCTCCTTCCACTTCATGTCCCCGGAGCAGGCTCTCGGCCTGCCTCCCGACCCGCGCAGCGACCTCTACTCCCTGGGCGCCACCTGGCTCTTCGCTCTCACCGGACTGCCGCCCTTCCCGGGGTCGCCGCTCGATGCGCTGATGCGACATCGCGAGGAGCCCCCCCCGGACGCGCGTGTGCGCCGGCCGGAGGTCACGCAGAAGTGTTCGGACCTGATCCTGAAGCTGATGGCCAAGACCCCGGAGGCGCGCCCGGCGGACGCCGGGGCGGTCCTCCAGGAGATGTCGGCCGCCGGGATGCTCTTGGACACGGATTGCTCCGGCTCCCCTTTCCACATCCTCCCCCCGCCTCCGCCCGACCCGGCGAGGGTCGAGGCCGAGGGTGCCTCGGCCCCCGTCTACCGTCCCGCGCCCGTCATGGCTCCGCCCCCCGAGATCCGGGCGGCGCC
>MGUL01000040.1:29978-30354 GCA_001800005.1 Elusimicrobia bacterium RBG_16_66_12 | reverse complement strand
GGTCTGGCCTTGGCGCCGGGCCGTCTTGGAAGACCTCGTCGCGGCGACGGCGCTTTTCGCGCCGGCGCCCGCGCTGCTCACCCTGGGCGCGCGGCGCGAGACATGGCGCAAGGCTCTCTCCCCCCTGTTCTGGCTGGCGGCGATGGGCTGTCTCGCGCTCTTCGTCAGAGGCGGCGGGGACTTCGCTTGGGCCGGGATGGAGGTCCTGATCGCGGCCGGCCTGGGAGCCGCATGCTCGGCCGGCGCGGCCTATCTGGGGCCCTGGGGCGGCGACAAGGACGAGGTCCTCTGGGCGCGAGTGCTGGCTCCGTGCGGCGCGATCCTCCTGACGATCTCGGCCGTGACCTGGGCGACGCCGGAGAACGCCTCTTGGACC
>MGUL01000040.1:9273-29970 GCA_001800005.1 Elusimicrobia bacterium RBG_16_66_12 | reverse complement strand
GCGAGGGGCGTCGAGTCTGGCTCGCATGGTCCCAGACGGGCGGGCTCTGGCGCTGGTCGGGCATCCTGGTCCTGGCGGGCGCGGCGGCGGGCGTGCGAAGGCTCAAGATCTCGCCGCAGAAGAAAGCCGAGGGGCGCAATCTCAACTGGAATCGCTAGAAGGGTCCCGCGATCATATGACCAAGACCTTCCGGAAGCTCTCCGTCATCATCCCCGCCTATAACGAGGAGCGCTCGCTGGCCGGGGTGGTCGAGCGCGTCGGGCGGGCCGACACCGCGGGTCTCGAACTCGAGGTCGTCGTCGTCGACGACGGCTCTCGGGACGGCACCGCGGCCGTCCTGAAGGCGATCCCGGACGTCAAGGCGGTGTTCCGCGAGCGCAACGGCGGCAAGGGCGCGGCGCTCAAGTCCGGCTTCGCCGTGGCATCGGGAGACATCTTCCTCATCCAGGACGCGGACCTGGAGTACGACCCGGGCGACTACGCCGCGGTGCTCAAGCCCATCCTCGAGGGGCGCGCCGACGCGGTCCTCGGCTCGCGTTTCGTCCACGAACGGCCGCAGTTCTTCTTCGGCGAATCCCGCTCCCCCTTTTTCACCCACTACATCGGCAACATCACCATCACGGGGCTGACCAACATCCTCTACGGCCAGTCCTTCACGGATTACGAGGGCTGTTACAAGGCCTTCACGAAGGAGGCTGTGGGCTCGGTGAGGGTCGCGGCGGACGGCTTCGAGTTCGACAACGAGCTCGTCTGCCTTCTGCTGCGCCGCGGCGCGCGCTTCTGCGAGGTGCCTATCCGCTACTCGCCGCGCAGCTACGAGGACGGCAAGAAGATCACCTGGAAGGACGGCCTGCGCATCCTGTTCACGATCCTGCGCTGTCGTCTCTTCGGATGAGGACCCCGGCGGCCAGCGTCGCCAGCAGCGGAATCATGGGGATCCTGAAGCGGTAGTAGGCGAAGCTCCAACTGGAGAGCGCGAACAGGTAGGCGGCGGGCAGCAGGAAGAAGACCGCTCCGGAAGACTTCTGAGCGCTCCAGAGCCGGAAAGCCCCGATTGCTGCGCCGGCGTAGGTCGCGGCCAGCAGCGCGGCCGTCAGCGCCAGCGCCAGCCACAGCGAGGGATGCCGCCGCAGGTGCGCGAACGTGCCCGCTCCCGCCAGGCGGTGGGCGTCGGTGACCGGCGCGTCCGGCTTCGACTCTCCCGGCCACCAGACGGACGCGATCTGGTCGGTGCCCGGGGCGAGCATCATCTTGAGCGCCGCCATCGCGTGCAGTCTCAGCAGCGTCCCGGGGTGCGCGACGAAGATGGGCCGGGCCAGCGCGCGCAGGCGCCGGGAGGAGTCGAAGGGCCCCTCGCCGGGCGGCGCGGCTGCCGCGTCCTCGCCCTCGAGGCGTCTTCTCGTCTCAGAGAAGGGCTTGCCCTCAACGGCGGCCAGAACCGCGCCGCCTTCCCAGTAGTAGAGGTTCATCCCGGACATGGAGCTGATCTCGAAGGAGCCGAAGACGGCGGCGTTGCGCGCGCACCAGAGGCCGACGGGAAGGGCCGCCGAGAGCGCGAAGGCGAGCGCCCAGGCCCACCGGCGCGGCCCCCAGAAGGCCAGGAGTCCGAGCGACCAGGGAACCCACAGATAGACCGCGACGGGGCGCGTGAGCGCCGAGGCTCCGAGGAGGGCTCCGGCCAGGGCGGCGCTCCTCCAGCCGGCCGCGCGAAGGAGCATCCAGGCGCACGCGACGAGCAGGAACACGAAGAGGGGTTCGCTCGCGAGGAGAGGGGCGTGCGCCGCGGCCATGGGGTCGAGCGCGTAAAGCAGGCCCGCGGTCCAGGCCAGCGGATGGGGCACGAGGAGCATGGCCGCGTCGGCGGTCAGCGCGGCGGTCCCGGCATCGAGCAGGCACTGGGTCAGGCCCGGCGCGCGCGGGCTCGCGGTGAAGGCCCGGTGGAGAGCCAGCAGCGCGGGGTAGCCGGGCGTGCGCAGCGGGTCGGGCTTCCCATCGACGCCGAGGAAGCTCCCTTCCCGGACCAGCGAGTCGGCCGGCGCGGTGTAGGTCGGCGTGTCGGCGATGGCCGCGGCTTCGGGGAGCGCTGCGAGCCGGGCCCAGAAGGCCAGCCTCAGTCCGAAGGCGGCGGCCGCCACGACGAGCAGGGCCCGAGCGCGGGTGAAAGGTCTCATGCGCACCGATTATAGAACATCACGCGGCGGGAGCCGTCCGCCTCCGGGCGGGCGTTACGGGGCCTTCAGCTTTTCGAGGCCGGCCTTGCAGTCCTGCTCGGTGGCGCTGCCGCGCGGGGACTGCTTGGCGCAGCGCGTCTAGATCATGGCAGGAGATGCGCCGAGGCGCGGACGCCTGCGATCAGCGGCTCGGGGGGGATGCCGAAGAAGAGCACGCCCGCGACGGCCACCGCGATGGCGCCGTAGACGTGCGGCCCCACGCGCAGGCCGGCGGGCTCGCCTCGCGTGCCGCGGAAGAACATGCGGTGGACGATCCGGAAGTAAAAGTAGACCGAGGCGACCGAGTTGACCACGCCGACGACGGCCAGCCACCAGCGGCCCGCCTCGACGGCGGAGGCGAAAATGTACAGCTTCCCCATGAAGCCCGCCAACGGCGGGATGCCGGCCAGCGAGAGCAGGAAGAAGGTCATGGTCAGCGCCAGGCCCAGCGAGCGCTTGGAGAGGCCGTCGAAGGCGTCGAGGCCGTAGCCCCCCTCCTCGCCGACGGCCTGGATCACGGCGAAGGCCCCGATGTTCATCGCGACATAAACGAAGGCGTACATCATCACGCCTTCGAGGCCCAGCGGCGTGCCCACCGCGAGGCCGATGAGCAGGTAGCCGGCCTGCGCGATCGAGGAATAGGCGAGCAGGCGCTTGGCGTCGTCCTGGAAGAAGGCCGTGAAGTTCCCGACCGTCATGGTCAGGCTGGCGATCAGCGCCACGAGGGCCTGCAGTTCGTACTGCGCGGAGGGGAACACGGTCCCATACACGCGCATCAAGACGGCGAAGGTCGCGAGTTTGGGCGCCACGGAGAGGAAGGTCGTGACCGGGGTCGGCGCGCCTTCGTACGCGTCCGGCACCCAGAAGTGCATCGGCGCCAGCGAGGCCTTGAAGCCGAAGCCGAGGAAGATGAGGATGAGGGCCAGGATCAGCATCGGCCCGGGCGCGGCCAGGCCGGCCGCGAGCTTTGTCGTGCCGGCGGCTCCGTAGTACAGAGAGATCCCGAAGACCATGATGGCCGAGGAGAACGCGCCGAAGAGGAAGTATTTCATCGCGCCCTCGTTCGACTTCGGATTCGAGCGCTCGAAGCCGGCGAGGATGAACGAGGAGATCGAGACCAGCTCGAGCGACACGAAGACGAGCAGGAGGTCGCTGGCCGAGACCAAGAGCATCAGCCCCGCCGTCGAGAAGAGCATCAGCGCTCCGAAGGTTCCCGCATGGCGCGCGGGCAGGGCCTTGTAGTCCAGGCTCAGGAGCAGGCAGAGGACGGCCGCCAGCAGGGTCGTCATCTTGAAGAACTGGCTGAAGGAGTCCGCGACCCACAAGGAGCCCATGCCCATCGTCGCGGGTTTGCCGAGGCCCAGGACGATGGCCGTGAGAACGCCGGCGGCGGAGACCCAGGCGAGGTGATACAGCCACCGCGAGCGCGACGGGGGCAGGACCATGTCCGCGAGCATCACCGCCAAGGCGAGGCCCGCCAGGACCAGGTCCGGCGTCAGGAGTCCGAGGTTCAGCATCTCACTTCCCCAGCATGTGCTCGATGGTCTTGTTCATCAGGTCCAACGGCCACTTCGGGGCGATGCCGAACCAGACGGTGACGACGGCCAGGGGCATGACCGAGATGAGCTCGCGCGCGGTCATGTCCTCCATCCCCGCCCACTTCTCGTTGAAGGCGCCGAGGAAGACCTTCTGCATCATGCGTAAAAAGAAGGCCGCGGTGGCGATGATGCCCACCACCGAGATCGCGGTCGGCCACGGCCAAGCGGAGAAGGCGCCGAGGAAGCACATGAACTCGCTGATGAAGCCCGCCAGGCCGGGCAGGCCCAGCGAGGCGAAACAGGTCATCGCCATCAGCCCCGAGTAGACCGGCAGCTTCAGGGCCAGGCCGCCGAAGGCGGAGACGTCCCGGGTGTGGGCGCGGTCGTAGATCACGCCCACGAGGAGGAACAAGGCCCCGGTGATGATGCCGTGGTTGACCATCTGGAACGCGGCGCCGGAGAAGCCGGTGGCGCTCATCCCAGCGATGCCGAGCAGGCAGTAGCCCATGTGGTTGACCGAGGAGTAGGCCACCATCTTCTTCATGTCCGTCTGCGCCATCGCGCAGAGCGCGCCGTAGACGATGTTGATGACGGCGATCACGATCAGGGCGGGCAGGAACCAGGCGAAGCCGAGCGGCGTGATGCCGTAGGCGATGCGCAGCAGGCCGTAGACGCCCATCTTGAGCAGGACCGCGGCCAGGATGACCGAGATCGGCGTGGGCGCTTCGACGTGGGCCAGGGGCAGCCAGGTGTGGAACGGGAAGGCCGGGATCTTGATGGCCATGCCGAAGTAGAGCCCGAGGAAGGCCAGGATCTGGAAGCGCGGGTCGAACAGGCTCTGCACCCCGGGCTTCATCAGTTCGAGCATGTCGAAGGTGTGAGGCGCGGACTTGAAGTACAGCGCCAGGATCGACAGCAGCATGAAGACCGAGCCCGACAGGGTGTAGAGGAAGAACTTGATCGCCGCGAACTCCTTCTTCGGCCCGCCCCATACGCCGATCAGGAAGTACATGGGGACCAGGGTGAGTTCCCAGAACACATAGAAGAGGACCAAGTCGAGGGCGGCGAAGACCCCGAGCATGCCGACCTCGAGGAGGAGAAACCAGAAGAAGTACTCCTTCACGCGCTCCTTGATGCCGAGCGAGCCCACCAGGGCGATGACGCTCATGAAGGCGGTCAACAGCACGAGCGGGTAGGAGAGCCCGTCGATGCCCAAGAGGTACTGGACGTTCAGCGAGGGGATCCACATCCAGCGCTCGACGAACTGCATCGCGGCGGAGCCCCGGTCGAAGTTCAAGAGCAGCGTCAGCGAGGCGGCCAGCGCCACGCCGGCGGCGACGAAGCTCACGGTCTGGATGGCCCGGACCTTCTCCTTGGGCGTCATCAGCACGATCAAGGCTCCGACGAGGGGCGACCAGACGATCAGGCTCAGCATTCGAGTTCTCCTACTTGGACTAGCGCGTCAGGATCAGGGTCGCGGCGAGGCTGAAGGCGATCGCCGCGTACATCAGGTACTCCTGGACCTGCCCCTCTCTGACGAGAGAGCGCAGGCCCACGCCGAGGTCGTTGCCGAGGCCGCCGACGCCGTCGACGGCCGAGTCGACGAAAAGGTTGTCGAACGCGTCGCTGATCTGGGCGAAGATGCGCATCAGCAGGCCCCAGCCGTCGACGAAGACGCGGTCGACGACGTTCGCGTCGATCCAGAACGCGAGGGCCGCGACCTTGTCCGAGACGGTGACCAGGGCGTAGAAAAAGTCGTCGACGTACCAGCGGCGGTCGAGGAGCGTGAAGACGGGCCCCAGGTTCGCCTTGATCGCGTCGGCGGCGGCGTAGGTCGGCCCGCGGTACATCAGGAAGGCGAGCGTGATGGAGCCGAGCACGAGGACGATGGCCGTCATGTGCAGCCAGGCAGGCAGATGCCCATCGTGGTGTTCGGTCGAGGCTTGATGAGCGGAGGCCTCCGGCTTCGCTTCGGAGGCGTGCGCCGGGGCCGCGACGGCGGCGCCAGGCATCACGGAGATGGTCGGCTTGGGGATCAGCTTATGGACCAGGCCGTCGTGGTTGAGCCCCGCGCCCGCGAAGGCGGAGAGGACGGCCAGCACGACGAGGGGGCCGGTGATGAGGGCCGGAGATTCGTGCGCGTGATGGAACTTCTCGTGGTCGCGGTCGTCCCCCCAGAAGGTGAGGAAGAAGAGCCGGAACATGTAGAAGGCGGTCATCAGGGCCGTGCAGAGCAGTATCCAGAACATCAGGTGGTCGTGGTTCCAGACATCGGCCAGGATCATGTCCTTGGAGTAGTAGCCGGAAAGGCCGGGCACGCCCGCGATGGCGAGGACGGCGATCAGCATGGTCAGGAAGGTGAGGGGCATCTTCTTGGAAAGCCCCCCCATCTGGCGCATGTCGTTGGTGTGCACCGAGTGGATCACGGAGCCGGCGCCGAGGAACAGGAGGGCCTTGAAGAAGGCGTGCGTGGTCATGTGGAAGAGCCCGGAGGTGAAGCCTCCCGCGCCGAGCGCGCACATCATGAAGCCCAGCTGGGAGACCGTCGAGAAGGCCAGCACGCGCTTGATGTCGTAGCTGACCAGCGCCATCGAGGCCGCCAGGAACGCGGTGATCAGGCCCATCCAGGCCGCCGACTCCATCGCGGTCGGGGAGGCGAGGAAGACGAAGTAGGTCTTGCTGACGAGCAGGATGCCCGCCGCCACCATCGTCGCGGCATGGATCAGCGCCGAACCCGGAGTCGGGCCTTCCATGGCGTCCGGCAGCCAGATGAAGAGCGGGGCCTGCGCCGACTTGCCCGCGGCACCGGCGAGGATGCCGATGCCGATGACGGTCGCGATGGTCGCGGGCATCAGGCCCTTGTCGAAGAACTGATAGATCTGCGACAGCTGGAAGGAGCCGACCTTGGCGAAGATGAGCAGCAGGGCCAGGTAGAGGCCGCTGTCGCCGAGCTTGGTCGTCATGAAGGCCTTCTTCTGGGCCTCGCAGGGACCCTCGCGCTCGAACCAGAAACCGATGAGGAGGTAGGAGCACAGGCCCATCAATTCCCAGCACGCGAAGGTCACGAGGAGGTTGCTCGAGGCGACCAGACCCAGCATCGCGGCGGTGAAGAAGGACACGAAGGCGAAATAGCGCTTGAAGCGCACATCCCCGTGCATGTACGCGACCGAGTAGACCTGGACCATCAGGCTGACCAGCGTCACCGCGACGAGCGTGACGGCGGCGGGGCCGTCGATCAGCACGCCCACGGGCATGTCGTAGACGAAGGAGCGGCCTGCGATGGATGCGGCGATGGAGAACCAATGCCAGTTGTGCTCGTAGGGCAGGGCGACCGTGCCGGTGACGGCCCCCCAGAACACGGAAACCGACAGCGCCAGACACACGCCCATGGCCGCGATTCCCACCCAGGGCATGTTGGAGTGCGGGTCTTCCTTGCCGCCGAACAGCATAATGAAGGAAGCGAAGAACGGGATGAGCGGGATGAGATAGGCGTGTTCGATCATGGTCAGCCCTTGAGAAGGTTATAGTCCTCGACGTACGCCGTGTCGGTGTTGCGGTAGATGGCCAGCAGGAGCGCGAGGCCCACGACGACCTCGGCTGCGGCCACGGTCATGATGAAGAGCGCCAGCGTCGCGCCGGCCACGCCCTCCGGGTGCAGGAAGCGCTCGAAGGCGGCCAGGTTGATGTTGGCCGCGTTGAACATCAGCTCGATGGACATCAGGATGCCGATGATGTTGCGGCGGGTCAGGGCGCCGAAGACTCCGATGAGGAACAGCAGGGATGCGACGGTCAGATAGTGAGCGAGAGTCACCTAGAGGCCTCCGAGCGGGAGAAGAAGACCGCGCCGAGCAGCGCGGCCGTGAGGACGAGGCTGGCGAGTTCGAAGGGGAGCAGCCACTCGCCCATGAAGAGACGGCCGATGGCGCGGGTGTCCGGCGTCGGCGCGCTCGGCGCGAGGGTGCCGCAATAGGCTCGGGCGATCTTGAGCAGGCCGGCGCTGGACACGGTGCAGATGAGGACGGCCGCCATCCACTGCTCGTTGACCTGCCTCAGGTGCAGGTCCGAGGCGCGGCCCAGAAGCATGACCGAGAACATGATGAGGACGGCGATGCCGCTGACGTAGACCATCACCTGGGCGGCGAAGAGAAAGTCGGCGCCGAGCGCCGCGAAGAGCCCGGCCACCCCGGCCAGGGAGAGGCCCAGGAAGAGCGAGGAGTGGACGGTGTTCCTCATGGTCACCACGCAGACGGCGGCCACGAGGACGACGGTCGACAGCGAGTAGAAGACGATGTGTTCGATCATGTTCAGCTCCGGCGGGGCGGGACCTCGTGGATGCACACTTGCCCCTCGGGATCCTTGAAGTCTTGCGTCCTTCGGTCGAAGTACTTCCCGATGAACGGGAAATCCTTCTTCCAGCAGCGCACCATCTCGTCGCGCGAGGCGAAGACGACCTCGTAATCGAGCGAGTGCCAGACGGACTTCGGCTTGGTCGGGCAGGACTCCTCGCAGAGGCGGCAGAAGTTGCACTTGCCGAAGTCGATGGAGTACCAGGCGACCTTGGCGACCTTCTTGCCCGCTTCGCTCACCGCGTTCTCGAGGGCGATGCAGTTCGACGGGCAGGCCTTCACGCACATGCTGCACGAGATGCAGGTGGCCGCGTCGAAAGTGAGCGCCCCGCGGAAGCGCTCGTAAGGCGTCAGCTTCTCGGTCGGGTAGTGGATCGTGATCGACGGCTTGAGCATGTACTTCAGCGTGATCAGATGCCCGGTGACGAGCGCCGCCGCGACCTTGTAGACCTTCGAGAAATAGCCGATCATGGCATCCTCATTATTTGAGCCAGAACGCGAGGTAGAGACCCGCGACTGCGATGTTGGCGAAGCTCCAGGGCAGCAGGAACTTCCAGTTGAAGTCCATCAGCTGGTCGACGCGCAGGCGCGGCAGCGTCCAGCGCACCCAGAGGAAGACGAACATCATGAACATGGCCTTGGAGAGCATCCAGATCCAACTGGGGACCAACGTGAAGGGCGCCCAGGGCAGAGGAGAGCCTCCCCCGCCGAGGAAGAAGGTCGCCAGCAGGAAGGAGGCCAGAAGGACGTACGCGTACTCGGCCAGGAAGAAGACCGACCACTTCATGCCCGAGTACTCGGTGTGGAAGCCGCCGACCAGTTCGGACTCGGCCTCGGGGATGTCGAAGGGCGTGCGGTTGGTCTCCGCGATGGACGCGATCAGGAAGATCAGGAAGGCGACCTGGCCCACGACGGGGTAGAAGACGAACCAGCGCGGCGCCACCCCCCACCAGTAGCCCGACTGGGCGTCGGCGATGACGGAGAGGTCGAGCGAGCCCGCGAACATGATCACGGGCACCACGGAGAACCCGCGGGGCAGCTCGTAGCTGACGATCTGAGCGGCGGCCCTGAGGCCTCCTAAAAGGGAATATTTGTTGCCGGAGGCCCACCCCGCCATCACCACGCCGATCACCGAGATGCCCGCGAAGGCGAAGACGTACAGGGTGCCCACGTCGAGGCGGGCGGCGGCCAGGTCGGTCCCGAAGAGGACGGGGGCGAAGGCCGCGATGCAGGGGGCGATCACGATGGCGGGGGCCAAGGCGTGGACCCAATGGTCGGCGGCGGCCGGCGTGATGTCTTCCTTTAAGAAAAGCTTGATGCCGTCGCAGATCGTCTGCGCCCAGCCGTGGAAGCCGCCGGCGTACGTCGGGCCGACGCGCGACTGGATGTGGGCGGAAATCTTGCGCTCCCACCAGATGGACCAGAGGCCGTTGACCAGGATGACGTGCAGGACGATCAGGACCTTGATCGCGACCCAGACGGCGTCCACGGCGACGGTCGAGATGCCCTTCGCCGTGGCGAAAGCGGCCATCAGTGCGTAGAGTTTGTCCCCCCACTTGGAGAGCTCCCCGATGAGCGCGCCTCCGCCGAGGATACCGAGGATGATCCCCGCGAGCATTAAAGCGCCGTTGCGGTAGCCCGGCAGGGACCAGGGGTGGGCCCACTGGTCCGTGGGCCAGCGGCGGTCCGCCATGAGTATCCCGTTCTTGCGGTTGAGCACGGGCTCGGGCAGCGGGGCCTTCGCCGGCGCGGGTTTAGGTGCGGTCATCGGTCCACCTCGCCCAGGACGATGTCGGTTGAGCCCAGTAGGGCGATCACATCGGATATCTTCATGCCCACCAGCTTCTCCTGGAGGATGGCCAGATTGAGGAAAGACGGGGCGCGCACGTGCATGCGGAAGGGCGACACGCCGCCGTCGCTGACGAGGTGGACCCCCAGGTCGCCGCGCGCGGCTTCCACATGGGCGTAGGCCTCGCCGGGGGCGGGCTTCGGAATCTTTGCCACGCCGGCCGCCATCACGGGGCCTTCCGGGAGCTTGGCCAGGACCTGCTCGACGATTCGCACGGATTGGCGCATCTCGGTGACGCGGCAGAAGTAGCGGTCCCAGCAGGAGCCCTCCTTGCCGACGACGACGTCGAAATCGTAGTTCTCGTAGCCGCAATAGGGGTCTGCCTTGCGCGCGTCGTAGACCACCCCGGAGCCGCGCAGGTTCGGGCCGGAGAGCGACCAAGAGACGGCCTCGGCCGCGGTGATGAGCCCGACGCCCTGGGTGCGGGCCATGAAGATCGGGTTATAGGACAGGAGTTGGTCGTATTCGTCGATCTTCGGCTTGAAGTATTCGAGGAACTCCTTGAGCTTGGCGGTCCACTCCGGCGTCACGTCGACCATCACGCCGCCCAAGCGGATGTAGTTGTAGGTCAGTCGCGCGCCGCAGACCATCTCGAAGAGGTCCAGGATCATCTCGCGCTCGCGGAACGCGTACAGGAATGGAGTGAATGCGCCGATGTCGATGCCGTAGGTCCCGACGAAGAGCAGGTGGCTGGCGATGCGGTTGAGCTCGCACATCATCACGCGCAATGCGTCGGCGCGGGGCGTGGCCTTGACGCCCAGCAGCTTCTCGGCCGCGAGGCAGAAGACCAGGTTGTTGGGCATCGACGCGACGTAGTCCCAGCGGTCGGTCAGCACGACGCAGTGGTGGTAGCCCCGCGCCTCGGCGAGCTTCTCCGTGCCGCGGTGCAGATAGCCGATGTCGGGGACGGCCTTGACGATGACCTCGCCCTCGATGGTGAGCCCGACGCGCAGCACGCCGTGGGTGGAAGGGTGCTGGGGGCCGAGGTTGACGAAGAGCTGGTCCGAGCGCAGGGCCGGGATCGCGGCGGTCGCCGCTTCACTCGTCATAGCGGTCCTTGATGTGGACGTAGTCTTTTCGCAGGGGATGCCCCTGGAGGAAGTCCGGCGTGAGGATCTTGGTCAGGTTGGGATGTCCGTCATAGACGACGCCGAAGAGGTCGAAGACCTCGCGCTCCTGCCAGTCGGCGCTCTTGAAGAGGCCGGAGAGGCTCGGGGCCCGTGCCGCATCGCGCGGGACCTCGAGCTTGACGAAAATACGCGCCTTGTCCTTCATCGAGACGAAGGCCCAGACGAGTTCCAGGACCGGCCGGTAGGCGTAGCCGGCGACGGCGGCGGACTCGGCCTGAGGGGCGGCTCCCTCCGGCAGGAAAACGTTGAAGTTGGCCTGGCGGATGTAGCCCTTCATGTCGACCGGGCCGAGATAATCGACGGCGGTCAGCATGTCGAGATAATCGAACCCTTCCTTCTTGAGCCACGCGGCCACCGGGATCAAGTCATCCTTGGACGGAAGCGAAACCGTCAGATAGTCCTTCACCTGGACGGCGGTCTTCGCCGCCTTGGGGAACTTCTTCTGCATCTTGGCCAGCAGTTCGTCTTGGGTCATGGGGTCAGGCCGTCAGGTCCCGGCTTCCTTTCTCCTGCTGAGGCGTTGCCAGGCCGCGCTTCAGCGACATTTTGGCGACCTTCTCCTGCAGCTTGACGAAGGCGTACTGCAGCGCCTCGGGGCGCGGCGGGCAGCCGGCGATGTAGACGTCGACGGGGATGATGCGGTCGACGCCCTTCAGGACGGAATAAGAATCGTAGTAAGGGCCGCCGCAGTTGGCGCAGGAGCCCATGGAGATCACGAAGCGGGGTTCCGGCATCTGATGATAGATCTCGAGGATGGGCTCGGCCATCTTCTTGCAGACCGTCCCGGCCACGATCATCACGTCGGCCTGTCTGGGGCTCGCGCGCGGGATGACGCCCATGCGGTCGAAGTCGAAGCGGGCGGCGTAGGAGCCCATCATCTCGATCGCGCAGCAGGCCAGGCCGAAGGTCATCGGCCATAGGGACTGCTTGCGGCCCAGGTCGATCAGCGCGTCGGCGGTGGTGAGGATCAGGTCGCCGCCCGGCATCCCTTTGGTGATTCCCGGCAGCTTCTCGAGGATCATGCCCATGTCATTGCTCCCAGCTCAAGGCGCCCTTGCGCCACGCGAAGGCGAGGCCGAGGAAGACGATCGCCAGGAACGCCCCCATCTCGTAGAGGGCGAGGCGTCCCAGTTCGCGGGCGGTCACCGCCCACGGGTAGACATAGAGGATCTCGACGTCGAACAGGACGAAGAGCAGGGCGAAGGTATGGAAGCGGATGTTGAGTTTGACTTCCGTCGATCCGACCGCCGGGATGCCGCACTCGTAGGTGCTGTCCTTGCGGGCGTAGGGCACGCTGGGGCGGAAGACCCTCGCGGCGATCAGGACGACGGCGGCGAAGCCGACACCCACCAGGGCGAAGGCGTAGACCACGGCGTAGGCGCTCATAGGGATTTCCTTTGGAGCAGGACCTTGAAGGTCTCGCCCATGCCCTCGGGGTGCACGAGGGTCTTGATTCGGGCGCGCTCCCTATAAAGGGCTGCTGCGTCGCCGGCGGCGGCGGAGAGCCACGCATCGATCCCCCCCTCGATGAGGAAGGTCGACAGGCTCTGGTAGGACTCCAAGCTCAGCCCGGCCCGGGCGCCCTCCGCGATGAGCGACTCGAAGTCCGCGGGGACCGTGAGGTCCTTGGTCCCGGGTTCGGAGCTCAGAGCGGGGACGATCTGATGGCGGCGATAAGCCCTGGGCGGGTTGGGCGCTCCCGGCGCGAAGCGCTTGCCGTAGTCGACCGTGAGCAAGAAGCCGGACTCCAGATGCGCGGCGGCCTCGCGCAGCCATGCGCGCGCTTCGAGCGACACTCCGTGCCGCTCCCCCTCCGCGAGGGTCGAGGCCGCGGCCGCAGCCTCGGCGGCCAGCTCGGGACGAGAGAGGCCCCCCAGGGTCTCGAGCCCCGATTCGTCCACGTACACCTCGAGGACCCCGTCGTCCTTCTTCTGGAGGAGGTGCGCGGGGAAGGCGTCGATCAATTCGTTGGAGTAGAGCAGGCCGGTGAAGCGAGGAAGACGGTCGACCCCCGTGCAGGCGTCGACGGGCAGCCCGAAGGCGGTCAGTTTGCGCACGGCGACCGTCAGATCCTTGCGCGTCCGCTCCACCAGGACGAAGCGCAGCCCGTCGGCCAGCGCGGGATGCTTCTCGCGCAGCCCGCGGGCCACCTGGCAGGCGAGCGTCCCGTCGCCGCAGCCCGCCTCGACGAGAGAGAGCCCCACCCCGGGCCTCGCGCCGCGCACGCGGGTCAGCAGGGCTGCGATCTTGTCGGAGAGGACGGCGCCGGAGGCTGGATGGAGCTCCGGCGCCGTGTAGAAGTCGGCGGTCTGAGTCCGGGTCGGATAAAAGCCGCGCTCAGGGTCATAGAGAGACGACTCCATGTGATCCCGGAACGTTCTCATCTCGCGGTTCTGTCCTCTCGGGGCTTCGAAGTCGTCAGACGAGGTCTTCGGCTCCGAGGGTCTTCTTCTTTCCCTCGGTCTGGACCTTCTGCACGGAGGTCTTGACGACCGCCTCGATTTTCGCGGACAGGGCGTCCACGTAATCGCCGCCGGTGCGGAAACCGGCGTCCTTCACCATCTTCTTGATCTTGCTGACGACGACGAGAGTCTCGGCCATTTCATGTCCTCCCGCGCGGTTGGCGCGAATCGATAACAAAAGATGAAAATCATGGCGCCGGGTGGGATCGAACCACCGACATGACGCTTATGAAACGTCCGCTCTACCACTGAGCTACGGCGCCGCTGTCCGCGTCGGATGCGATTATAGCACGACCGGCTCGGGCTTGGCCAGGGCGCGGTGTCGCTTCGCGTTGAAATGATGTAGTATTGCGCTCAGGCATCTTCCGTCAGGGGGGCATGATTTTGGCCAAGGCAAAATCCGTCGCGAGAAAGATCACCGTCGTCATCGCGGACGACCAGACGCTGTTCCGCGAGGGAATCAAGGACCTGCTGGAGAACGAGAAGAACATCCAGGTCGTCGGCGAAGCGGCCGACGGGCGCGAGGCCCTGCGCCTCGTCAAGAAAGTCAAGCCCAACGTCATCCTCCTCGACATCAAGCTTCCGCACATGGACGGAATCGAGGCGACGCGGCAGATCCACAAGGACTGCCCGACCACGAACGTGCTCATCCTGTCGGGCTATGAGGACGAAGCGCACGTGATGGAAGCGATCCAGGCGGGAGCGAACGGCTATCTTTCCAAGATGCTCCCCGCCTCCGAGCTCGTCAACGCGCTGAAGACCTTCGCCAACCAGGGCGTGATGATCCCTCAGCCGGTCATGAGCAAGCTCATCGACGGCCTACGCAACATGGGATCGGCCAACACCGAGGCGTCGCTCGTGGCGCTGACCAAGACCGAGATCAAGGTCCTCGCTCTGCTGGGCCGCGGGATGTCCAATAAGGAGATCGCCGGCGCGCTGGCCTGCAGCGTGAAGACCGTCAAGAACCATCTCAACAGCATGTTCCAGAAGCTCAACGTCTCCAACCGCACCGAGGCCGTGGTCAAAGGCATCGACCTGGGCCTGATCTCCGCGGAGAAGTCGGACTAAGGCCCCCTCTTTTTCGATCAGGCGGCGACGGGCTGGGCCTTCGCGGCGGACGCGTACTCCTTGATCATCATCATCGCGACCTCGTTGCGCTGTATCTGGTTGGTGCCCTCGTAGATTTGGGTGATCTTCGCGTCGCGCATGTACTTTTCCACCGGGAAATCCCTCATATACCCGATGCCGCCGCACATCTGCACGCAGTCCGTGGTCACCTTCATCGCGACGTCCGAGCAATAGAACTTGGACATCGCCGACTCCTTCGTCCAGCGCTTGACGTCCATCTTATTGAGGACGTCGTAGACGATCGCCTTATCCGAGATCGCCCTCTCGTAGACGGGCTTCATCGCCTTGTCCATCGCCCGGGCCGTGGCGTAGAGCAAGGCGCGCGCGGCTTCCGTCTGCGCGGCGTTGTCGGCCATCATGTGCTGGATGATCTGGAAGCTTGAGATGGACTGCCCGAACTGCTTGCGCTGGCGGATATAGGCCATCGTCTCGTCCATGGCGCCGGTCGCGATGCCGAGGGCCTGCGCCGCCACGCCGGGGCGGGAGCAGTCGAAGGTCGTCTGCGCGGTGAACAGGCCGAAGCCTTCCTTATAGAGCAGGTTCTTCTTGGGGATGCGGCAGTTCTGGAAAACCAGCTCGTACGTCGGATTTGCCCGGATGCCCATCTTGTGCTCTTTCTTGCCGAAGCCGAATCCAGGGGTCCCCTTCTCGACGATGAAAGCGGAGACGCCGCGCGCGCCGCGGGACGGGTTCGTGCTCGCGAAGACCACGTAGGTCTCGGCGACCTCGCCATTTGAGACGAAGCTCTTGGTGCCGTTGAGGACGTAGTGTTCTCCGTCGGGCTTGGCGAGGCACCGCTGCGCCGTCGCGTCGGAGCCTGCCTCGGGCTCGGTGATCGAGAAGGCCGCGAGCTTCTTGCCGGAGGCGAGGTCCGGGATGTACTTCTCGCGCTGCTCGGCGGTGCCCAGCAGCAGGATCGGGAGCACTCCAAGACCCGTGGCCGCGAACGCGAGCGTGATGCCCCCGCAGACGCGCGAGAGCTGTTCGATGACGATCA
Source organism: Elusimicrobia bacterium RBG_16_66_12 (assembly GCA_001800005.1). GTDB lineage: Bacteria > Elusimicrobiota > Elusimicrobia > UBA1565 > UBA9628 > GWA2-66-18. The sequence goes on along the minus strand of MGUL01000040.1, from coordinate 14,310 downwards.
CCTGCTCCATCAGGCCGCCGCCCAGGCCGCCGTAGGCTTCGGGGAGATAGACGCCGAAGAGGTCCGCCGCCGCCATCTTCTTGACTACATCCCAGGGGAAGGTCTCTTCCTCGTCGTGCTTCTCGCGGACCGGCTTGAGGTCCCTGAGAGCCACCTGGTAAGCGAGATCGCGGATATCGGTCTGAGTCTCGGAAAGTTCGTAGTCCATGGGAATCCTCCCCTCTACATCCTGCTCAGAGCGTCGCGGGCGGCGGCTTGCTCCGCCTCTTTCTTGCTCTTGCCGGTCCCCGTTCCGAGCCGATCCTCGCCGATCCTGACCGTGACGGTGAACGTCTTGTCGTGGTCAGGACCGGCCGAGGACGCGATCTCGTAGGTCGGGGGCACTTTGTGCTTCTTCTGCAGGATCTCTTGGAGACGGCTCTTGTGATCCGTCTCCAAGAGGCTCCCGTGCCGCCTGGCGCACCACGTCCGGATGAACACCGACGCCGCGTCGTAGCCGCCGTCGAGGTAGATCGCCCCGATCAGCGCTTCGAGCGCGTTAGCGAGGAGGCTCTGGCGGGTGCGCCCGCCCGTCGTCTCCTCGCCCACCCCAAGGTAGAGGTGCTGGCCGAGCCCCAGTTCCTCGGCCCAAGCCGCGAGGCTCGGGCGCGAGACCAGCAGGGATTTCTTTTTCGAGAGGTTCCCTTCCGGCTCATCGGGATATTCCGAGAAGAGCTGGTGCGCGACGACCGCCGCCAGCACGCTGTCTCCCAGGAACTCCAAACGCTCATTGCAGGCGCCGGACCCGCTCTCGCTGGTGAACGACTTGTGCGACATCGCCAGTTTGAGAAGACCCGCGTCTCCAAAGCGGTACCCGATGACCTCTTCGAGAGGCTCGGCCACGGACCAGAGAGCCTTACTTCTTGCCGTGGGTCGTGATGTAGTCGATCGCCTGGCCGACGGTCTGGATCTTCTCGGCCTGCTCGTCGGGGATTTCGGTGTCGAACTCCTCTTCGAGAGCCATGACGAGCTCGACGGTGTCGAGCGAGTCGGCGCCGAGGTCGTTGACGAAGTGCGCCGCCGGCGTGACTTCCGCCGCGTCGACTCCGAGCTGCTCCACGATGATCTGCTTCACGCGGTCCGCGATGTTGGCATCAGCCATGATGTCGTCTCCCTGATTTAGCGTTTTATGGTCGCCGCCGCTTGCGGCGACCATTCCCTCGGGTTTCTGCGTGAAACCCTTCGGTCACATGTATCCACCACCGTTCACGCTCAGCACGTGACCGGTGATGTACGCCGACTCGTCCGACGAAAGGAACAGGACCGCGCGCGCGATCTCGATGGGCTCGCCCATGCGCCCGAGAAGGATCTTCTCCTGCAGCTTCTTCTTCGCCTCCTCGGGGATCGCGTCCGTCATGCGGGTCCGGATGAAGCCGGGGGCCACGGCGTTGGCGTTGATGTTGCGCGACGCGAATTCGCGCGCAACGGACTTCGTCATTGCGATGAGCCCCCCCTTCGATGCGGCATAGTTGGTCTGGCCGGCGTTGCCTTCCTGTCCCACGATTGAGGCGATGTTGACGATCTTGCCGTAGCGAGCCTTCATCATGGGCTTGATGCAAGCCTTCGTGACGTTGAACGCTCCTTTCAAGTTGACGTCCAAGACCAGGTCCCAGTCCGCCTCGGACATCCTCATCATCAGGTTGTCCTTGGTGATCCCAGCGTTGTTCACCAATATATCAATTTTGCCCCATTTCTCAAGCGCGGCTTTGACGACCGCCTCGCACTGGTCAGACTTGGTCACGTCGCAGGCGACACCGAAGGCGACGCCCCTGCCGCCGTCCAGCGTCCGGGCGGAGGCCTCGCACTTGGCGGCGTCGACGTCGACGATGACGACCCTCGAGCCCTCGGCCGCGAAGAGTTCCGCGGTGGCGTAGCCGATGCCTTGGGCGGAGCCGGTGATGATGGCGACCTTGTCCTTGAGGCGCAGGCCCGTCGGGATGACGGGCGAAGCCGCGGCTTCAGTGCTCATGTCGTTCTCCTTGAGACGGCGTTGCGGTCAGGTCTTGGTGTTCTGCTCGAGCGCTTCCGTCCGGGCGATGGCTTCCTGCAGGGCGGAGACGATGCCGAGTTCGGCGCTCTTGGCCGCCGACTTGACCGCGTGGGCGATGGCCCTCGCGTTCGACCCTCCATGGCAGACCACGACGACGCCATTGACGCCGACGAGCGGCGCGCCGCCGTACTCATCATAGCTCATCTTGCGTCGCAGGCGTGCGAAAGGTCCCTTAAGCAACACTCCGGCCAAACGGTGGCGCCACTTGGCCAGTATCTCCGCTTTCAGGACCCCCATCACGGCCATTGCGGTGCCTTCCATCGTCTTGATCAGGACGTTGCCGACGAAGCCGTCGCAGACCACGACGTCGGTCTTTCCCATGGGGACGTCGCGGCCTTCGACGGCCCCGCGGAACTCGAGGCCCGAGCTCTTGAGGCGAGGGAATGTCTCCTTGACGAGATCGTTGCCCTTGCCTTCCTCTTCTCCGATAGTGAGCAGTCCGACGGTCGGGTCCTGCTTGCCGTGCAGGTGTCGGTAGAGAATCGAGCCCATCAGCGCGAACTGGACGAGGTGCCACGGCTTGCAGTCGACGTTGGCGCCGCCGTCAAGAAGGATCGTGACGCCCTTCGCGGTGGGCACCGGCACCGCGATGGCGGGGCGAAGGACGCCTGGGATGCGCTTGAGGTGCCAGAGCGCCGCGACCATCGTGGCGCCGGAGTGTCCCGCGGAGACGAAGCCCGCGGCACGCCCCTGGGCGACGAGGCCGGCGGCGATCATGATGGACGAGCGCGGCTTGGCGCGACAGGCAGCGGCGGGGTCCTCGTCCATCGCACGAGGTCCGGCGCGTCGATGAGTTCGAAGCGGGCGTCGTCCTGGGCCACGCCTCGAGCCGTGAGCTCGGAGCGGATCTTGTCTGCGGGCCCGACCAGGAGAAGCTCGACGCCCCAGGCGTTGGCGGCCTGGACGGCCCCGTCGATGTTCGGGGCCAGCCCATGGTCGCCGCCCGCGGCGTCGAGCGCGATTTTCACGCCGGGCTCTTACGAGCCCTTTTGTTCTCCGCCTTCGGCTCCGCCCTGGCCGGCCTTCTTCTTCGTCTTGGGCGGGCGCACGAGGATGCCGTTGTAGAAGCCCTCGGGGCTGATGGTGTGCGGGCGGTGCCAGCGGCCTTCCTTGTCCTTGCTCACCGGCACGGCGTCGAGCTTCCAGTTGGCGGCCCGGCGGCTGTCGCGGCGGGAGCGGGTATGCTTGCGTTTCGGATTAGGCATTGGTTCCTCTTATAATCGGCTGTGAAGCGGGATTTTAGCCTTTATCGGGGCGGATGGTCAATCGGGGGCGCTGCGACATCTGCGGTCCCTCGTCTTTGTGGCCGCAGTCCTTCTGGTTGCGGTTCTGGCGGCAGACCGCGCAGAGTCCCTTGCAATCGGGCCGGCAGACGATCTTCATGGGCTGGGCCAAGGAGATCGACTGGCGGATCTCCTCGGTCAGGTCCAGGTGGCCTGCGTCAATGGGAGCCTCCGCTTCGACCGGCGCTGTCCACGGCGCCTCGACAGGAGTCAGGCAGCGCACGCATTCGAATCGCCAGAGGCCTTTCGCGGCGCCCTCGAAAACGGCGGTGTCATCGACCGGGAGGATCCGGCCTTTGACCGTGACGGTCCCGATCAGGGCCCCCTCGCTCAAGGCGTCGGGGAAGAGCTCCTTCTCCACTGTCTCGTCGACGGGGATTTCGCCTTTGTCCTTAAGGTCCTTCAGGGAGATTTTTAGTTGGGAGTCCATATCTTGTACGGCTAATCACGCAAATATTGGTCGGAGTAGATGCGAAGAAGGGAACTATGGCTCTCGCGCGCTTCGACTCCAATGGAGAGGTCTTTGGAAGGTCCAATGAAGGTTCCGGAAAACGATGGGGAGCGAAGTCTTTGGGAAAAGGTAGGGAGCGGCCACGGTTAAAGACACCGCAGGTGCTATACCCAAAGTATCCATGAAATCGGAATGGGTTCGATAGCCGATGACGAACTTGCCCTGCTCCTCAACGCCCCCGAAGACCTCAGGAGCCGCGCCCCAATTAGTGAGGACGACCACCAGGTCATGTTCGAAGTCCACAATCGGTGGTGAAGTGTGAGCGGCTTTCGAGTAGAAGACCTGCCATTCTTTTGCGCTGCGGAACACCTTCGGTTTGTTGTCCGTCCGCCACAGGCCACCTTGGCTGTCCAGGAGGTCCAACGGACGTGGGACCACGATACGAGAGCGGTTCACGTCGGGGAATACTGTGCCAAGGTCGCCGTAGCCATGGATTCGATAGCCGTGCGAAGCGTAGAAGAGCGCGGCGACACCCAGTAGGGCAACGGCCACGATAAGGATCGTGAAAATCCCAAGGACGTGGAGAAGGTTTCTGAGAAGCTTCCTGGCGATATTGATCATGACGGGGACTCAACGACTGGCCAGCCCGCTCCGAATCCGGCGGTCTCGCGCACGAAGTACGGCCGCATGTCCTTGAGGTCATAGTAGATGCGGACCAGAATCTCGGCCAGCAGGCCGATGAGCACCATCTGGAAGCCGATGAGCAGGCAGAAGATCGCGACTTGGAAGAGCGGCTGGTCCTTGACGAAGATGCCGAGGTAGAACTTCTTGTAGAGCGTGTCGAGCATGAAGGCCACGCCGAGCAGGCCCATCGCGACCCCCCCGCCGCCGAAGAGGTAGATGGGCTTGCCGAGATAGCTGTCCATGAACTTGACCGTCATCAGGTCGAGCAGGACCTTGAAGGTGCGCGCGATCCCGTATTTCGACACCCCGCGCGTGCGCGCGCGGTGGTTGACCGGGACCTCGGCGACCTTGGCCCCCAGGAAGCCCGCCAGCGCGGGCACGAAGCGGTGCATCTCCCCGTAGAGCCTCAGCGGCTTCAGGTATTGGGCCTTGTAGAGCTTGAGCGTGCAGCCGTAATCGTGGAGCTTGACCCCGGTGACCCGCGAGATGAAGCCGTTGGCGATCATCGACGGGAGTTTCCGGTCGAGGAA
>MGUL01000040.1:5585-9260 GCA_001800005.1 Elusimicrobia bacterium RBG_16_66_12 | reverse complement strand
GCCGGTCCTTGCGCCAGCCGCTGACGCAGTCATAGCCCTCGGCCATCTTCGCGATGAGCTTGGGCACGTCGCGCGCGTCGTTCTGCATGTCGGCGTCGAGGCAGACGATCAGTTCTCCCGCCGCGTGCTGGATGCCCGCCAGCATCGCGGCCGTCTGCCCCGCGTTGCGTCCCAGCCGGACCGTCTTGAAGCCCGGGTATTTCTTGACGAGCTTGAGGATCTCTTCGAACGAGCGGTCCTTGGAGCCGTCGTCGACGAGGATGACCTCGTAGGGCTTGCCCAGCGCGTTCAGCGCCGCGGAGACCTCCTCTCCCAGCGCGGGGAGGTTCTCTTCCTCGTTATAGACCGGGATCAGAGCCGACAGGTAGGGGCGGGCAGGCATGCAGTGGCATTCTATCGTTTTGCAGCCTAAAACGAAAGGCCGGCGCTCGTGCGGAGCGCCGGCCTTTCTTCCCGACGGAACGGACTAAGCGCTGACCGGCACGCCGCCCATGTTCTTGACGATGGCCGCGCCGAACTCGGAGCACTTGATCTTCGTGGCGCCCGTCATCTGGCGCTCGAAGTCGTAGGTCACGGTCTTGGCCTGGATGGTGGCCTCGAGGCCCTTGATGATCAGGTCCGCGGCCTCCTGCCAGCCCATGTGCTCGAGCATCATCACGCCGGAGAGGATGAGCGAGCCCGGGTTGACCTGGTCCTTGTTGGTGTACTTCGGGGCCGTGCCGTGCGTCGCCTCGAAGATCGCCACGCCGTCGCCGATGTTGGCGCCGGGTCCGATGCCGAGGCCGCCGACCTGTGCCACCGCGGCGTCGGACAGATAGTCGCCGTTGAGGTTCGGCGTCGCGATGACTGAGTACTCGTCCGGGCGCAGCAGGAGCTGCTGGAAGGTCTGGTCGGCGATGCGGTCCTTGATGAGGACCTTGCCGGCCGGCATCTTGCCGTTGAGGTTGTCCCACAGCTCGGCTTCCGTGACGATCTGGTCGCGGAATTCAGCTTTAGCGACCTCGTATCCCCAGTCGCGGAACGCGCCTTCGGTGAACTTCTGGATGTTGCCCTTGTGCACGATGGTCACCGACGGCTTCTTGTGCGAGATCGCGTACTTGATGGCCATGCGGATCAGGCGCTGCGTGCCGGTCTTCGAGATCGGCTTGATGCCGATGCCGCTGTCGGGGAACGGGATCTTGACCTTCATCTCGTTGGTCAGGAAGTCGTAGACCTTCTTGCACTCCGGCGTGCCCTGCTGGAACTCGATGCCGGCGTAGATGTCCTCGGTGTTCTCGCGGAAGATCACGATGTCCAGCTTCTGCGGCTCCTTGACGGGGCAAGGAACGCCCTTGAACCAGCGCACGGGCCGCACGCAGGCGTACAGGTCCAGCTTCTGGCGCAGGCCGACGTTGACCGAGCGGAAGCGGGGCGTGATCCATTCCGACTTGCACTTGGGGCAGGCGGCCGGGCGGTCCATCAGCTCGGCGGCGCAGTCGAGGCAGACGAACTTGAAGGAGCCGGCGGGCGTGGTGAGAGGTCCCTTGAGGCCGACGCGGTACTCGCGGAAGAGGTTCACCGTCTCCTCGGGGAGGACGGTGTCCTTGTCGTAGTTCTTCAGCGCGGTGAGGCCGGCGTAGACCTCCATCCAGACGATCTTCCGCTTGCCGCCGTAAGCCTTCTCCACGGCGCCGTCGAGCACGACTTTGGTGGCCTTCCACAGGTCGAGGCCGGTGCCGTCTCCGGGGAAGAAGGGGATGATGGGGTCGTTGGGGACCTGGAGCTTGCCGTCCTTGTAGCCGATCTTCGTGCCGTTCTTAGGGATCTGAACTTTCGCCTGAGCCATTCTGTTTTCTCCTCTTATGAAATCTTGAGCCGTATTGTAGCAAGTCCGACGTCAACGTGTATCCTGACCGCTAGTGTACCGGCGAAACACTTCTGCCACGGCGCATCTCTTCCCGCGCGAAGAGGAGGAGCTGGTCTTCCCCGTCGAAGTCGGGGAGGGCTCCCGCGCTGGAGGGCTCGAAGCGCGGCAGGCCGGGCGCATCGCTCACGCGCACGAGGCCGGCGAAAGCGTATCCCCGCGAGAGGAGGGCGCGCAAGCCGTCGCGGTACTCCAGGCCTAGGTTCGAGGAGATCAGCGTGGAGAGAGGCTGGGTGGACCAGACGACGAAGCGCGGCGGGTTCCGCTCGAGCTGCGCCAGCTCCGTGACGATCTCCGCGCGGCCCTTCGGGAAGAGGGTCAGAGGGTAGCAGTAGGTGTGGGGCGTGGCGGATCGCAGTCCCGAATACGAGAACAGGGAGCTCTCCGAGCCGAAGACATGGAGCCGGTCTCCCGGCGCGGCGCGCCGGCGGATCTCCGCGCCGAGGGCCTCGCTCTCGAAGATCGGGTTCGGGTGGAGGAGAGTCCGCGCGCGCTCGCGCGCTCCGGCGATGAAGAAGAGGCGAGGCGCCAGCAGGGCGGGCCAGGCCGCGAGGACCAACACGGCGGCGGCCCGGCCCTTGCGCGATGTCATGCGCTCGACGCCGCAGGCGGCAGCCAAAGAGAGGGGGGCGGCCAAGATGAGGAAGTAGTGCGGGAAAAGAAAAAGGCCGGTCAGGGCTCCTGCAACCGCGCCGCCGAACCACAGGACCGCGAGAGTCTCGAGAGGGCGTTCGCATCCCGCGCGCAGCCCGCGCAGGGAGTAGGCGCCCAGCGCGAGCGCGGGAGCCGAGAACATCAGAAGCCGGGGCAGGAGCGTGGTCGCAAACCAGGAGATCTGCCCTTGGAGGGCTTCGGTCATCACGAGCACCGAGGCGTAGCGAGCATTGCCGGCCCAGGTCGCGCGCCAGTAGTCGCCCAGGCCCCCTCGCGCTGCGAAGTAGACGACCCAGGCCGCTGGGATGAGCGCGGCGCCGAGTGCATACAGGGAAAGAGATCTCACGCGGTCCTCTTTGCGCTTCGTCATGACAGCGACGAGCGCGAAAGCGGCCATCGTCCAGAGCGCCGTCTGCTTCGTGCACAAAGAGGCTCCGGCCGCGAGGCCGGCCGGGAATGGCGCGCTGCGGAGGAGCGCGAGCGCCGCGAGGCTGGCGAAGAGGTTGACGAACGTCTCCGTGTTCGCCGGGAATGAATAGTCCCCGATGGGCAGGGCCGCGAGCGCCGCGAAGGTGGCGGGCGCCGCCAGCCGTCCGGCGAGGCTCCATGCACGCGGCGTCAGGAGAAAGAAGAACAGCAGGGTCGCCAGCGCGGCGAGGGCGGCAGGTGCGCGCGGAGACTCCGGAACGTCCGAGACGGCGGCCGCCGCGCGATAGAAGAGGAAGACCATCGGAGGCTTCTGGCTGAAGGCGTCGCGGTAGGGCAGCCCGCCCTCCGACCATGCGCGCGCGACGGCCGCGTATTCCCCCTCATCGGTGATGAGCGGGATGCCGCGGCCGTGGCCGCGCAGCAGGAGATGCCAGCCGCCCAGAGCGCAGAGGAACACGGCGCAAACCCAGCGGCTTTTCATCGGGAGAGGAATGCTCGCGCGTCGCTGGCGCCGAGCCCCATCATCTCGCGCAGGCCCGCAGCGCGGAAGTCCAGCACGATCGGCGTTAGCCGCCGCGACGGCGACAGGCGAAGGACGCGAGGAGGGCGTGGAGCGCGCAGCAGCGCGGCCAGCCCTTCATCGACGAGCCTGCGGCCGGCCTCTCGCCCCGCCTGGTCGAGGAGGCGCC
>MGUL01000040.1:4832-5549 GCA_001800005.1 Elusimicrobia bacterium RBG_16_66_12 | reverse complement strand
CTCGTCGGCGCGCACCATCTCCAGGACGAGAACGGTCGCGCAAGCCGCCAGCGGCGAGAGGTCGAGAGACTTCGTCATGGGCACGCCGCCGTCGATCAGACGCAGGCGGCGGCCTCTATAGTCAAGGTCCACGGGCGGGAATATCCTGGGGATGGCGCAACTGGCGATCGCGTGTTCCGCGAGCGGGCCGTCCCAGCCGGCGGCGCCCTCGGGGCTGAAGCGCGCGTTGATCGGGGCGCCCTCGGCCGGGCAGGAGGAGACCACGGTGTAGTCGCAGAGGATCGCGCCCTTGGCCGCGGCGTCGCCGCACTGGGCGTCCAGGAAGGCGCGCAGCGGCTCCGTCGAGAAGAAGGACAAAGGACGCAGGCTCAATCGTGGTCGCAGGGCCCAGGCGTCGAGTCCGCGCCAGCGCTCCAAGGTCTCGGGCAGTCTTCCGAAGGCGAGAGCGGCGCCGTTGAGGGCGCCGATGCTGTACCCCATCACCGCGTCGAACCTCAGCCCGGCCCCATCGAGAATCTGGAGGGCGCCGGCCTGCCAGGCGCCGAGCGAGCCTCCGCCTTGGAGGAAGACCCCGAGCGGGCGAGGGAAAGTCTCAGCCACGGCGCGCGGCGAGGAGGCCTTCGTAGAGCGACTCCTGGGCGCGGACCATGCCGTCGATGTCGAACTCGGGGCCGATGCTGGCCGCGGCTGCCGCGCCGAGCCGGCGGCGCAGGCTTT
>MGUL01000040.1:2423-4804 GCA_001800005.1 Elusimicrobia bacterium RBG_16_66_12 | reverse complement strand
GAAGGCGTCGACGTCTCCGGGCGCGACGAGGAAGCCGTTGTCTCCATCCTTGAGGATGTCTTGGATTCCGTCCGTCGCGTAGCAGACCGAGGGCAGGCCCGTCTTCATGGCCTCGACGAGCGCTCGCGGAAGGCCTTCCCAGAGCGAGGTCAGCGCGAAGACGTCCGCCGCGGCCAGCCATTGCGCGCCGTCGCGGCGCCAGCCCAGGAAGTGGAACCGGCCTTCCAGCCCCAGGGCGAGGGCTTTCGCTTCCAACCGCCGCCGCTGAGGCCCTTCGCCGAGGAAGACGAAATGCGCGTCCGGGACGCGCTGCGCGGCCTTCGCCGCGGCCGCGATGAGGTCGCCGGCGTTCTTCTGCGGCTTGAGGTTTCCGATGGAGACCACGACGGGGCTGCGCCTTCCGATCCCAGTCGAGGTCTTGAGCGCGGCGGCGTCCACCGGCGCCGGGAGGTCGCGCAGGCGCACACCCGAGCGGATGACGACGCCTTCGGCGGCGCCGCGGATGCGATGGCGAACGGCGTAGCCCTGGTTGGCGTGGGAGACGAAGATCAGACGCGTCGTGGCCAGCGCGCAGAGGCGTTCCAGAAGGACGTAGACGGTTTTCACTGCGGCGCTCTGCCGGTCGTGGAAGCCGAAGCCGTGATAGGTGTGGACGATCACCGGCACGCCGGCGAGCGCCGCGGCCAGGCGCCCGAGGATCCCGGCCTTGGAGCTGTGGGTGTGGACGACGTCGGGGCGCTCGGCGGCGAAGATGCGGCGCATCTCGAGCAGAGCCAGCAGGTCACGCAGCGGCGAGACCTCCCGGACCAGCAGATCGAGGAATATCGTCCTCAGCCCCGCGTCGCGCCGGACCTCCGCGTCCAGATATCCCCCCTCGCCGCAGAGAAGGATCGGCTCGAAGCGAGACGCGTCGAGAGACCGGACCGTGTGCAGGGTGTTCTGCTGGGCCCCCCCGAGGTCGAGGCGCGTGACGACATGGACGACCTTGAGGCGCATGGTCCGATTCTACTTCTTCGGACGCCGGAAGTTCAGCGTGCGCTTGTAGGGGCCCGGGCCCGCTTTCGCGGCGGGAGCGGCCGCGGGCGGATGGTCAAGGTCTCGGACCTCGCCTCGCGGGAAATAGTTCTTGAGGATCTCCTTCCAAGACCGCCCAAGAGCGGCCTGGCCGGCGGCCCCCGCGCGCGGCATGCCCAGTCCCGAGCCGGTGCCAGCGCCCCAGACGAGCAGGCGCGCGAGGTCCTTGCCGTCGTAGAGGGGCTGCAGGACGAAGAGCGTGGAGCGCAGGCTGCCGGGAGAAAGGACGCTCTCGATCTCGCGGCGTCCGGTGTAGAGGGAAGACCCCCGCGAGCCGACGATCTCCAGCGCCTTGACCCTCCCCGTCGAGGTCCTGGAGGCGACGCGTACGCGACGCAGCGCGCCGATGTCCTTGCGGCGAGAGACCCTCTCCCTCAGCTCCTTGGCGCCGATGACGCGGACCCAGCGCAGGGCGGCAGGAGACGGAGTGGGGGAGGCTTCACTGAAGAGACCTTCCGCCGGCGCTTCGCGCGCGAAGCGCTCCAGCTCGAGAGGCGTGCGCCAGCCCTCGAAAGGCTTCACGGAGTCCGAGGCGGAGACCAGACGCTCCAGGCCGGGCTCGCCCGACTCCCGGCCGTCCTCGGTGAGGCCGCCGCTGTCCTCATGCTGAGGCGCGCGCGCGACCTGCCCCTCCTCGGCCAGGACCAGCGCCGCGGTGGCGTCCACGCCGTCGGCGGCGGCGCGCAGCTCGCCGCTGAGGCCGATGGTCCTCTGGAGGCTGGAGTCATCAAGCACGTCGAAGCGCTCGAGGGTGTCCGGACGGTGGCCCATGGACCACGCCGCGGCCGTGCGCGCGGCGACGGCCTGCGCCTTGTACGCCTCCGGAGGGCTTCCCTCCGGCAAGGCCAGCGAGACGACGCCATAGAGGTAGAGCTCGAGCGGGACCTCCTGGACGAGTCGGAAGCCCCTGGGATTGGGGACCACCTCGACGGCGCCGCGCTCCTCGCGGTCGCCCACGTCGACGCCCAAGGGCTCGAGGATCTTGGCGCTCTTGACGAGGACCGAGCCGCGCGGGGAGGCGGGCTCGAACCTGAAAGGCTGCTTCGCCACGAAAAGGATGTTGCGCGCGGCGTCGCGGACCTCGATGACTCCAGTCTCGGGGCGGAACTCGACCTCCCACTGGTCGAAGGCTCGCCCGTCGTCGCGCAGGGCCCCATAGGCGGCGGAGGTCACCTTGAATGGAGAGTTGACGATGACGTAGCAGCGTGTCATCGTGGCGGGGCGGCCGTCGGGCGCTCCGTAGAGTCCGACGCGGATGGCCCTCTTGGAGGCGGGCAGCGGCGGCGAGGCCGACTCGCCGTTCAGGA
>MGUL01000040.1:1265-2388 GCA_001800005.1 Elusimicrobia bacterium RBG_16_66_12 | reverse complement strand
GCCGACGACGAAGCGCTCGTTGCGTCGCGCGACCTTCAGGGCGTCGGGGTCCTCCGGGTCCAGGGCGAGCAGGCGGCGGGCGGCCCTCCAAGCGGCGCGGTTGTCTCCGATGCGGTCGAGGAGGAGCGTGATGCCGCGCAGGGCTTCCAGGTTCAGCGCATCGACGTCCAGGGCCTGACGGAAGTAGGTGAGCGCGGACTGTTTGTCTCCGACGGCGAGCGAGGCATCGGCCGTGAGTTGCGCGGCCGCCGCGATGGCGTAGGGGCCGGCGATCCCCGCGCGGCGCAGGGGCTCGAGCGCCGCGCGCGGCTTGTCGTCGATGAGGGCGGCGAGCCCCATGCTCAGATGCGCCTCGGCCTGCGTGGCGGTCGTCGACGATCGGTCGACGGCCTTCTCGAAGGCGCCGCGCGCGTCGGCCACGCGCCCCAGGGAGAGCGCGGCCCACGCGCGCTGGTTCCAGATGAATCCGTCTGCGTTCTCGAGTATGGAGGCTTTGATCCAGAGCGGGAGCGCGGCCTCATCCTCTCCGTCCTCGCGCAAGGCAAGAGCCTCATTGGCTTCGGGACGAGGCCCGGAGACCGAGAGACCCGAGAGGTAGCGCCAGCCGCTGGCGGAATCCTCATAACGCCCTTGGAGGAAGGCGCCGTAGGAGGAGCGGACCGTCTCGTCGACGTCCGCCGACCGCGCGGCGGAGGCGGCGAGGAGCAAGACGATGGCGACGGCCGTCCTCATCTCTTACGCGCCCGCGGGCGCCCGGCGTTCCTGACCCGGGGGAGCGGGGCCTCTTCGGCGTCGTCTTCGTCGTTGGCGACCCGCAGTTTCGGAGTCTTCTTTGGGATGGAGAGACGCAGCTTCTGCAGGCGGTCGACAGCCTTCGAGCGGAGGGCCGGGGTGTCGAGCTGGAGGATCCCGTCCGCGGCCGCCTGGAGCGAGCCGAGGCGGAAGCCTTCCGCCTCGGCTCGGGAGATCTCGGCGCTCACCTCGCGATGAAGAGCCCGCAGCTTCTGCGAGGCCTTTGCCTCGAGGTCCTTCTCGATGCTCGTCGCCAGCGAGGTCTTTTCGGTCAGCGAGGTGTATCTCCAGCGCTTGTACCAGCTGCGCGGATGGTCCTGGAACTTCACGC
>MGUL01000040.1:0-1250 GCA_001800005.1 Elusimicrobia bacterium RBG_16_66_12 | reverse complement strand
CCGCCAGCACCGCCGCGGCGGCGAAGGTCCGCGCGTTGAGCCAGTCGAGCAGTGTCTCCATGGAGGCGTCAGGTCTTGGGAGGCGCCCCGGGGGGAGCGGGAGGCTCCGCAGGCGCGGAGCCCGGCGGGGGCGTACTGCACGCGACCACGATCTTGTTGGCGGAGGTGGGAAGGCCCTGCCCTTTCATTACGAGTTCTTCGACCTCCTGGGAGATGTACCAGGCCTCGATCTTGTGGTCTGCGGTGCGGATGTGCTGATGCGCGAGGATCGCCGTGTCGTGCAGCGAGCGCAGCGACTGAGAGATCCTGACGGAAAGGCGCATCACGTTCTGCGCGAATTTGGCGGCGCGCTCGTCATAGGCGGCCGTGCGTTCCAGCGAACCGAGCAGGACGGGCAGGCCCGAGATGTCCTGCGCGAAGCCGCGGACATCGCGGCGGAAATGCTGGAGGTCGTAGCCGAACATCGTGTCCGGATTCGCCGCGTGGATCTTCTGAGCATTGGCGATGCGTTGGGCGCGAAAGAGAAGATCCTCGAGTTTCGCCTTGAGGGCGATGACGCGGTCTCCGACGAGCGAGAACTGCCCTTCGAGCTGCTTGAGTCCGGCGAGGGTCTCCATGTCACTCCTTCAGCAGGTCATCGAGCAGGGACGCGTCCTCGGCCTTGCCCTCGGCATCCTGCTCGGCCTTGGGTGCCGCCTTCGCGGCGCGTTTGGCGTGGGAGGGCTTCGCGGGCTTGGCGGACTCGGGTGGGGTCGGCGCGGAGCCGGGCTCGCCCAGCAGCGAGTCCAGGCTTTCCTCCGGCTTGGGCGGAGTCTCCGGCGCGGCCTTCGCCTTGACCTTGACCGGCTTGGCTTTCTTCGGAGCGGGAGGCGGCGCGGCTTTCCCGGCGATGACGGCCTTCGCCGCCGCGTTGCGGCCGCTGACGCTCTTCGCCGCGAGGTCGACCTCGAACTCATAGGCCACCGTCGGCGACCAGGGCGCCGAGCCGCGCGCGAAGTAGTTGACCTGGACGCGGCCGCTCGACAGGGGTTCCGCCATCCAGGGCGAGAGGTTCCCGCTGGAGGGCGACAGCGTCTCCAGCGCTTGGCCGAGCGTGGCGCCGCTCTTGAGGCTCCATTGCTTGGCGAAGTCGATGGCGGTCTGTCGTTCGTCCGGGGCGGGTTCCTCCGGCGCGGGTTCCGTCGGCGCGGGAGTCTCGACTGGCGCGGGCATCGGCGCCGGCGCGGCGAGGTCCGCCGCGGGCTTGCGTT
>MGUL01000039.1:11047-18864 GCA_001800005.1 Elusimicrobia bacterium RBG_16_66_12 | reverse complement strand
GAGGAAGCCGTCCTGCTCGCCATCAAGGACGGCGCGCCCGGGCTGATCGACGCCGACGACCCGTCTTCCCCGCTCTTCCTGACGAGCGCGCGGCTGACCGAGCTGCCCTTCCCGGCCCGCCACCTGCTCGACGTGGGCAGCTACCACTACCAGATCGAGGGCCTGCCGGCCCTCTCCTTGATCGCGCAGCTCGGCTGCCCGTTCGAGTGCGGCTTCTGCGGCGGACGCCAGTCTCCGATGCTGCGGCGCATCCGCATGCGCACGACCGAGAACATCGTCGCCGAGATCGAGACGCTGCACCGCCGGTACGGCGTGCGCGGCTTCATGCTCTACGACGACGAGCTGAACGTCAACCCGCGCATGGTCGAGCTGATGCGCGCGATCCGCGCCCTGCAGGACCGCCTCGGAGTCGAGTTCCGCCTGCGCGGCTTCGTGAAGTCCGAGCTTTTCAACGACGAGCAGGCCGAGGCGATGCGGCAGGCGGGCTTCCGCTGGATCCTGACCGGCTTCGAGTCGGGTTCTCCCCGCATCCTGAAGAACATCAACAAGAAGGCCACGCGCGCGGAGAACACGCGCTGCGTCGAGATCGCGCACGAGCGCGGCCTCAAGGTGAAGGCTCTGATGTCGATCGGCCATCCCGGCGAGTCCGAGGAGACGATCTCGGAGACGCGCGATTGGCTGCTGTCGGTCAAGCCCGAGGACTTCGACGTGACGATCATCACCACCTACCCGGGAACGCCCTACTACGACCGCGCCGTTGCCGTGCCGGGCAAGCCCGGTCTCTGGGTCTACACCTACGAGAAGACCGGCGACCGCCTCTTCTCCCAGGAGGTGGACTACACCGAGGTCGCCGATTACTACAAGGGGAGCCCGGACGGCGGCTACAAGTCCTTCGTCTACACCGACCGCCTGAGCGCGGACCGGCTCGTCGAGCTGCGCGACCAGACCGAGCGCGACGTCCGCCGCATCCTCGGCATCCCGTTCAACCCCGGCCGCGTCGCCCGGCGCTACGAGCACTCGATGGGCCAGACGGGGCTGCCTCCCGAAGTGCTGCGGGTCAGCCGATGACCGCCGTCGTCCAGGTCCCCCTCCGCGTGCTCAAGGAGCACGGCGGCATGCGCCTCGACGCCTTCCTGGCGGCGCGCCTGCGCGGGTACTCCCGCGCTCGGGTCCAGAGGCTGATCGACGAAGGACTCGTGTCCCTGCCCGCCCGAGGGGCGAAAGCCTCCGCGCGCCTGGCCGCGGGCCAGACCGTGAGCATCCGCTATCTGCGGACCGCCGAGCCGCCGCCGGCGCACGAGACGCTTCCCCTGCTGCACCTGGACGACTCGCTCGCCGTCGTCGACAAGCCCGGCGGCGTGCTGAGCCACCCCACGGACAAGGTCCTCCACAACACGGTCACCAACATCCTCACGCGCCAGCTGGGCCGCAAGGTCTTCCTGGCGCATCGGCTGGACCGGGAGACGAGCGGGGCCCTCGTCCTGGCCCTGGATCCGGACGGCGCGCGCTCTCTTTACGAGCAGTTCGCGGGCCGCAGCGTGCGCAAGGAGTATCTGGCCGTCGTCCGCGGCGCGGTCTCCTGGAAGAAGCGGCTGATCGACGCCCCCCTCGGGCCCGAGGGCGGCGAGATCCGCGTGCGCCAAGCCGTGGGCGCGGGGGCCGCGGCCGTCACCGCGTTCGAACGCCTCTCCACTGACGGGCGGCTCTCCTTGGTGAGCGCCAAGCCCCGCACCGGCCGCCTGCACCAGATCCGCGCGCACCTGGCGCACCTGGGCCATCCCGTGGTCGGAGACAAGCTCTACATCGGCGCGGGCGAGGCCTACATGAAAGCCGTGAGGCGTGAGATCGGCCGGGAGGACTTGGCCGCTCTCGGCGCCGACCGCCAACTGCTGCACGCCTGGCGGCTGGAGTTCGACCATCCCAAGGACGGCCGGCGCCTGCGCCTCGAGGCCCCGGTGCCGCCCGACTTCCCGCTGCGTCCGGAGGGAGCATGAGCGCCTTCGACCCGGTCATCAAGGACGGCGTCGCGTACGTCCTCTTCGCCTACGACGTGGGACTGGCCATCGGCCTCGACGCGGCCGAGAAGAGCGTCAAGTCCATGACCGAGCGCGCCCCGATCAAGCATCAGCGGAGGGCGCCGAAATACTTCGACTTCCAGCCCATCCCCCTGCGCGTGACCCAGGTCTCCGAACCCCACCGGATCGGAGCTTTCCGCACCATGCCGGCGGTGGAGACCGTGCTCTACGACTTCGGCGCGGTCTGCGTGACCTACCAGATCCCCCTCTCGGGCCCCTTCTCCGGCCTGATCTCCCTCTCCGAGGCCCTCTACGACAACGAGAATCTCCTCGCCGACAGCCGCCGCTTGGTCGAGGAACTCCTGGCCGGCATCAAGACCGCGGTCTCCCGCCCGCAGATCTCCGGGTTCTATGAGGATTACGTCATCTTCCAGGTCCGCGAGTTCGACGCATCCGACTCGCGCCGCCGCCTCCTGGCCGAGAACCCCCCTCTCGTCGCCCAGGTCCTGCGCGCGGACAGCGACCTGCATTCCGAGCAGGAGGTCCAGGACGCGCTCGCCTGCCAGATCTCGTACGGCGCCGAGGACCTGAGCCTCGTGGACTGGGTCTCGTCCTTGGTCTTCGACAAGGCCGCCGACGACACGCGGGCGGTCATCGAGTACGGCCAGGTCCAGCTCCTCGAGCTGAGGCACCTCGACAACGAGCTCGACGCGGCGCTCGACGGCTGCTACGACGCCCTCAACCGCCACGCCCAGCGCCGGTGGTTTCCCCTCTCCTCGGGCAAGGAGCTGCGCGAGATCGGCCAGCTCCAGGTTGAGAGCGCCCTTCTCTTCGAGGGCATCAACAACGCGATCAAGCTCCTGGGAGACCAGTACCTGGCCCGCGTCTACGAGCAGATCGGCAAGCGCTATCACCTCGCCTCCTGGGACGAGAGCATCCGGCGCAAGCTGCGCACGCTGGAGAGCATCTACACCAAGATCGAGGATTCCCAATCAGCGGCCCGCTTGGAGTTCCTCGAGTGGATCATCGTCGTCCTGATCGCCCTCGAGTTCGTGATCCCTTTCCTGCCCGGGCGGGCGCGCTGACATGCCGCCCGTGCGCGCGGCCTTCTTCGACATCGGCAACGTGCTGCTGCGCTTCGACGCGCGGAGGATCCTGCGCCGCTTCGCCTGGGCCGTGGGGCGCCACCCCGTCAAGGTCGCCAACTACCTCTGGCATTCGGACATCGGCGAGCGCATCGAGCGCGGAGAGCTGGACGGCCCCGAGCTCCACGCGATGTTCTCCCAGGAGCTGGGCTACAGGGGAAACTACGCGCAGTTCCGCGTCCTCTGGTGCGATCACTTCACCTTGGACCGGGGCACGCACGCGGTCTTGAAGAGAACGGCCTGCCGCGTGCCGACCTATCTCCTCTCGAACACCAACGCCCTGCACATCGACTTCATCCGGGCGCGCTACTCCTTCCCCGGGCTCGTGAGGGGCGCGATCCTCTCCCATGAGCTGGGCCTGCGCAAGCCGGACCCCGCCATCTACCGCGCGGCCCTGAAGCTGTCGAGGACGAAGCCGGAGGAAACGGTCTTCGTCGACGACCTCAAGCCAAACGTGGAGGCGGCGCAAAAGCTGGGCTTCATCGCCATCCGCTTCCGCGGCGCCGAGGATCTGCGCCGGCGTTTCCGCGAACTCGGGCTCGACTAAGTCCCGAGGTCAGCCGAGAACGGGGACGCGCGCGGTGCGCCGCAGGGGGATGTTCCGCGCGCAGTAGACGAGGTTGACGAAGGTCATGGCCCGCGTCATCACGCCGATGCGGTTGTCGGCGGCGGTGGCGAAGCTCGCGCGGCCCTCCAAGGCCGCGGCGTCGATGTTGCCCTGGAAGGAGACGTCGACCACCGCCGCGCCGGGCTTGACCCAAGACGCGTCCAGCTTGAAGGCGGGGTCGGGCACGGCGGTGACGAGGATGTCGGCTTGGCGGACCATGCTCTCCAGCACGGGGCGGGGCGTCTTGTCGTAGCACTTCACGACCGTGGCCCCCAGGTTCTCGAGCATCAGGCCCAGGGGCTTGCCCACGCGCATGGAGTTGTTGACGATGACGGCGAAGGCGCCCGACACGGGGATCTCCGGATAGGCCTGGAGGGCCTTGACCACCGCCTTGGCCGTCGCCGGCACCACGCACTTGATGCCGCGGGCCTCGTCGAGGAATCGTTTGTATTTGACGAGGAAGCCGAGGTTGGCCGAGTGCAGCCCTTCGACGTCCTTCAGCGGCGAGACCCGGTCCATCACGTCCTCGTCATGGATGGCGGCGCGCAAAGGATAGAAGAGCATGATGCCCGTCACCTGCCGGTCCGCGTTGAGCCTTCGAATCATCGCCAGAAGGGATTCCTCGGAGTCGGACTCGTGCGCTTCCACGGCCACGCCCAGCCGCGCGGCGTCCTTGACGATGAGGTCGCGGTATTTCAGCGACGCCGGGTTCTGATCGGGCCGGAAGAGAACGGTGGCCAGGCGCGGCCTGCGCCGCATCCCGGAGACCTCGCGCGAGACCCAGTCGAAGTAGCGGGCGGCGATCTCGCGGCAATCGAGGGGTCGGGTCATGAGGGCGGCGTTATACTATCATACCCCCGTCGCCATGGCCAAACGGACGCGCCTGGATGTGCTCCTCGTCGAACGCGGTCTCTTCGAGACGAGATCGAAGGCCGCGGCCGCCGTCATGGCGGGTCTCGTCCTCGTTGACGGGGCGCCCGCGCCGAAGGCCGGCGCGGGCGTGGCCGAGGACGCGGAAGTCTCCCTGAAGGGCGACCCCTGCCCTTATGTCTCGCGCGGCGGGCTCAAGCTGCGCGCCGCCCTGGACGCCTTCCCGATCAACGTCCGCGACCGCGTCTGCCTGGACGTGGGCGCCTCGACGGGGGGCTTCACCGACTGCCTGCTCCAAGCCGGCGCCTCCAGGGTCTACGCCGTGGACGTCGGCACGGCCCAGCTCGACTCGAGGCTGAAGGCCGACCCGCGCGTGGTCAGCCGCGAGAACACGCACGCCAAGCTCCTGCGCCCCGAGTGGTTCGACCCGCGCCCGACCCTCGCCGTGGCCGACGTGTCCTTCATCTCCCTGACCCAAGTCCTCCCCTTCATCCTCCCGTGTCTGGCCGACCCGGCCGAGTTGGTCGTGCTGGTCAAGCCGCAGTTCGAGGTGGGTCCGAAGCTCGCCCCGAAAGGCGTGGTCCGCGACCCGCTGGTCCGGCTCCAAGCCGTCGACAAGGTCCGCGCCGCGGCCGCGGCGCTCGGGCTGGCCGAAGGCGGGCTGGCCGAATCTCCCGCCAGGGGGCCGAAGGGGAACGTGGAGTCCCTGCTCTGGCTGCGCCGGCCGGACGGCGCGATATTTTGTAAAATCGAGCCATGAAGGTCCTGATCGCCGAGGACGACCGCACCAGCCGCGCGCTGCTCCGCGGCGCGCTGGTCAAGCTCGGCTACGAGGTGGTCGAGGCGCTGGACGGCGCCACGGCCTGGGACGCCCTGCAGATCACGAACTGCCGCATCGTGGTCAGCGACTGGGTCATGCCCGACATCGACGGCCTGGAACTCTGCAGGCGCGTGCGCTCCGACCCCTCGCGCCCCTACGTCTATTTCATCCTCCTCTCGGGCCAGCGCCTGGGCGACGTGCACTACGCCAAGGCGATGGACGAGGGCGTCGACGATTTCCTCCCCAAGCCGCTCGACGTGGAGGCCCTGCGCATTCGCCTGCGCGTGGCCGAGCGCATCATCCGCCTCAGCGAGCGCGTGCGCACGCTGGAGGGCATCCTGCCCATGTGCGCCTACTGCCGCCGCATCCGCGACGAGCGCGGCGCCTACTCCAGCCTGGAGGACTTCGTCTCCAAGACGACCCCCGCGCAGTTCTCGCACGGCGTCTGCCCCGAGTGCGTCAAGAAGCACTTCCCCGACCTCGCGGGCTAGAATATCGGCCGCGCGCCCCATGAAGACCACTCCCGCCGACATCGCCGTCGTGATGCCGCTCTACAACGAGGCCGAGAGCGTCGGGAGGGTCTTGTCGGAGCTGACGGAGGCCCTCCGGCAGGCCGGCCCGGGCCGGCTCGAGGTCGTGCTCGTCGACGACGCTTCGACGGACGACTCCGGCGCCGCCGCGCGCAAGACCTGGGAAGGGCTCGCCCACGGCGATCTGAGATCGCGCCTCCACGTGCTGCGCCTGGCCGCGAACGCGGGCAATCAGGCGGCCCTGACCGCCGGGTTCCAGTACGCCGGCGCCCTGGACTGCGGCCTGGTCTTCGCGATGGACTCCGACGGACAGGACGACCCCGCCGCCCTCCCGGAGATGATCCGGCTCCTGGGCTCGCACGACATCGTCTTCGCCGAGAGGTCCCGGCGCAACGAGCCCCTCCTCTGGCGCGCGGGCTACACGATCTACCGCCTCGCCTTCCGCGCGCTGCTGGGCGTGGATTTCCCTTACGGGAACTTCTCCGGCTTCCGCTCCGAGGTCCTGGACTTCGTGCTGGACATGGGGACTTTCCGGCACCTGGCGGCGGCCCTCTCCCGCTCGCACTACAGGAAAACCAGCCTCAGGGTCCCGCGACGGGCTCGACTGGGCGGCGCGCCCAAGATGGGCCTGGGCGCTCTCGTCGACCACGGCATCGCGGCGCTGACCTCCTACCCCGACGCCTGGGTCCGCTTCTTCTCGCGCGTGGCGCTGCTCACGACCGCGGCCGCCGGCGCGGGAGGGCTCGTCGTCGTGGGCATCAAGCTGACGACCAAGCTCGCCATCCCGGGCTGGGCGAGCGTGATGACGCTCATCCTGAGCATGATCGCCTTCCAGGCCGTCGGCTTCCTGGTCATCAGCGCCTTCCTCAGCAGCGTCCTCGACCATCAGCGCGCGCGGCCCGCGCGCAAGCCCGCCTCGGCCGAGGTCCTCGAGGCGCGGCGATGACCACGGGCGGTCTGAGCGCCCATCTCAGCCGGGTCCGCCGCCTCCCCCCCGACTACTTCTGGCACCTGCACCGCTACCGACTCGCCGCGCGGGCCGTGCCCGCCGACGCCAGGACCCTCCTCGACTTCGGCTGCGGCGAGGGCGGCTTCATCCGCTTCCTCCTGGCCGCCCCTCCGTGCGCCGCGCGCAGGCTCTTCGCCTACGACGAGGACCCCGCCGGCCGGGAACATCTCCGGCCGGAGCTCTCCTCGGGCCGCGCGACCTGGCTCGCCGCTCCCGGCGACCGGGCGAACGCCTTCGACTTCGTCTCCGCCTTGGACGTGCTGGAACATTGCGCGGACGACGCGGCCGCCGCCCGGAGGCTGCGCGACCTGGTCCGGCCGGGCGGAGTCCTCTTCGTCACCGTGCCGGCCTTCGAGGCCCTGCGCTCCGGCTGGGATGACGACGTCGGCCACGTGCGGCGCTACACCCCCGCCAGCCTGGCCCGCGTCCTCGAGGACGCGGGCCTCGACGTCGAGAACTGCTCCTGTTTCTTCTCCTACCTGCTGCCTCCGGCGCTCTGGCGCGCCCGCGGCTCCTCCAAGGGCGACCCCGCCGCGCCGTTCCCCGAAGTGAGCCCGATCACGAACTCCGCCCTCAAAGCGCTGGGCCGACTCGAAGAATGCTGGCTCGGCCGCTTCCGCCTGCCGCTGGGCTCCTCGGTGTTCGCTCGCGCGCGACGCCCGCTCTGATATGGCGAACCTCTGGGACCCGGGCGTGTCGTGGAACGCGGTCACGCTCCCGAGCGACTGGGATTATTTCGTCAGCCATGCCGCCTCGCTGCGGTCCCACCTCTACACGAACGGAAAGATTCCGCGGTGGAATATGGACTTCTGCGGCGGCAC
>MGUL01000039.1:8027-10877 GCA_001800005.1 Elusimicrobia bacterium RBG_16_66_12 | reverse complement strand
TCCGCGGCGACCGGGGCCGCGATCTACGCCTGCAGCGGCTATTTCGCCGGCCGCTTCAACCAGGGCCTGATGACCTTCGCCTTCCTCCACCTCGTCCCGGCCTTGATCCTCTCCGCCGACGCCGCCCTGGACGCCGCGCAGAGCGGACGCCCCGGCGCGCTGCGCACGCCGGGAGCCCTCTTCGCGCTGACGACCTTCCTGTTCTTCTCGGGGGCCCTGCCGAGCGCCCTGATCTTCGGCTATCCCGCCTTCCTGCTCTTCCTTCTGGTCCGCGTCCTCGCGCATGCGCCGCGGCGCGGAGCCCTCGCCGCGCTCGCCGGCCTCCACGTCGCGGGCATCGCCGCGGCGGCTTACAAGCTCTGGCCCGTGCTCTGGTGGCAGTCGCACCACCCCCGGCAGGGCGTCGTCGCGGAGAACATCCCGCTGACGGCCGTCCTCTCCGGCCTCATCTCCTGGCCCCGGCCTTTCCACCCCGTGACGCGCCTCTTCCCCGGCCAATCGTGGGGAGGCTGGGAATACCACGCCTACGTCGGATACGCGGCGCTGCTGCTGGCGCTCGCGGGCGCGGCCGCGGCCTCGGGCCGCGACGACCCGCGCAGGACCCCGAAACGCTTCGCCTTGGCGGCGGTCGCGGCAGGGGCCTTGCTCTCTCTCGGCAACACGCACCCGGTCTCCCCCGCGCGCCTCTTCCACCTGTTCCCCTTCCTGAACGGCGTGCGCGTCTTCGCCCGCTACGAGTTCCTGGTCGTCCTGGGCGTCGCGGTCCTGGCGGCCCTGGGCCTCGAGGCGCTGCGCCGCTTCCTGGAGCGCCGGCGCTTCGCCTACGCGCGCGGCGCCGGGCGCCTGGCGGCCGCCGCCGTCCTGATCCCCATCCTCGTCTCGGCCGCCCGCCTGGTCCGGGACATCCCGGTAGTCGAGGACTCGGAGCTGCGCTCCTTCTACGTCCTGGAGGATGACAACCTCCGGCCTAAGTCGGCCTGGCAGAGGCTGGACACGAACACCGCCTTCCTCTCCCACCAGGACTTCCTGCTGCGCCATCACGCCGCCGTCGTCAACTGCTACGACCCTCTCGGCGGCCTGGAGTGGCGGCCGCCGGAAGCCCTGCGGGAGCGCATGGCGGCGACGGGGGCGCGTTGGGCCCTAAAGACGAATTGACGCCCCGCCGCACGCCTGTTACAATGGCGGCACACATGAGGCTTCTCCTGGTGCCCGATCCGGCCTCCCCGAACGGCGAGGACGCTTTCTGCCGCGAGATCACGAAGCGCGCGCCCGCGCGCGGGCACCTCTGCGCCGTCTACGCGGCCCCCAACGGCCCGGCCGCGGCGCCGGCCGAACGCCTCGCCGCCGAGGGCTTCGCGAGCGACTGCGACGCCGTCGTCGTCAACGGGCTCCAGCCCGCCGCCCTGCTCGCAGCCAAGGCCGCGGGCCGCCCGGTGGCCCTGCGCCTGATCGACTCCTACGCCGCAGCCTCCCCCGCGGCGCTGGCGGAGATCAAGGATTTCGCGGCCCAAGCGGGCTGCCTGCTCGTGCCGAGCCGCCACATGGCCGAGGTCGCCGCCTCCTGGGGCGTTGAGCCGCGGCGCTGCCGGATCGTGCCCTACGCGTACGACCAGATCTTCGCCCAACAGATCGCCCTGGTCACCATGCGCGCCGCGCGCCCCTCGGGCTTCGGCCTGGTCACCGCCGGAGACGTCAACGCGAGCACCCTGCCCGCTTTCGAGACCGTGCTCTCCGCCGTCTCCCGCCTGCGCCTGGACTGCCACCTCGCGATCATCGGCGACGGCCCCGCGCTCCCCGCCCTCAAGGCGCGCGCGGAGACCCTGCTGCTCAACTCGCGCGCGACCTTCGTCGGCGACCTCCCTTACCCGAAGAAGATGGAGTACCTGCGCGCGGCCAAAGCCTTCATCGAGCCCTCCGGCGGACAGGGCTTCCCGTCGCTGGTCCTGCACGCCCTCTCCGAGGGCTGTCCGGTCATCGGCGCGGCCGGCGGCTCGGTCTCCGAGATCATCGAGGACGGCCGCAAAGGCCTCCTCTTCCGGCCGGGCGACGCGGCCGCCCTCTCCGAGCAGATCGTCACCCTGGCCTCCACCCCCGGCCTGTCGCTGAAGCTCATCGCCGAGGGCGTGCGCACCGTCGAGCGCCACTCCTGGGACGCCACCGTCGCCGCGACCTTCGACGCCGTCGAGACCCTGGAGGCGAAGGCATGATCGTCGCGCTGATGGTCGACCCCGACGACAGCCCCGATTTCCCGGGCAACACGGCCGAGGTCATGGGCCGCCCGCTGGCCGCCTATCCCTTGTTGGCCGCCAAGGGCTCCGACCATGTGCGCCGCCTCTACGTCCAGACGGCCTCGCCGAGCCTGGCGCGCGTGGCGGCCCAGTACGGCGCGGTGAACCTCACCCCTCCCGCCAACGAGAGAGATTCGCCGCTCAGCGAAGAGGCCCTCATCGCCCACGCCTACGCTCAGATCGCGGCCGACCTCAAGGCCGAAGGCACCGCGCCGGAACTGGTCGTCCTCCTATTCGCCAACACCGGCGCCGTCAGCTCGACGCTGATCGACGAGGGCGTGACGGCCCTGCTCGACGACCCGTCGCTCGACTCGGCCGTCACCGTCTCCTGCTACGACCGCTGGACCCCGCGCCGCGCCTTCCGCGAGAGCCCCGAGGGGCGCCTGACGCCTTACGCCTCATGCGTGCCCGACGCGGGCCCGGCCTGGTTCCCCGATTGGGGCGCGGTCGTCGCGCGCCCGCGCTTCCTGGAAGCCCTCACCGCCGCCTCGACGTCTCTCTCCTACCTGGGCAAGGCCGTGCGCCCGCTCAAGCAGGCGGGCGGCGGCCCCGTCGACCGCCT
>MGUL01000039.1:5762-7958 GCA_001800005.1 Elusimicrobia bacterium RBG_16_66_12 | reverse complement strand
CCGCCCCGAGCCGCGGCCCAAGCACCAGCCCCCGCCCAAGAAGGACCGGCGCTGACGCGCCTAGGGTTCCACGTATGACAGCATCTCGCCCCGCGTCTCCAGGGAGACCCATGCGATGGGTTCGAAATTGGGGTCTGTCTGGTAGGCGTTCTTCACCGCCTGGAAATTAGACTCTATCTTCGGCAACAGCTTCCGTTGATCGGGCGCCAGCAGGGCCAGCACCTTGGGCGGGTAGGTCTGAATCTCGAATGCACGGGAGCATTGGGCCCACGTTTCAGGGTCTATTTTCTTGGATTGCGCCTCCTGGCGCAGCCCCTCTTTGACCTCGCGGTCGTCGCGGAGAGTCTCCACCGTGGAGTTGAGGAGCTTTTGAGCGTAGCGCAGTCCTTGGGCGGTATCGTCCAAGGCGGACCATTTGGCTGCGCGAATCGATGCTGACGAGGCTTCGTCGTCGTTGGACGCAGGCCTGCGAACCAACTCGTGGTATCTGGCCGCGCCCTTGACCGCTTTGTCCAGCTGGTTCGCCATGCGCTGGAGGTTTTCGTCGACATATCTTTTCCTCCAGCTTTCCACGACCTCCTGGGACTTCTCGCACGGGTCGACGGCGGCTTGCGTGGCGGGCCCGGACGCGGAGCCCGGCCCCGCGACCTCTCTGGGCGCGAAAGCCTGAGCCCCCTGCTGTTGTCGCCGCTCGGACATCTCACGGATGGATTTCTGGCGGGCTTCCGCGATTCTGCGCTGGATATCCGACTGCCCATCCTGGGCGAAAACGATCCCGCCGGCCGGCATCGCGATCGCGACCAGCAGCATCAATCGGGTCTTGGGGTTCATGGCCTCTCCTGGCAAGATGGTGCCAGTGTAACCCCCGGATGATTGACATGTCAAGAGGCGGCGCGCCGCCCGACCGACGAAGGGATTCAGGGACGGCCTGTACCCCGGATTCTGTCCATCCCTTGCGGGACTGGAGGATCATTTCTCTATGCGGCCACCGGGCGGCTGCCCCGGGCTTGCGCCCGGGCGTGCGCGAGCAGCGCGCGCCGCCCAACTGCCTTGCTCCCGACGGGGTTTGCCGATGCCGCGCTCCTCGCGGAGCGCGCGGTGGGCTCTTACCCCACCTTTTCACCCTTACCCTCTTGCGAGGGCGGTTATTTTCTGTGGTACTGTCCGTCGACGGGGACTCTGGTCCCCGCCTCCCCGCCTTTCGACGGGCGTCGTGCTCGACGGAGTCCGGAAGTTCCTCCCGCCTCGCGGCGAGCGACCCCCCGGCCGTCCCTGAAATCGTTTACGCGGCGGCCTGCGCCGCCTTCTCGCGCTTGTAGAGGATGCGCTGGCAGCTGTCGCAGTTGACCAGCGCCTTCTGCTTGGTCACGTCGGCCATCATGCTGGGCGAGATGTTGATCTGGCACGCGGCGCAATGGCCGTCGACGACCGGCACGATCGCGTCCGGCTTGCCGCGCGAGCGGAGGTGGTCGTAGACCTTCATCAGCTCGGGCGGCACGGGAGCGACGACCGCGTCGCGCTCAGCCTTGGCCGCCGCGTGTCGGCCCTTCGCGTGAGACAGCTCGGCCTCCAGCTTCTCGAGGTCCTTCTTGGAGAACTCCTCGGTCTTCTTGAAGTCGGCGGTCGCGGCCTTCTCTTCGGCGCGGGCCTTGTCGATCTCTTCCATGATGACGAGGATCTCGGTCTCGATGTCGCCGGCCGCGGCCTTCTCCTTCTCGATCTCGGCCTGCATCGCTTTATAGGCGTCGTTCGACTTCAGCTCGTTGAGCTGGCTCGTGTGCTTGCGCGCGGCCTCGTCCTTGGCGGCCACGTCGAGCTCCTTGGTCTTCTTCTTCTTCTCGAGCTCGATGATCTTGGCCTTGGCGGCGTCCATGTGGCGCCTCTCGCCTTCGAGGTCGGCCTTCAGCGCCGCGATGCGCGGCGGAACCGCGTCGATCTCCTTCTGGATGGAATCGAGCACGGAATCTTTCTCCTGCAGGGCGACGAGGGACTGGAGGGCTTCTTTGGTCAGGGCCATAAATCTGCACCCAGGCAGATTCGCATTGTACTAATTTTCCCGCGCTGAAAAATTCTATGTCCGCTTCTTCTTTTCGAAGTAAGCCCGGACCGTCTCGACGAGTTTGGCCGGAGAGAACGGCTTATGGATATAGGTGAAGACATCCTGCTCGCAGACGTGAGTGAATGTCTCCATGGAGG
>MGUL01000039.1:0-5738 GCA_001800005.1 Elusimicrobia bacterium RBG_16_66_12 | reverse complement strand
TCCCGTTTCTTTGCCGCCCGGCAGGAGGCGGAGGGCTTCAAGGACCATGGGGCCTTCGATTCTGGGCATATGGACGTCCATGATGAGCAGGTCGAATCTCTCCTTCTTGACACGATTCATGGCCTCCAAACCGTCCACCGCGCTTTCGACGCGATAGCCCTGAGAACTCAGGACGTCCGTGACCAAGTCGCGCACGTGCTCGTCGTCGTCCGCGATCAGTATCTTGGATTTTGCTTTTCCAAACAGTTTTTCCAGCATATGGTTAAAGGCGTGGAGCACGGCCGGGCCTGCGGCGGGGGGCGGCAATACGAAGAAAAGATGGTGGGCAGTCTCGGACGGTCTTAGAACCCTGACCAGTATAGGATATTTCTATGAACTTCAGCTCCCCGACCGTACGTCGACGGCTTAGCGCTTCATCGAAATGCTGGAACCCGTCGGCTTCAAGCTGAACCGGCTCGCCCTGCTGACCTACAGTTCGCCCAGCGTCGGCCTCATTGAGCCCCCGGGCCAGGCGCACGGCAAGGCCTGCTACGTCTTCGCATATACCACTTCGGCCGCATGGGGCTCATCCTGACCCTGCGGCAAGCCTACACCCTGATCCTCGGACAAGGCAGACAGACCCGTCGCCAAAAAATAGAATACCCCGCGTCTCCGAGGAGAGCATCGCCATGAGGGGCAACGGTGAAAAGTGTAGATCGTCAGCCAGCGTTGGGTATTTTTCAAGTAGGCGACGATGCTCATCGTTATAATAATCGACGTCGACCGCTATTACGCCACCCTTGATCTCGCTCCAATCTGTAAGCATGGTCAGTTAAGGACTTCGACGGCGCGCATGCTCATATCCCTTCTTGAACGCGATGAGGAGCTCCCGCCCCTCCTTGCGCCGCTTTTCGGCGGCTTCTTCAAACTGACCGGCAGCCAACGCGTCCATGAACGGCGAGTACAAGTCCTCCGACTCCTTTAAAAATCGATCGACGTAAACCGCAGCCTCCAGCGAGGCAAGCTTGCCGACCTCGATACCCATCAGCACCGCCCCAGCGGTGGCATAGTCTTGATGCTCCAGGCCTACCTGCCCGACCAAGCTGTACCGCCGCTCATCCTGCGTCCCAGAGGCGAAATTCTGCAGCCAATATTCGATGTCCTTGGCATCGCTGCGGTACTTCACGTGCCCCTGCTCCTGCCGTTCGAGATAGGAGATGACCTTAAGCAAGACGAAGCCCGCAGCCGTGATGACGGGAACCGGTAGAGTATTCGACTCGGCGACTAGATGCACCGCCGCGCAGACCTCGTCGAAGCCCGTGACGGTCATCTCTGAGCCAGATTTCGGCCAGACCAGCTTACCGTCTGGAGCGATCTGCGAGCCGTAGGGAATGAGGTCGACCATCGCCTCTCCCCGATGCAGGCGATGCTCGATTTTGGGATCAGGCTCGAACTCCCGGACCAACAACTCGTCATAGAGCTTCTTGTATGCATCCCAGTCGCGCACGGAAACCCCAAAGTCGGCGTCGTTGGTTCCGTGGAACTTGGGATAGTCGGCACCGATCTCCGGGCTGAACTGGGCCACGAGCGCTCCGACCAAGACGACCCGGATCTCAAGCTTCTCCGCGGCGACGCAGACATCTAGAACCGTCTTCTTGAGTTCATCTTCCATGGGGCACCTGTGGCTCGATGAAGCGTTCGTAGATCATCTGGGCCGTCTCAAGTTCGCGTTGACCGCCATCCTGGAGGAGCTCCGCGTAGATCAAAAACGGCGTGGCGAGCGGCCAGGGGCCCTGCGTTTTCTCCGCCACGAACGTCGGATCGGGAAGGCGAAGCAAGGTCACGTTGCCGCCGGTGTCGTTGCGCAGCATCGGCTCCTCGGCGAGCTTCAACCGCGCTTGCTCATCGACGAAAAGCGTGACGGTGTCCGGCTCCAGATACCGAGTCAACTCCCGCGCCGCCATGCCACCGGTCACGGCCCATTGGCCCGTCGTGCCCGCAAGGCGCTGCGCGATTCCCTGCAGAATTTCTTGGGGCGCTTTGGTTTTATGTTGATACCGTCCGATCACGCATGGGGGCCGCAGCTTGAGGGCATAGCCGCGCACAAAGAGCTCGATGAGGCCCTTAAGATCTCCGAAGCGCGCCTTTTCATCGGCCGCGGGAAGAAGCCATTGGGCGCGCCGCAGCTCCGCCCGAACGACATGCGCCGTTCCCAGAGCCACGCCGGCGCCTTGGGCGATGACGCGCAGAGGCGCGCCGGCGGCTTGAGGATGGGTCAGCAGATAATGAACGACCTTAAGCCCGCCGGCCTCGATCAGACGGCCGGGCTCGGCTTTGAGGGGACGCTCCGGCTTTCGCCACTGAATGTCCAGCATGATCTGCGGCGGCCTGCGCAGGAACATGTTCCCCTGGGCATCGACATAGAATATCCCGGCCTTCCGAAACGCGTCCGCGGCGGGCTCCGGAATCCAATCGGCGAACACAGCCGCCGCCGTTTTTTCTCCGGCATAGCGTTGAAGTTGAAAGATGATTTGAAGAGCTTGATTGCGCGTGGCGATACGGGTCTTCGCTTCGACAACGAGGTGCAGCGGCGGCTTGGTCTCGATATGGAGGTCGAAATCGTAACCGCGGTCGCGCGCGCCGGTAGCCGGCTCAAGCCTCACGCCCACCCCCAGAGCTTGTTCAAGCTTCTGGCGGCAGACCTCGGCTAGGGCAGCCTCATTGTTCACTAATAATCTTATGTTCATTTACAATGAACAGTATAAAGTATAGAACATTGCTTGTCAAGGGCCGGCCCCCTCCCCAATCCTCGGATAAGCCGCCACGCGTGTGAGGACCGGATCGACTGGAGCTGTCCTCAAAAATAGCGGGCTCGGCTGAAGTTATCCACCGTTTTATGCCGGCATAATTCTGTGGATAACTGCAGTCGTTCCGGCGCCCAGGGCTCATTGGGACATTTTTCACCCGATGGGTGAAAAGTTGTCCGTCGCAGACGCCTGCTTATCCGAGGATTGGGGCCCCTTAATCCCCGGCCAGGAGAACGCTATGCCCCTGCCCCGTATTCTGCTCGACCCAGCCGGAGGGCTCTATTTCGATGCCCAGCTCGAAGAGTGGCGATTTCAGAGAAGGCGGGCATCCGGCCTCCAGGGCGATCTAACGAGAAAGAGCGCGCCGCGCTCGACTTTGGAGAAGTCGTAGGGATCTTTCTCCTCGGCGGGTACCGGGCATCTGGAATAGTCCAGCTGGAGCAGGCGCTTCGTGCAAAGGAAGCGGAACGCCTGGCGCCAGCTGTCCATCAAGTGCGCGAGATAGCCCGGGCTGATATCCATCTCGAGCTGATCGATGTACGCGCACATGCCGTCGTCATCGACGAATTCCTGGAGCGGGATATCCGCTTCCATGAAGGCGCGCTTCAGATGGTCGATGCCCTGGATGGTCTGGGCTTTCTGGTCTTCGCCCAGCGACGAGTCCAAACGCTGCTCGAGGAACTCATCGAACGCGGTGAAGGCCGGGACGACGGTGGGGGTGAGGCGGGCCGCCGCGGCTGGGGAGTTTGTGTTTCATCGCCGCCCCCCGGCGACCTGGTTAGAAAAATGGTTGGAAACCGGGGGGCGGCAATACGAAGAAAAGATGGTGGGCAGTACAGGATTTGAACCTGTGACCCTTGTCGTGTGAGGACAATGCTCTACCGCTGAGCTAACTGCCCATTGAGAATCCCCTCTCGGGCGACCGACATTATAGCATGTCCCGGCCTACGCGGTCAGAGACTCGACTCGACCAGGCTGGCCAGCTTGTCGCCGATCGCCTTGACGTAATGACGGGTTTCCGCATAGGGGATGCGGACCAGCTCATGGCCCTGGCGCTTGAGCCACTTCGACACGGCGCCGATGCCCGCGTTGTAGGAGGCGAGCAGGGCCCTGATCTTGTGGGCGGGGACCTCGGTGACGTCCGCGAGGCTCACGTTGAGCCTCAGGTAGCGGGCCGCGTAGCGCAGGTACTTGATGCCCGCGCGCAGATTGGTCTGCACGTCGTAGAGCCTGCCGGCGTCGGCGACGCCCATGTCGCGCCCCGTCTCGGGCATGACCTGCATCAGGCCGATCGCGCCGACGGGGCTGGTCGCGCCCGGCCTGAACCGGGATTCCTTCCAAATCACCGTCAGGACCAAGGCGGGATCCACGCCCTGGCGGAGGGCTTCCTTGATGGCGGCGTCGACGATCTTGGGCTTGACGCCCTGAGAGATCATGATGCCGCGGAGCTTCGCGTAGCGCGCCGGATTGTCGAGGGCAAGAGGGGACGGGGCGTCCATGGCGTCCGCGCCGCCGAACGCCGCGGCGCCGTCGAAGGCCCGCGAGGCGTCGAGCTTCGCCTGCTGGATGCGGGCCGTCATCTCCACGCTCAGGTTCTGCTCCCGGCGGTAGGAGGAGAAATCAGATCGGCCGGCCATGCCCGCGGCCCGGACTTCGGCGTATTTCTCGCGGAGCAGGGCGGCCTTCCAGGCCTCGAAATCCTTCTTCGGCTCGACCAATGCCTCCTCTTCGGAGGCGGCCTCGACCCGCTCCCGGATGTCCTTGAGGCGAGGGGAGTAGACCCAGAACACGCGCTCCGTGGCCTGCTCCAGGTGCGTCGCGCGCCAAGCCTCCATCTCCTGCAGGAACTCGCCGCGTCCCGCGACGTCGGAGGCGACGGCGTCGGCCTCGGGGTTGGCGCGCAACGGGGAGGAGGCCAGGACCAGTACCGCGGCGATCAGAAAGGGCTTCATGCCTCAAGGTTAGCCCCCGAACGACCCGAGCCACAGGGGCCGGGGACCCATCCGCGACTGGGCCCAAGGGCCTAGAAGGTCCACGGCAGTCGCCGGACGAGGCCCTGGAGGGCCTCCTTCCGGACGAAATAGACCCTCTCGCCGGACGAGTTCTTCCAGACGCTGGAGTCCTTGGACTCGTCGCGGTTATCGCCCAGGACGAAGTAACAGCGGTCCGGGACGACCAAGGAGGCGAGATCGTCCCCTTCCAGGCGCTCGTCCGGACGGGAGTGCACCGCGTAGGGCTCGGAGAGCTCCTGGCCGTCCACGAAGACCCTTTTTGCCCGGAGCTCCACGGTCTCCCCGGGGACCGCGATGACCCGCTTGACGAGGTCCCCGGCCCCGACGGGGCTGCGGAAGGAGACGATGTCCCCGCGCCTTGGCCTGCGGCCGGAGAGGGTCCATTTGTCCAGGATCAGCAGGGTGGCGACCTTCAGGGTCGGCTCCATCGACGGGCTGGCGATGGTGATGGGCTCCGCGACCCAGGCCCGCAGGGGCAGGACCACGGCCAAGGAGAGCGCCACCAGATAAAAGAGACGGCCAAGACCCGGCATTTCTATTAGGATAGCCCCGCACGCCGGGGCTGTCCAGGGGCGTTGACATCCCCGCGCGCGTTTCGCTATACTCTGCCTCCCGCCATCCGTCGGTCGTTCTCCCGTCGCGGTGGGAAAGCCGCGGGCGTAGTTCAATGGTAGAACACGAGTTTTCCAAACTCGTTACGTGGGTTCGATTCCCATCGCCCGCTCCAGATCGCAAAGACGCTGGGATAGCTCAGTTGGTAGAGCATCTCCATGGTAAGGAGAAGGTCGTGGGTTCAAATCCCATTCCCAGCTGTTTTCCGTTGAAATCGACGTCGGACGTCTAAAGACAACAACAGGAGACCGGACCACCATGGCCAAAGCCAAATTCGAGCGCACGAAGCCCCACGTCAACATCGGCACGATCGGTCACGTCGACCACG
>MGUL01000038.1:6787-7155 GCA_001800005.1 Elusimicrobia bacterium RBG_16_66_12 | reverse complement strand
GAGGCGGGCCTCGAGAAGGGCGAGGAGTTCCTGGATCGGCGCTCGCGCCTCGGTCACGGCCCGCGAGACTCCGCCCTCCAGGCGGTCGAGAGCGGCGCCGCGCGCTCGCTCGCCGCGCGCTCCGATCAGGGAACGGACGGCTTCCGCCTGGGCGAGGTCGATCTTCCCGTTGGTGAAGGCTCGCCGCGTGAACTCGCCGGGCTCGGCCGGGCGGGCCCCGGCTTCCACGGCGGCGGCGATGAGGTCGCGCACGATCTCGGGAGAGCCGTGGGCCGAGAGCTCGAGGAGGTCCTCTCCGGTGGGCGAGTCTCCCCCTTCCCAGAGGACGGCCACGACCCGGTCCACGATCCGGCCGCGGCGGCGGGCCA
>MGUL01000038.1:5410-6760 GCA_001800005.1 Elusimicrobia bacterium RBG_16_66_12 | reverse complement strand
TTCGAGTTCCGCGCCCCCCAGCAGCGCGCGCGCGACCGCGCGGGATAGAGGTCCGCTGACGCGGACGACGGCGAGCGCGGATCTCCCGGTCGGCGTGGCCGGGGCGACGACGGTGTCGCTCACGCCTTCCTCGGTCGGATGACGAGCTTGCGCCACGGCCCCTCTCCCTCCGAAGAGGTCGTGATGTCGGGATTCGAGGCGTAAGTGCGGTGGATGAGCCGACGCATGGAGGCGTCCATCGGCTCCAGACGGCAGGGTTTCCCCGTGGCCATGACTTCGGCGATGGCGCGGCGCGCCTGGTCCAGGATCGCCTGCTCGCGCTTCTCCCAGTAGGAGAGGGCGTCCACTTGGACGGCGACCGGGGCGTTTGCCGTGCGCGACAGCATCAGCGTGGTCAGGAACTGCATGGACTCGAGGACGCGGCCGTCCCGGTTGACCAGCATGGAGGCGTCCTGGGACTCGACGAGCGCTTTAACGCGCTCCATGTCGGCGTCCCAAGAGGCGGTCACCGTTGGGGCGGCGACGGCCATGAGCTTGAGCAGTTGGGTCAGGAGATCGGACGCCTTGGCGCAGGCCTCGGCTGCCTCGGCGGGCGTGAGCGTGATCTGGGGGCGAGGGCTCTGCACCGGCGCGCGACCGGCGAGGGACGCGTCTCGCGCCGGGGCTCGGGCCGGGTCTCAGGCTGAGACGCGGGGCGGCTCTCGCCGCGGGGCGCCGGACGGGGGACCGGACGGGGCGCGGGGATCACCGGTCGGGGCGGCGGCGCGGACTGACGCGGCGGAGCCTGCCGGGCTGGCGCGCGGCGCGCAGGCGCGGCGGCGGGGGCAGCCGGCGGGACGGGGCTGTCGGGTCCCCAGCGTTTCTCGGTCAGACGAACGCGCGCGGGCTTGGAGCCGAGGCCAAGGAAGCCGGGGGCGCTTTCCTGGAGGACGGTGACTTCGACCTGGTCGCGGCGCAGGCCGCTCTTCTTCAGGGCGGCGTCGACGGCTTCGGAGACGGACTGTCCTTCGCTTTCGATGGGTTGCATGGGCATTCTCCTGGATGTCAGGCCGCTTCTAATCGGTCCTTCAGCGCCAGCTGGAGGACGGTGCTCACGAGGCTGTTCGTCAGCCAGTAGAGGACCAGGCCCGACGGGAAGTTGAGGAACATGAAGGTGAAGATCAGCGGCATGAACATCATCATCTTCTGCTGGGTCGGGTCGCCCGCGGGCGGGTTGAGCTTCGACTGCAGGAACATCAGACCGCCCATCACGATGGGCAGGACGTAATAGGGATCCTTGGCCGACAGGTCCTGGACCCAGAAGATCCAGGTCGCGCCGTGCAGTTCCCACGAGTTGCGCAGGGCGTTGAA
>MGUL01000038.1:4271-5369 GCA_001800005.1 Elusimicrobia bacterium RBG_16_66_12 | reverse complement strand
AGCCGCCGAGAGGGTTCGCTCCCTTCGTCTTGTAGAGCGCCATCGTCTCCGCGTTGAGCTTCTGCGGGTCGTCGGCGTAGCGCTTCTGGAGTTTGGCGATCTCGGGCTGGAGGTTCTTCATCGCCGCCGCGGCCTTGAGGCTCTTCCAGGTCAGGGGGAAGAGTAGGACCTGCAGGGCCAGGGTCAGCACGATGATGGACCAGCCCCAGTTGCCGATGGCGCGGTTGATCCGTTCAAGGGCGGCGAGCATCGCGCGTCCGAGCTGGGCGAAGAAGCCGAAGTCGATGGAGCGCTCCAGGCCCATGTTGTAGCGCGCCAGCCAGGTGTGTCCCTTCGCTCCGAGGTAGTACGGGATCTCCCACGCGAAGCTGCCGCCGGGTTTGAGGGTCACCGCCTTGGTGGTGAGCAGGAGCGAGGGGGGCGCGGCGGAGGCCACCGGCTCGAAATGCTCGGAGGAAGGCATCAGAGCGGCCAGGAAGTAGCGGTTGTCGATTCCCATCCACCGGAAAGGCCCTTCGTGCCGGCCGGGCTTGAGGACCTCGATGCGGCCCTTGAGGCCCTTCCCCTCGGGGGTCAGCGCGATGGAGCGCCACACATCCGGGTTCTCCTTCTTTTCGGTGGCGATGGTGCCCAGGCCCGGGCCCACGCTGAGCGACCAGGGCCCGACCTCGAGCGCTCTCTTGGCGGAGTTGAGCGCGGTCACGCGGATGCGCGGCAGGAGCGTCCCCTCTCCGGGCAGGAACTCCTTGATGATCTTGAGGCCGTCGGCGCGCACGGCCGAGTAGACGAGGCCGTTCTTGACCGCCGCGTCGCGCTTGAATTCCAGCTCCGGCCAGGTGGCGAAGAGCCCGGCATTGGCATCGGCGACGAGCTCGACGCGCCCGAGAGGCTCGGGATAAAGGAAACTGACGACGGCCGCGCCGCGCGGATGGATGCGCGCCTGCGCTGCGCCGAGGATGGCTTCGTCGGACTGGGCGAGCGTCTCGGCCGCGTCGCGCGCGGGCGGGACTGCGGGGGCGGCGGGTGGAGAGGAGCTCGAGGGCGCCTCCGTCCGGGGCGCTGCCGTGGCGGCCGTCGCGGCGGGTTTGACGGGAGGCG
>MGUL01000038.1:2778-4243 GCA_001800005.1 Elusimicrobia bacterium RBG_16_66_12 | reverse complement strand
CAGATGCCGTAGACGCCGACGGAGAGCGCGATGGCGAGCCAAAGATTTCGATCCATGATCAGTGTTCTCTTTTTTAGTGCGGGGTGCCGGGCACGGGGTCGAGTCCGCCGGGGTCGAAGGGATGGCAGCGCGCCAGCCGGCTCGCGGCCAGCCGCGCTCCGGACCAGGCGCCGTGGAGCTGGACCGCTTCGCGCGCGTAGTCTCCGCAGCTGGGATGGAAGCGGCAGGCGCGCGGCAAGAAGGGCCGCAGAGCGGCCCGATAGAGATCCAGGACGATGAGCAGGACGGTCTTCATGGCTTCAGATGTCCGGCTTTTCCCAGCAGGCCCAGGAGGTCGCGTTCCGCGTCCGCCCGCGTGTCCCACGGACACCCGGGGCGCGGGTAGGCGACCAGCTCGAGACCGACGGGGAGCTCCGAACGGTGAAGGCGGAACGCCTCCCGAAGGAGGCGCTTGAGCCGGTTGCGCCTGACGGCGCCTCCGACCTTCGCGCTCACCGAGAGTCCCAGACGGGGACCCCGTTCGGCGGAGCCTTCGCGCGACCATAGGATCAGCCAGCGCCCGACGGCCTTTCGACCCGTGTCGAAGACCTGTCGGAACTCCCGGCGGTCCTTCAGGCGCGCGTCGGCCCCGAAGCCGGACGCCCTCGTCAAGCCTGCTTGTGGGTCAGCTTTTTGCGGCCCTTGAAGCGGCGGCGCTTGAGCGTGGCGCGTCCGCCGGTGGTCTTCATGCGGGCGCGGAATCCGATCTTCTTCGCGCGTTTGCGTTTGTGGGGTCTATAAGTGGGGAGCATAAGGAGTGATTATAGAAAAATGTTATCATCGATTGCATGGGAAATCCGCATCCTGAGAAAGATATCAGGGTTCTCCTCAAGGAGAAGCGACTGTATCCCCCTCCCGCCGCTTTCGTCAAGTCCGCGCTCGTCTCCGGAAAGGCGGCGCGCGAGAGGCTGCAGGCGGCGGCGCGCCGTCAGCCGGAGAAGTTCTGGGACCGTGCCGCGCGCGATCTGCGCTGGATGAAGGCCTGGCGCAAGACCCTCGACTGGAAGCCGCCCTTCGCTCAATGGTTCGTCGGCGGGCGTCTGAACCTCTCCGACAACTGCCTGGACCGTCACCTCGAGGGGCCGAACCGGAACAAGGCCGCCATCATCTGGGAAGGCGAGCCCGGCGAGACGCGCACGCTGACCTATCTCCAGCTCCATCGCGAGGTCTGCCTCTTCGCCAACGCCCTCAAGGGCCTCGGCGTCAAGAAGGGCGACCGCGTCGCGCTCTATCTCCCGATGGTTCCGGAGGCAGCGGTCGCGATGCTGGCGTGCGCGCGCATCGGCGCCGTGCACAGCGTGGTCTTCGGCGGATTCTCGGCGGAGGCGCTGCGCGACCGCATCGTGGACGCCGGCGCCAAGGTCGTGGTCACCGCCGACGGCGGCTGGCGCAAGGGCGCGGTCGTGCGCCTCAAGGACGCGGTCGA
>MGUL01000038.1:1357-2734 GCA_001800005.1 Elusimicrobia bacterium RBG_16_66_12 | reverse complement strand
TGCGCCGCACCGGCGGCGACATCGCCGTGCACGAGGGTCGCGACCATTGGTGGCACCGCCTGACCGCCAAGGCCTCCGCCGACTGCCCGGCCGAGCCTCTGGACAGCGAGCACCCACTCTTCATCCTTTATACGTCCGGCAGCACGGGCAAGCCGAAGGGCGTGCTGCACACGAGCGGGGGCTATCTCGTCCAGACGGCCTGGACGACCCGGCATGTCTTCGACCTGCGCGCCGACGACGTGTATTGGTGCACCGCGGACGTGGGCTGGGTCACCGGACATTCCTACGTCGTGTACGGCCCTCTCGCCGCCGGCGCCACGGTCTTCATGTACGAGGGCGCTCCGCTCACGCCTCACCCGGACCGCTTCTGGTCGATGATCGCGCGCCACCGCGTCAGCGTCTTCTACACCGCGCCGACCGCGATCAGAACCTTCATGCGTCTGGGCCCGGAGTTCCCCCGCCGACACGACCTTTCCTCGCTGCGCCTGTTGGGCACCGTCGGCGAGCCCATCAACCCCGAGGCCTGGACCTGGTATCGCGACAGCATCGGCGGCGGACGCTGTCCCATCGTGGACACCTGGTGGCAGACGGAGACCGGCGCCATCATGATTTCTCCGCTTCCCGGCGCCACCCCCACGAAACCCGGCTCCGCCACGCTCCCCCTGCCCGGCGTCGACGCCGAGGTGGTGGACAAGGCCGGCAAGCCCGTCCCCCTCGGTTCGGGCGGCTATCTGGTCGTGCGACGCCCATGGCCCGCGATGCTGCGCACGATATGGGGAGACGACGAGCGCTACCGCCAGCAGTACTGGTCCCAGATCCCCGGGATGTACTTCACCGGCGACGGCGCGCGCAAGGACAAGGACGGCTATTTCTGGATATTGGGCCGAATCGACGATGTGCTCAACGTGGCCGGGCATCGCCTCTCCACGATGGAGATCGAGTCCGCGATCGTGTCGCACCCCTTCGTCGCGGAGGCGGCCGTCGTCGGCCGCCCTGACGAGGTGATGGGCCAGGCCGTGGCCGCCTTCGTGACTCTCAAGGGCGACCGCGGGCCTTCGCCCGGACTGAAGGAGGAACTGCGCGAGCACGTGGCCAAGGCCATCGGCGCCATCGCGCGGCCCGCGGAGATCCGCTTCACTGATTCCTTGCCCAAGACGCGCTCGGGCAAGATCATGCGCCGCCTCCTGCGCGAGGTCGCGGCTGGCGGCTCCATCAAGGGCGACGTGACGACCCTCGAAGACTTTTCCACCCTGGCGAAGCTCCAGCAGGACGAGGAGTAGACTCCTGATCGAACGAATCATCCTCGGCACGGCGCTCGCGGCGTCGCTCTGGGCGATGATCGTTGCCCGCGAGTGTCCTTCGCCCCGCCGCGCGGCG
>MGUL01000038.1:1111-1338 GCA_001800005.1 Elusimicrobia bacterium RBG_16_66_12 | reverse complement strand
TCTCTGGGTCCGTCCTCTTCTGGACATGGAGCGAGCGCAGTTTCCCGGAGTCCTTCCCCGCCGAGATCTCGCCGCGCACGGCGCTGCTTCTGCAGGGAGCGCTCCTCGTTCTGGGCGCTGCGTCCTTTGCGGCCGCGAGCGGAGCCGGCTCGGCCCGGCTCGGCGCCTCCTTCGGACTGATTCTGGGAGCGGTGGGCTGGTCGGCTTCGCGCTGGCCTCAGCTCGCG
>MGUL01000038.1:0-1079 GCA_001800005.1 Elusimicrobia bacterium RBG_16_66_12 | reverse complement strand
CGTCGGTCCGCTGCTGGCCGCCTCGCTGGCGACGGCCGTGACCCTCACGGCGGTGCTGGCCGCCTTCATCCTCACGTCCGAGGCCGCGCGCCCGCACGCGAGGTCCCTGCTGCTGGGCCTCTGCGCCGCGTGGGTCTTGCCCACGATCGCGGCGGAGGCCGCGCTGGCGAACTGGTGGGGTTTCGGGCCGCGTTCGCTCTCCGAGGCGGCGGGCGTGCCGACCAACCGTTCGGCGCAGACCCAGACCGTGCTGTGGCTTTATGCCAGCCGCGGCCATGCCGTTCAGAAAGACGCGGTGCGCATGGCCGCCGACGCGGTGGACCTCTCGCCTCAGAGCCTGGTCAAGATCGAGGGTTTTCTTCAGCGCGCGGGCGCGCGCGACATCTTCGCGCGGGAGGCGGTGTCCGCCCTGCGGCAGGGCTGGCGCCAGTCGTGGGAGGCCGACCGAGCCCTCGACGCGCTGTCCCTCGCGGTCCCCGGGCGGGTCCACCCCGACTACAGGAGGGCGCTCGATCTGATCAAGGCCGGCCCGCTCAACTCGATCCGTTATGCGCGCCTGGAGAAGCTGGCGGCCGAATCGGAGCGCAGTTCCGCGGGCTTCGAGGACGTGGCGCAGAGCCAATACATCTTCGAGGGCTTCTCCGCGGCCTACGCGCGCTTCGGCGACGAGGAGAAGGCTCGCCGGTGGCTCTACCGCATCGACAACCTCTGGCCCATCAACGAGAAGAAGATCGAGGTCACGCCGGTGTCGGACTTCCGAGACGGCCGGGTCAGCGGCCGGCTCCAGGTGGACGGCCGCGTCGCCCCGTCCGTGCGCGTCGGGCTGTTCCTCGTCTGGAAGAGTTCGAACGCCGCCGGGGCCGTGACCTCGCGCCTGCTGTCCGGCTCCGGCTACACCGACGAGGACGGACGCTTCTCGTTCTCCGAGCTGGGGTCCGGGCGCTACTGCCTGGCTCTGATGGCCCGGCCCGAGGTCCTGCGCGGGCGCGTGCTCGCCAGCCCCGGCGAGTTCGAGTTGGGCTACGACAGCCCCGAGGCGGTGCTGTCCGCCATCCGCATCGAGCGCGAGATTCTCCCGG
>MGUL01000037.1 GCA_001800005.1 Elusimicrobia bacterium RBG_16_66_12 | reverse complement strand
TCCTTCCGGTAAGCGGGCCTGATTTTCGCGTTGGCGCTCTGATATTCTCCCGACGTCGCCCCCGAGGGGCGGCAGGGAGGAATAATGAGCATGAAACTAAATGGCGTGCCGGCGGACGTTCAGCGGCTACAGGAGCGGTTCGGGCGTTGGCGTGAGAACAAGGGTGCGGGACCGGAACCGATTCCCGCGAAGCTTTGGGAAGCCGCCGTCAAGCTCTGCCGAACCCACGGCGTCAGTCGGGTGTCGAGGTGGCTGAGGCTGCAGCACACGACGCTGAAAAAGCGGCTGGGTAGGCGCACAGCCCCGCGTTCCCTCCGGCCGCAGCCGCGATTCGTCGAGTGGCGGCTTCCAGCGGGAGGTCTCCCGGGGAATTCGTCGGCGGAGTACGTCGTGGAGGTTCCGAGCCCGGGAAATGCGGCGCAGCGCGTTCACGTGCGCGGCGCGAGCGTTGGGGAGGTGGCCGCGTTGGCGCGGGCGCTGCGCGCCGCCGAGAGCGCAGGCTGATCCCATGATGCAGCTCACGCCGCACCTGCGAATACTCGTGGCCGTGGAGCCGGCGGACTTTCGCCAAGGCATCGATGGGCTGAGCCGGGTGTGCCGGCAGCGGCTTGAAGCCGACCCGATGAGCGGCGCCGTGTTCGTTTTCCGCAACCGGCGCGGCCGGGCACTGAAGATCCTCGTCTACGACGGCCAGGGCTTCTGGCTGTGCCAGAAGCGGCTGTCGGCGGGACGTTTCCGGTTCTGGCCGACAGCGGAGCCGGGAGGGCGAACGCGGCGCCTGGAGGCGCACGAACTTCAGGTGCTCTTGGCTTGCGGCAATCCGGCGGCCGCCAAGGGGGCGCCGCCCTGGCGCCGGGTGGGCGGCGTGTTCTCCGTCGGGCTGATGACGCCAGGCTCGCCCCCCGTCTAAGCGCGTCGGCATAGCGATATCCGGACGTCCGCATCTCGCATTTCTCTTGACTTTGTACAATGACATATAGTATATACGTCATATATGAACACCAACGACCTCCGCTCCCGTCTTGAACGCCGCCGCGCACAACTCGCCCGCGCCCTGAACGCTCCGGAAACCTTCCTTCGAGCCAGCGTCTTCACCAGGACGCGCCGCTGCGGCGGCGCGACTTGCCGCTGCGCCAAAGGCAAGGGGCATACGACCGCCTATCTCGCCACCAATCATCCCGGCGGCAAAACCGAGCAGATCAGCCTGCCTCCAGACCTGGTTCCCGAGGCGCGGCGCTGGGTGGCGGCCTATCGCAGCTGGTGGCGCTCGGCTGAGAAGATATCCGCCATCAACCTCGAACTCTTCCGCAGACGCTGGGTCGAGCCGCGCAAACCTGCCCCCAGAGGAAAGGCTTGAACGCATCGGCGCGCCGTCCTCTCGGCGCAGGCTCGGACCACGAACGTCTTCGGCCGCCATGAAGATCGACATGGTCGACGTGTCGAGGGAGCAGATCGACGACGCTCTGGCCCAGGCCAAAGTCGCCTTGCCGGCCGAAGCCGTCGAGGTCCTTGAGAAAGTCATCTGTGCCTACTCAAACGTGCTCGGCGAGCTGGCGGACAAGAACACGACGATCGGGCGCCTGCGACGCATTCTGTTCGGTTCGAGCAGCGAGAAGCTCGCCAAGGTCCTGGCGACGCAGCGGCAGGACGCGGCGACGACAGGGGCGCAGGCAGCCGGCGGTAAGATCAAGCCTCCGGGTCGACCGCCTCCCGGACACGGCCGCAACGGACAGAACGCCTATCCCGGCGCGAAGACGCAGTGCGTCTCGCATCACAAGCTCAAGCCGGGGGATCGCTGCCCGGCGTGCGGCAAGGGGAAGGTCTACGAACAAAGCGAGCGGCCGAAAGTTTTGGTCCGCGTGACGGGACAACCTCCTCTGGCGGCGGCGATCTATCTTCTCCAGAAGCTGCGGTGCAACCTCTGCGCAAAGGTCTTCACGGCGCGCCCGCCGGCGGGCGTGGGAGGCGAGAAGTACGACGCGAGCGCTTCGAGCATGATCGGACTTTTAAAGTACGGCGGCGGGTTCCCCTGGAACCGCCTCGACAAGCTGCAAAGTTCTGTGGGAATTCCGCTTCCGGCCGCGACGCAGTGGGACATCGTGCGCGACACCGCCCGCAAGATCGAGCCGGCCTTCGAGGAACTGCGGCGGCAGGCGGCTCAGGGCGAAGTGCTCCACAACGACGACACGCCGATGAAGATACTGGCGTGGATGGGCAAGCGCCGAGCGGCGTCTCTGCGGGAACGTTCCAAAGCCGCCGCCGACGGGCGCGATGGGGAGCCGCCGAACCCCGACCGCACCGGCGTCTTCACCTCGGGAATCATCAGCAAGGTCGAAGGTCGCCAGATCGCCCTGTTCTCCACGGGCGTCAGGCATGCCGGAGAAAATCTCAAGGCGCTGCTGCTCAAGCGCGGCCGGGGACTGGGCGCCCCCATCCAGATGTGCGACGCCCTTTCGCGCAATGT
Source organism: Elusimicrobia bacterium RBG_16_66_12 (assembly GCA_001800005.1). GTDB lineage: Bacteria > Elusimicrobiota > Elusimicrobia > UBA1565 > UBA9628 > GWA2-66-18. The sequence goes on along the minus strand of MGUL01000037.1, from coordinate 16,359 downwards.
CCCCAAGGATTTCAAAACGATCCTGGCCAACTGCCTGGCGCATGGCCGACGGCAGTTCGTCGAGCAGGCGGAGAACTTCCCGCCCGAGTGCGCGCATATCCTCGGCATCCTTGCCGCGGTTTACAAGAACGACGCGATCGCCAAGAAGCGCGAGATGTCGTCCGTCGAGCGCTTGAGATTTCACCAGGACAAAAGCGGCCCGCCAATGGAGAAGCTTCACGCCTGGATGCAGGCGCAGTTGGCCGGTAAGAAGGTGGAGCCAAACTCAGGGCTGGGCGACGCCGTCGGCTACATGCTCAAACACTGGGAAAAGCTGACGCTCTTTCTCAGGCAGGCCGGCGCCCCGCTGGACAACAACGTATGCGAGCGAGCGCTGAAGAAAGCGATCCTCCACCGGAAAAACTCGCTCTTCTACAAGACGGACGCCGGAGCGCGCGTCGGCGACGCCTACATGAGCCTGATCCACACCTGCGCTCTCAACGGCGCCGATCCCTTCGACTACATCACGCAGTTGCAGCGGCATGCCAAAGAGGTCCGGGAGAAGCCGCAGCGGTGGATGCCCTGGAATTACCGCCAAACCATCGATCGCGCGCCGCCGCGCTGAACGGCGCGCCTCGCGCCCGGCGCACCAACGTTCCACCGGCCCGTCGCCACACCGACATCGGACACCCCGGCCTCGTCGGAGATACGCCCGCTTGCCGGAAGGACACCAGCTGTGGGACTACGAGCGGGAAGGCTGGGCTCGGCGCTTCTTCGAGAACTGGCGGGCGTCGCTCAAGTGGCAGCGCCTGGAGCCCTACGAGAAATTCGCCGCGATGATCGACCGACATTGGGACGGCATCGCCGCCTACTGCAAGCCGGAGAACAAGGTCGCCTTGGGATTCGTCGAGGGGCTGAACAACAAGATCCGCGTCATCCAGCGTCGCAGCTACGGCCTACGCGACGAGGAGTACTTGCGCCTCAAAGTCCTCACCTGCATGCTCGATCCGATTTGAAATCAGGCGAAAATCACCCACTCGGTTTGGAGAAGACCCAAACTTTTCTAGCTTCAGCGGCGTCGTCGTCGCCGACAGGCACTGGGGGAATCTGGATAAGCTTCAAGGCTTCCGCCTTCCCATCGACCTTGCACTTATAAACGCCCTTAAAGGAACCCTGCGCCATGAACGTCAGGTCCGTGACCCGCGGCAAAGCGGCGTAAATCACTGCGTCTGTAGGCTTCGCGAACATTTGCGTATTGTAGCGTTTTTTCATCGTCTGCGAAGTCCGGTCGCCCCCACCACAGTTTCTAGTGTAACCCAGTCAGCGTCGGTGCGTAGCACGGCGAGCCCCCTGGCTGGCCGAACTCTCGCCGATCGTGAGCCGCGATCTCCCGCGTGATCTTCCCGCTCAGGCCGCCCGTCGCCTTCCGCGGCGGCCGCTTGCCGGCGCTCATCGAGGCCTCTTCAGGCGTTCTTGAGGTTGTCGCGGTAGTAGCGCGTCCAGAACTCGAGCAGGTTCCGGCAGCCCGTTTGGGCTTCAGAGGTCGGGATCTTCTCGGCCTGGAACTTGCCGCTGATTTTCCGCGTCATGGCCGCCGCCACGAGGTTCCCGTTCGAGGTGATCAGATAGGACCGGAGCTCCTGCCTGGCTTTGTCGAACTCTTCGATGATGATCTCCGGATTTCCCCGAAACGTGGTGACCGCAAAAAATCTAAGCCCACCAGCGGATGGCTGCCTCTCGATTCCTCTGGCCGGAAACGGACCGTCGTCGAAATCGAATCCCAGGGTCCGCACGGTTGCGCCGATCAGGACTACGTTCGTCTGCGCCGCGCGGCTCAGGGACGCCAGCGCCTCCGCGGTCTCATCGACTTGCGCCGACACCGACAAGGTTCTTGCGGTCGCGGGGGCCTGAGGCATCTGGACTTCCGCCATACCTGAGAACCCGGCCGCGCTCAGGGCCTGGATTTGCCCGCGTAAAATCGAATTGGCGGCCCGAACCTGCGCCGAGGCCGAGAGCGGCGCGAACGCGAGCCCGGCGATGATCATCAGCGTGTTTCTGGTCATTGGGCGCTCTCCTAAAGAGGATCCGATTCTTCATTGTAACCTGACTGGGATATTGACGCCTGGGCCAGGGGGGTAAAATTGTCGTGTTCGGGGCCTGCATTTTCGGTAGGCCCTTCGGCCCAAATCAAACTTGCGGATCGCCCGATGCGGGGTTATACTGCCACATGGCCGTCAGAATGTCCTTCATCCTGATTGGTTTACTGGCAACGGCCGCCGTTTCCCCGTATTTCGCTCTGTGCGCGTCTGTCCCGGCTCCAGACCAGACCGAGGGTGGCTTTTTCGGCGACGAAACTCCGGGCGAGCCGTCCCTTCCTCCCGTAGGCCGAAACGACGAGCCCGACGCGAAGCCGCCGTCGCAGGGCGGCGCCGAGGCCGTTCGAGAAGGCAAAGTCGCGTCTGAGCCCGATCCCGAGCCTGCGGCCGTCAATGCCAAGCTCGCGATTCGGGCCGCCCTGGACCGCAAGGACGCCCTCGCGGCAGAGCGGCTGTTCCAAGACGCGATTAAACGGTTCCCGCTCGACCCGGACTTGCGGGAGGTCTCGGATCGCCGGATATTAAACCTGCACGATGAGAGGGTTCGGGCAATCTTCGGCCGGGCGAAGGCCGACAGCGCCAGATTGTTCGGGCACCAGTGGCTGCCAGGTCGGACGACGGAAGACGCCGAATTGGGCGTCGGGATGGACCCGAGCTTGCTTGGACCCGGGGCGCGGAGAAAAGTCGATCCCGTGATCGCGGCGGCGCTCGCTGAGGGTTATCGCTCCCTGGACCGCGGCGACCCCGCGCGGGCCGAGAAGGTCTTGAGCGGTGCCATCCGACGGCATGACGACTCCGCCGAACTCCACTACGCGCGCGTGCTGGCCCGCGGGATGGGGGGGAACCTGAAGAAAGCCGACGAGGACTCCCTACGGGCCGTCACGCTCAGTCGGGAGGCCCCGGTGGCGCTCTCCCAGCGCGCGAGCCTGATGATGACCATGGGACGCCGTGAGGAGGCCTTCGCCTGGGCCAACCGCGCCTTGGAGGGCAATCCCCAGGATGCGGACGCCCTCGTGATCCGGGGCAGGGTCCTCTGGAAGGACCGCAAGCGCCCCGACTTGGCGATCGAGGACCTCAAGAAAGCCGCGCAGATCGACCCAGAGCACTGCCAGAAGCTCTACGAGGAAGGAAATCGGCGATTCCTGCATGGGCGGGCAATGGACAGCGTGGGCAAGGGGGACTACAAGCAGGCCTTCACGGACGCCAACTTGATCCTTGCGAACGACCCCGCCGACGCGCAGGCCCATACGGTGCGGGGGACCGTCTTTATGAAGGCGGGCAAGGTCGAGGAGGCCATCAAGGAGACGACGCTGGCGCTGAAGATCGATCCAGGCTCGAAGTGGGCGCTGTTTTTCCGCGCGCAGGCTATGGAGACGTTGGGATCGCGGCCGCGGGCACTGGCCGACCTCAAACGCGCGGCCGGGATAGACCCGGCCCGGTTCGGGCCTCTATACGAGAAGCTGGTGCGGGCGCAGCGCGAGGGAAGTCCGCCCCTCTGGGAGCGGGAAGTGAACGTCGGCATCCTGGCCGACGCCCGCTGAGATAGGTCTGCCGGTCCTGCCCAGGATAGGACCAACGACCCTCGAAACTCACGGCCTTCTCGGCTACCCTCATTATAGTCCTGATGTAACCCCTCAAACCTGTGTAGCCCAGGGGATTGGCCCTGGGGTACCCACGACTCGACCGTAATCGAGTGAGGCCACGGGAAACGACTAAAATCGTTTCCCTTTTTTTATTGGCCCGGAGCGCATCTCCGAGCGGTAAGAAGCGGGAACGTGGAGAGGTTACCATGAGCCAGACATGTGACGCGTCAGGATTGCAGGCCCCGCCGAGGGAGGATTCGGCGGGCAGGCAGGTGCTGGATGACCGCGGTACGGCGGCGAGCCGCTTCAACCACGGCCTGAAGAGGGCAGGATCGCCTGTTTTCGTCCAGAAGGAGTGCGCTCCGTGGCGGTATCTGTTGGGGTTGGTCGCGGCGGAATATCCCTACTGCACCATGTACGGCGTGAACATCGTGGATGGGAACATCGTCTCCTGCCAAAACATCCAGCGCAGCCTCCTATTCGGCCCGGAAGGGGGGAGGAACGCTCCCGAGCCCGTGTTCGACGAGTATTGGAGGCGCTCAAGGAGCTTTGCGGCAAGGTCAAGGCCGGGACCCTCATCGAGCTCCATTTCAACCAGAGCCGGCCGGTGAGCGCCCGCAAGAGCGAGGGCGGACGCCGATTCAGGCGTCTTCTGCACAAGCCGGACGAGGGGCAGGCATAGAGCGTCAGCTCCAGGGCGGTTCTTTCCCGACCACCCCGCGTAGATGCGTGTAAGCGGCGAACCTCGCCGCTTCATGTCCCGTCGCCAGATAGATCTCCTGGAAGCCTAATTCATGAATCCTGAGAGATTCCTGGGCGCCGTTCACGCCGTCCGCCAGCTTGGCATCGACGTAGACGGGAGTCTCCTGGCTAATCGCGGGCGCTTCTTTGAGAAACTCCGCCACTGTCGAAAAGGACTGGAACTTCTTGCCGGACTGCGAGGCCGCCATTTTCCAGTTCATTCGCGTCAGGGGATCATCATCGATCAGCACTGCGTCGAGATGCGCGTTCTTCCCGACCGGCCCAGGCTCCCCCGCGCCGGTTGCCGACTTGACCCGGACGGGAACGAAGCCAGCCAAGCCCTTGGGAATCATGCGGACCTTGAGCCGCAGGCACTCTTCGCGGATTGCCTTCTCTTCAAAGCGGCTTGTGACCAAAATCGCCTGCGCCCCGAGCCCCAACTCCGCGATCAATGCCAGGCCGGTATCGTCGTGGCCCAATAACTCAAAGTCCATTAAATATACAGCGTCCCGTGCCTGCGCTGCGTCGGCCTTCACCCAGTCGCGTAGTTCAGTAGGCGTTGAGAAGTGCAGTACAACGAGGGCCGGCCCCATCGGGCGCAATGAGTCGAAGCGCCCCTGCCAGACCTGGTGGATGCTCGTGTCGTCATCGAGCACGACCACGGGCCGATTAGCGTCAAGCTCTAGAATGGAGACGAACCACTCAGGTGGTTGGGCTTTAGGGAGATTCAGGGCCACGGTCGTCCCACGGCCCACTTCGGACTGAAGCTCCAGAGATCCGCCCCAGGACTCGATGGTGGTGCGGGCGTGGTAGAGGCCGAGGCCTGAGCCGCCTGCCTTGCCGTGGGTCTCGCCGCGCTTGCCGAGCTTGGTTAGAAGTTCCGGCGGGATGCCCTTTCCGGTGTCTTGTACTTTGAGCGTGATCCGCTTCCCCTCCGCGACCAAGCGTACCGTGACCGTTCCTGTGTCTCCCAGTGCTTCCACGGCGTTGTTGACTAAGTTTGACATTAGCCGTTTGAACTCGACGGCCTGGACCCCGGCGAAAAGGCCGTAGGAAGCGGCATCGACACGGTTCTCAATCTCAATACCGATTTTGGATCGGAACTGCAGGCGCTTCTCGGTGATGACCGAGTCGAGCAGGCTCGACAGCAGAAATACCTCGGGCGGCGCGCCTGGCCGTTCTGCGTCCGCGTCTTCACCTCTAGCCGCAGCCGCATCTCCGCCGTGCTTGAAGAGAAGCTGGTTGGCAATGTCGCGGATGCGTCCGACGGCGCTACGCATTATGACGCGCTTTTCTTCAGGAATATGAGTGAGGTCTTTCAGGACCGAGTCCAAGGCAGCTAAGGGCGAGCGAATATCATGGGCTACTTGACGGGACACCTCGCCGATGGCAGCGCTTAAGCGATGCTGTTCAATTTCAGCTTCCAAGCGCATGACGTTCCTGACGGAAGATTCGAATTCTTTCGCGATCATGCCCAGTTCTAGGACATTAAGCTCCGGGGGGGACTGAAGGATCTCATGAATGTCAGTCGAACCATGATTGGCTCGGGAGAACAGTTGTATATAGCCGATCAGGGATTGGACGGTGGCGGTCAGGGTGTCGATGTAAAATAGAATCAGTGAAAGGCAAAGCAAGAAGAACGCGCTTCCAAAGATTGCGAATGTCTTAAGTGCGTTAGCAATCGGTTTATAGAGCAAGGTTAAATCGAGATTGACTTCAAGATTGCCCCAGACAGAGCGGCTGGCATCGCTGACATCGATCGATATTCGGCCCGACTGGAAAAGATGAGCGATAAGTTTGTCGAAGACGTGAATTCCATCGCGGCGTTTTGTCGGCGGCTTTTGGGATGCCAATTCGTGCCGCCCGAACCTGAGTATGGCGCCGGCCACGATATCACGCTGAACCAAGATGTCCATCTTCTTTTGCACGGAAATGAAGTTGCCGACCTCGATGTCGCTTAGAAATGTCTCGGCGTAGGTCTGCAGCCATTTCTCGTGAGATGTTCGCAGTTGTTCAAGTGACCTTTGGTAGTTGGCGAGGATTGAAAAGGCGCTTCCTGTTCCGATGAGGAGGTAGAAACCGAGAAAACCGGAAAGGAGTTTCCAGCGGAAAGAAGGCACGGAGCTGGATAATTCCCTATTTTTCGACATAGACAGAATGCCATCCGGCCACGAACTTCGTCGTTCGCAGGAATTCGGCTCCCCTTACCATCTTCTTGTGGACGAGAACCTCCTGCGGATAGAACAGAGGTATCACAAAATAATTCCTGGTCAAGTAGCGGTCGATCTGCGCGTATTTGCGTGCGCGGTCAAGGGGTGTAAGTTCCCCGTTGAGGGACGTGAATATTTCCTGTAGCGGAGCGATGGGATGTCCTAAAAGGTATTCGTTGGAGGACTGGCTGAAATATTGAAGCGTGCTGATTGGGTCCTCGTTCTTAAAGTTGAAATCCTCCACCCACATGGCAAGTTGTCCAGATTTCAGGAGGCGATACATTTCATTGAAAGGCGTCCTTGACACTCGAATCCCGGAGCCTTTGAGGATTTCCGGGAGGACCCCGCCAAGGCAGTTGTTTTCAACGCGATCCTCGAGATAGAGCGGCAGCGATGTCCGTAGCCGGCTTGGATGCCCTAAGATGGCAGCTTCCGTAACCGAATCGGAGGGCGATCCCATGAGACCAGGCGGGATGATCGATTCTGCGATAGAGGCATTGGGATAGCAACGTTCGACTATTTTCTTCTTGTCGATGCGGGTGGCGATCTCTCTACGGATCGACCGTTCTCTCAATAAGGGCTGGCTGGCGGAGATGACTAGGAGGAATGTCGTCTTGCCGGTGGCGACATCAAGGACGTCATCCGGTTTATTGAATTTCTCGGGATCCGCTATCTGATAGAAGAAGAGGTTGTTGACGCGGCCCTCTCCATACGCGCGACGAGCTTCTGGTTCCGCCATGCGTGCGATGTCGATTTCCTTTGTCAGCGGTTTGCCTAGGTAGTACTGGTCGAAGCGGATGTACTTCCCGATCCCGCCTTGCGCGGAGATGAGTCGGTAGGGACCGGTGCCGACCGGGCTCTTTAGGTATTCTTCTTTTGATCTGCCGCCAAAGTTGACGGGAAATATCACGAATCGCGGAATCGAGAGGTTTCTGACGAAACTCTCCGCCCAATGATTTAGCGTCACTTCAAATGAGAGTTCGTCGATCTTTCGAACTCCGCTGATGGACGGGCTTAGACCTTTGCGGAATTCATCGACGCCATCAACTGCGAGGAGGAGGTCACTGTCAAGTGCGTCCTTCTCGGCCCATTGATGGAATGAAAAGAGGACGTCGTCCGAAGAGACAGGCTTGCCATCGTGGAATATGAGGCCATTCTTAATGCGGAACCGGAATATCTTGGAATCGATATCGTAGGTCCAGGATTCAAGGAGGTCGGCTTCCAAGGCTAGCGCGTCGTTAACTTTGACGAGACGGCTGTAGGTGAGCAGGAGAAGTCCTTTCTCAGTGCCGGTCAGGACTTTCTGGGGATCAAGGATGTCCGGGTATAGGGGCGACGGTACAGTCCAATCAGTGCGGATGTCGGATGGGATCGCCTCTTTCTCTCTTTTCGTCCTTGCCGAGATGCTGCACGCCTGGTACGTCAAAGGTATCAGCAGGCTGGATACAAGACACAGCAACGCTGCATTCTTGACCGTGGATGTCCTGGACGGATCAGGCAATGAGCGGGGGTTATCCAAGTTTATGTGACACGGTAATCCCGCAGTTCAGGGAATCGGGGTCGTCGTAATATTCAGAGACGATTCCGCATGGCGTTCCACCGGCATGCCTCACGGCTAGTTGGTAGATGTCTTCTCTATACCGGCCATGACGCAGCCCATCGTAGTATTCGTCGATGTTGACGCCCTGCTTAAAGTGTTTTGAGAAGTTGGGGATGCGGATAGTATAAGCGACCTGGATCTTGCCTTGCTTCTGATACCAGTCGAGCGCCGCCATCAGGAAGGCGCTTCCTGTGCCCCGGGGCGCAGTAGGAACCGAAGAGATGGAAATCACATAGACATTCTTGGCCTCGCGCGCCCGCGCAAGGTGCTTTTCATTGATGGCGAGAGATGCATAGTGGTCCCACTTCTGGACGCGGAGAGCGTTGAACTCCTTGAGTGGGACGCCGACAAGGGAAGCAAGAGGCAGGCCGGATGATAGTGAATAGGCAATCAAGGTCGACTGTTCATTCGCTCGGATCCGCTCTAGCGTAGTCTTAGGAGTTGTGGCCTGACGCTCAGGCCAGCACGCCTGCTCGATCTGGGTCAAGGCGGGGAGGTCCTCCTCGCCAGCTACAAACAGTGCGAGGCGGTCGCGGGTCTTGGGGATAGACCGGAAGCAAATGGCGGGCTTCACCAGGAAACTCGACTCTAGGCGGCGCAGACTCGCATCCGTGGGGCTGTTAGGACCCCCAACGCAGTGAATAGCGTGTCCAAGCCTCGAAACCCCAGTCAGGCCGTTCCGGAAGAGGATGTCTCCTGGCTTGACGTGGGATATAAACTCGCAAAGATTGGCGCGCGGGGGTGGGGGAGGGGGAATGGAAACGACCATTCCATCGATGCTGGAATTGAAAAATCGGATCTCATGCGCCGAGCCTGTCTTGCGTGGGATGTCTACGGGCTGGCCTGTCGCGGTCGCGGCCAGTATCGTCCCGATGTTGACCCCCAGGCTTCTCTCGATTAGCGTCGAAATGAGCCCTCCTGCGAGGCGGCAGTTGATCTCCATCAGAATCGGGACGCCGTCGCGCATTCGTAGTTCGGTATGGGTCAAGGTGTTCTTGAACTCTAGCGCGCCGTGAGAAGCTTCCACCAGAGCAGATATCTTTCGCACATCATTCTGCGAGAGATCGTGAGCGGGGAAACGGTGAGCGACTTCATCAAAGCGTCCGCTGGCGGACGAATATTTCTTGGTGATCCCGAGCAGATGCGGACGACCGTCGGAGACGACCGTTTCGACGCTATATTCAGGGCCCTGAATGTATTCCTCAATCAGGACTTCCTTCGCGATGTCTCCGTAGAGCGTACGGAGATCCTCATCCCAGAAATCGGCATCAAGCGCTCTATGAAAAGCCTCTTCCAGTTGGAGATGGTTTCGCACGAGTGCGACTCCGAGGCTCGCCATCATCTCCGTCGGTTTCACCACGACAGGGAATCTGGCCGTCTTTGTCGCGGCTCGCAACTCCTTAATCGAGGAAACGCCGATGAAGGTTGGCTGTCGGACGCCGGCCGCCTGTAGCAGGCGCCTCATCTGCCATTTATTGCGGAGAGATTTCCCGCGCCGAGCGGAGATGACTGGAAGCCCGAGTCGGCGCTGCAACTCATTGGCGACATGAACGGAAGGCTCGACATATGTCAGGATTCCATCGAATCGCATGGCCTTTTCTATGCAGAAGCGGTCTAGTGCGGTGTACAAGGAATCATCGTTATAAGAAAATACGATGAGGCCGCTGGAATACGGCTTTACCCACTCAATGGGTATCGTGGAAGTCAATCCAGAGGCGAAATAGAGGTCGACATCGCTGAGTTCATGGAGGCTTCGGACGATGGGTTCCTTGTATATCCTCGAGCCGGCTTCGAGCACCAGGATGCGACGCCTCCGCCCGCTCATGACTTCGCCTCGGACGAGGGCACTTTGAAGAGAAGGACGCCGATCATGGCAATTGCCAGCAATGCGACATTCTGCATCCCCCATCGTGAGAGAGGCGCCGTCTGTTCGGGCGCTACATATGTCCAGCCGCCGAGAAGGCCACCGATCCCCATCCCGAAGCTTCGGACGGAGAAATTGAGGCTTTGCATCAAGTGTTTCTTCCCACGTGCGAGTCCTCCCCAGGAGTCGGCGAGGAAAACGGAGAGGAGGGTTTCGCAAACCGAGATCGAAACGAGGAAAACGAGGACGGCGGAGACGCTGCGGGAAGTGGTCATGAATATCCAGCCTATCGCCAAGGCGATAAGGGCTACTGCGGCCAACTCCATGATTCGCGACGACAATGTGCGCCAGCGCGCGAGAGCCATTGATGAGAGGGCGACGATGACCGTGACGCAGGCAAATGCTGTTCCTGTCCAGCTTGGATCTCTCAGCCAGTCGTTCGCGAATAGGGAGAAGAAGCAATTGAATTGGTTGTACGAAGCCCAGAAACCGACGGTTATCAGGATCAGCGCGAGGGTTCTCCACTGGAGTAACAGTGACAGGAACTGGCCGCGAAACGAAGACGCGCGCGGGGGGGCATCGCTTTCCTCTGCGGCGGGGCCCTCCATCGATAGGCTCGGAACGAAGAGTGGAATCAACAAAGGATATAGGATCCCTGATGCCAGAAAGACGGTCGAGATGTTGAAACGTATCATCGCCGCGGAGATGAGACTTCCGAATGCGGCCCCCGCGTTAAGTATCCCATTGAGTAGCGCAATCCTCGTGGCGGAGGATCCTGTGTCATCCTCGCGGTAGGCGAGCGCGAAGATGTTCGGCTTCCATATGGAGAATCCGACATTACCGATTAGGACGGCAAAGATCGCCCAAGATGCGCCGCGGGACATCCCCAGAAGTAAAAAGCAGGCTCCCTCGGCAAGACACGCGAAGGCGAAAATTGTGAGGGGGCGCAGTCTCGTCGACAGGAGCCCCCCGGCCAAGGCTGCCAGAGGTCGGATCCAGATTGCAACCATGAGGATGCGCCCGATATCTGTCGGCGCAATCCCAAATCGCTCCCGTAGTTGAAGGGAAAGATACGGGAAGGCGAGGTAGCCGGAAATCTCTAGGAAGAAGGCCCCTGCTAAGAGTAGATGAAACCGGGTCGCGGCAGGCAATCTATTGGTGGGCCTCATGTGTTAATGCTATTTGACCACTGTATAAAATCCAGCATGAGTAAGACTATTCCCTCCAGGGAATGGCTGAGGTTCGGCATGTCGCCCCAATTTCTGTGCCAAATCTAGTTGAGGTCAGGACTGACGAAGGCCTAGGCTTCTGGCGCAAGAAGCTGCGGCCCCGCCTTCGAGCTCGAAGAATCCTCATCAAAGGCTCCCGGGTAATGGCGTTGGAGGAAGGTTTGCGCCTCCTGCGGGGAGGCGTTGATGAGCTCGGAGAACAACGGCAGGGCCAGAAGCATAGGAGAGATGACGATAATCCCTCCGCCGAGGACGACCAGAGTCGGCATCAGACCGAAGCTGGAGATCATGCCTCCAGCCATAACTACAAGACGGGTCGCCTCAACGGAACGCTGGCTTTCTCAAAACACCGTTGCGCCAACTCCACGGTGGACAAGGAGTTCGATTGCCTCCGCCGCATCCTCAATTACGGCGTTCAACTCGGCCTCATCAAGCGCAACCCGCTCCTCGGCACCAAGGGCCTTAAGAACGAGTCTCGGCGCGAGATCTGGCTTACGAAGCCTGAGATCGAGAGGCTCCTCGGGTGCGCCGACTCGTGGCTGAGGAATCTCATCGAGTTCCGTGTTCTCACCGGCGCGCGACCGACCGAAGCCAACATGTTCGGACAAGCCAACGTGGACCTGCGCCGCGGGGAAATCTGGCTCCACACGCTCAAGAAGCGAACCAATCTTGTCGTCAAGCGATACTTTGAGATCGCCAGCCTTGGTCCGCGGTTCCAAGCTCTGCTCCAGCGTCTCACGCCGCATCCCGTCACGGGCTTGTACTTCTACAACAATGAGACGGGGAAGCCTTACGAGATCGACAGCATCGACCGCGTCTTCGTCAAAGTCCGACACGCGGCCAAATTGGACCACGTCACGCCTTACGATCTGCGCGGCACCTTCGCGATGCATCGCGCCATGGTCGTTAAAAACTTCCGTCAGCTTCAAACCGAAATGGGGCACAGCAACCCCATGTCGATCCAGAGCTACCTCGATGAGGCAGGGAGATTCCGTAAGGCAGACTCCATCTTCGCGGATGCGTCCGATGTCGCCGCCCTCGACACTGAGGCCTCGGGCAAAGAAATCGGACGATAACCCGCGAAGCGGTTTCGCGGCGTTTCGATGAGTCGGCCTTCGTGATTGCGCCGGCCTGCGCCTGATGTGCTAGAATCTGCCCGTTCGCAATCTGAACGACGGCAGATTTTATAGAGTTCCAGGCGAGGTTCGGACGCAAGAGCTAGTCGCTTTTCTTTGAAAAACGAGGCTCGACAGACAGTCGCTGAGAGTCTCTCGACTGGTCAGAAAAGTGGTCACTTTTGTCGGGATATTGTTTTAGACCACGAAAGCGACTGTATCGAATAATCGTTGTTTTACAACGATTAAACACTATATGGAGAGGTGGGTGAGCGGCTGAAACCGACGGTTTGCTAAACCGTTGAACTTGTGCAAACGGGTTCCGAGGGTTCGAATCCCTCCCTCTCCGGGTCTTTCAGACGAACGGCCGGTCCTCGCGCGAGGACCGGCCGTTCCCTTACTTGAAGAACGACTCGAGCTGATCCAAGCTCTCGAGCCTCTTGCAAGAGGGCAGGGCTTCGAGGAACACCTTGCCGTAGCCTTTCTTCAGGAGACGCGAGTCGAGGCAGACCACCACCCCGCGGTCGGCCGACGCTCGGATCAGGCGGCCGAAGCCCTGACGGAACTTCATCACCGCCTTGGGCAGGGACCAATCCGGAAAATACTCGAGCCCGTTCTCCTCGAGCCAGCGCCGCCGGGCTTCCTCCAACGGAGAGCCCACGTTCGGGAAGGGAAGCTTCGTCAGGATCACGCAAGACAACGCCGGGCCCGGGACGTCCACCCCCTGCCAGAAGGTGTCCACGCCCAGAAGCACCGCGTCGCCCGCCGCCGCGAACTGGTCGAGCAGGGCCTCGTGGCCCGACGGACCCTGCGCCCAGACCGGACGGTCCTTGATCTTCTTGCGCAGCGACGCGTGGACTTTCCTGAGCGTCTTCCAACTCGAGAAGAGGATGAAGACCCCGCCCGGCACCCGCGCGACGATCTCCGAGCAGTGCGCCGCGATCGCCTTCGCGTGCGCTGCCTCGTCCTTGGGCTCCGGCAGGTCCGGCACGCACCAGAGCGCGGCCTGCGTGCGGTAGTCGTAGGGCGAGTCCAGGGCGAGCTCGCGCGCCCCGGGCAGGCCGACCCGCTTCTTGAAGCCCGCGAGGCCGTCGCCGGAGGCCAAAGTCGCCGAGGTCAGGATCGTCGGGAGTCCGCGCGCGAAGAGGCTCTCGGAAAGCCGGCGCCCGACGTCGAGAGGCGCCGAGCGAAGCTCGGGACCGCGGCGCGTCCAGGACGCCCAGCGCGCCGTGGCGGGCGCGGGCTTGAGTATCTCTCCCAGATCGTGACCCAGATGGGCCGCGCGGGAGTGGAGCGAACGCAGGTCCGCCTCGGCGGGGCGGCCTTCCTGCCGGGCGGCCGAAGCGGCTAGCGCCGCTTCGAGGCCCAGAAGCTGGAGCGGCGCCTTCTCCGGGGAGGATTCGATGAGCCTGCCGCTCGTCTCGTCATCGGGGCCGGTCAGGCCCGCGTTGCGGCAGACCTCTTCTAAGAAACGTCCTGATGCGCCCAAGGCGGCCTCCGCCGCGGCAGAGAGCGGATCGTCGCCGCATAGGCGCGCCGTCGTGCGCGCCTCGTCGGCCAGGGCCACGATGCGCCCCAGCGACGCCTCGCAGCCGAAGCGCGACACGGCGGCTTCCTCCAGGTTGTGGGCCTCGTCGAGGATGAGCGCGTCGTGCGGCGGCAGCCGCGCGCCGGAGAGCAGCAGCGCGTGATTGATCACCACGATCTGGGCCTTATCGCAGCGCTCGCGGTCGCGCCGCCACAGGCAGCGATCCCAATACGGGCCGGAGGGCCCCAGGCAGATGTCCGTGTCGCGCGCCAGCTTCTCCCAGAGGGTCTGAGGGACGCCGACGGGCAGAGCCGAGCGGTGGCCGGTCTGCGCGTCCCGGGCCCATTCGTCGAGACGCGCCAAGACCTCGTCCTGGGCTCCAGGCAGCAGCGCCGGCTGAGCGCGCAGGCGGCAGAGGCGCTGCACGCAGAGATAATTGTCCGAGCCCATCAACATGGCCGTTTTTAAAGGAAGGCCCATATCCGAGAGCACTCGCGCCACGACCGGCAGATCGCCGTTGATCAACTGCTCCTGCAGCGCGCGCGTATGGGTGGAGACCAGCACGCGCTTGGCGCCGCGCGCCGCCCAGAGCGCTGCGGGGAGGAGATAGGCCAGGGACTTGCCCACGCCCGTGCCCGCCTCCACGACCAGACTCTCTTCCCTGTCGAGCGCGCGGGCCACGGCCGCCGACATCGCCTCCTGCTGAGCGCGAGGCTCCCATCCTTCCAGCACGCGCGAGAGCGGGCCGTCCGCGGCGAACACATCATCGAGCTCCACGCCGTGATTATAGCCTTATGATGCGGCTCCGGAGGCCCGTTCAATCCTGCCCAATGGACCCATGCGTCCATGGGACCAATGGCCTACTCTCTCATGGGCACTTCTTCGCTATAAGTGCCAGGCATTAAGACCATGCTCTGAGTCGGCACTTACTCTATCAAAGCCTGGCACCATATGACGAATGTGTTACTATTCACGAAGTTATCCACTTATCCACAAGCGCGCTTGACGAGGCCCCCGCGACCTGCTAAACTGCCCCCGAGATGCACGCCCCTCCCGAGCCCGTCGAGCGCATGTGGAAGACGTCCCAGTTCCTCCCGCAGACCGTGCGCCTGCTGGGGACGCGCTACCGGGCGCTCTTCCTGGCTCACGCGCAGCTCTGCCGCCCATCGGGCGACGCCGGCACGGTCGCCGACGCGATGGCTTTCGTCGATTTCATGTTCCGGCAGGAGCGGGTGGGTCTGCTGGACAACGAACGCCGGGCGCTGCTGGCCGACAAGCGCGCGCTGCGCCGCCGTTTCCGCCTGAAGCGCAACGGCGAGGACGTTTCCGCCAGCGAGAAGTGGAAGATCCTGCAGTGGATCGGGCTTTGACCGCATGGGCCGTACCGCCGCCGTCGCCGAGCCCGTCGACGAGGCCAAGGAGGACGACGGCCTCGCCGGCGAGCCCTGGAAGACCATCCTCTTCAACTGCGACTGCCACACCTTCGACGAGGTGGAGCGGGTCGTGATCGCGGCCACGCGCTGCTCGATCTCACGGGCGCGGCAGATATCCTTCGAGGTCCACTCACGCGGCTGCGCCGTGGTCTGCGAGGGGACGCGCGAACGCTGCGAGGCCGTCGCCGAGGCGCTGGCTTCCATCGGCCTGCGCGTCAAGGTCGCGCGGTAGAGAGGATTGACCTCATATGGGCCGCGCCAAGAAGGGCCTTTTCGGCCTCCTCGCCCTCCTCCTCGGGGTGACGCTGGCCTTGGCGTTCGCGGAGGCGGCGATGAGGTCCGCCGCGCGGCTCATCGTCCTCGCCCAGTCGCGCTCCAACCCCAAGATCAACCTGCTGGACCCGCGGGAGTTCCGCATCGTCGCGCTGGGGGAGTCCACGACCGCCCAGTTCTGGTCGAAAGGGCGGGACGAGTCTTGGCCGGGACAGCTGCAGCTGTTGCTCGATGAAGCCGGCCTCGGGCGGCGGTTCAAGGTCATCAACCTGGCCCGAGGAGGAACCTCGAGCCCGTTCCAGATCGCCGAGTTCGAGGATCAACTTGACGCCCTGCGCCCGCATGCCGTCATCTCGATGCTGGGAATCAACGACACGGTCCCCTACGAGTTCCTCCACGACAGCGGCTGGAGATCGCTCAAGATCATCAAGCTCGCGAGATGGCTGCAGCGGCGCCTTGAGCCCCGGCGGCCCCTCGTTGCCCCGCGAGCGATCAAGGACAAGGACCGCAGCCGGATCATGGCCCGACTGCGACGCGAGTTGGTCGGCTTGGAGACAGCCTCGCCCCGCTCCATCGCGACCGCGCAGCGCAGGGCGCGGGCATTCGCCGCCGCGCAAGGCGGCGACGAATGGTACGCGCTGAGCTGGGCGAGCCACCTCTTCTTTGACGCCGCCGCGCGGATGACCGCGGCCGCCGCCGGCGGCGCGG
>MGUL01000036.1:1398-7425 GCA_001800005.1 Elusimicrobia bacterium RBG_16_66_12 | reverse complement strand
AAGCGCGTTGCGTTCCAGCAAGCGCCGGCACATCCGGTCGACGACTTGCTGCTCACTGCCGCGCGGGACGATGGCAGCGACCCGCTGCTGCTTGCGATCGCAGTCCGTCGGAAGCCGGCGTTCGGCACGAGCGACGAGGACTCAGGCACCCTTGTCGGCGACCTGCTTGCCGAGCTGCGCGTCGCACACCCAGGGGTTGAGCACGGGGTCGCAATCTGCGTCGCCGGACCACAGTCTGCGGCACGGCAGGTAAGCGAGCTATCCGGGCTGGCACGCAAACAGGCGACAACGGCCGGGTTCCTGGAATTGGTGCACACGCCGCGTCGGTTCAAGGCGACCCTGGTGAAGCGGCTCGAACATGTCATCAACCTCGTGACACAGCAGCTGGGCGCGGCTGGCCTCGAAGCATCTCGGATGGCCGCAGAGACAACGACATGGGAGCTTCTCAGTCGGCTTGATGTGCTCATGCCGCGGTTGGAGGACCCGGACGACACGGATTGGCAAGAGCTGCTGAATGACCTCGAGCCGTGGGGGCGCGACCCTACTGTCGCCTCGGCCGCTGCGTTGCGTGATCGCCTGGAAGCACTCGCTGCCCGCTACGCATCCGCGGGGGCCGACGTCGACCTTGGCATGCTGCGCCGTGAGGCGCATGAGGTCCTCCACGTCGAGCGACGCCGCGCCGACCGTGGCTGGGCGGAGCTGCGCCGCCTCGATGCCGATGCCCACGCCGCGGTTCGCACGACGGTGGGTGTTGAGATTGCCGGCGCGGGTGGACTACACCTCCCGCGGCCCGTCCCAGCCGCCGGCGTCGCCAGCAAGCTGCATCCCGGTGCCCCGGTGCTTGTTTCCGGCGAGTCCGGCGTGGGCAAGTCCGCGATCGTGCTGTGCGAGCTTCGCGCGGCCGCCACCAACGACCCCAATAGCCACGAGGTCGTGTGCCTGAACCTGCGTCAACTGCCACGCACCATCACTGAGCTCCGGGACACCCTGGGCCTCGCGCCCGAGGAGCTGCTACGCGAGATGTCTGCACCCAACCGTGTCCTCGTACTCGACGGCGCGGACATCATCCTCGAACGTGACGACCAGGTGTTCGCCCCCCTCGTTCGCGCTGCGCTCACCGCTGGCGTCACCCCGTGGGTCGTTTCGGCTACCGACGGCCGTGCGGCCGTGCGCGCAATCCTGGAAAGCGAGGCCGGCACATCCCGGGAGTTCACGGTTACCGGGCTTGAAGATGCCGAACTTGACGGGATCGCAGACCGGTTCCGGCAACTGCGGCGCTTGGTCGAGGATCCTCGCGCGAAAGAACTCCTCCGCCGCCCGGCGATCGCGGACCTGCTTGTCCGCTCAGGCAGTGGCGGGCTGCCATTGAGCGAAGCCGATGCCCTGGAGATAGTGTGGGCGAAGCTCGTCCGCAACGACGAGCGCACCACTCGCGGCTTGCCTGACGCCCGAGACCAGGCGATGCGCCGGCTGGCCATACAGCAGTTTCGGCGTGAGGATGCGGCAGCGGCGTATTCGTCTCTTGACCCCGCGGCGCTTGCCGGATTGCAGCGCGAGGGCTTGATCCGCCATCCCGACCGCTGGCAGCCGCTACCGGCGTTCGGACACGACCTACTGCGCACGTACGCTCTCGCGAAAGTGCTGCTCACAGCGGACGATTTGGTCAGGGAGTTGCTCTCGCATGGTGCGCCGCGCTGGGCGCTCCCGGCGGCTCGCCTCGCCATGCAGGTGCTGCTCTCAGCTCCAGATACCGCAGGCTCGCCGTTCGCCGGTCGGATCGCCCGGCTCCAAACGGCGATCGACCAGCTGCCTGCGGCTGGACATGGTGACCGATGGGCCGACCTGCCGACTGAGGCACTCTTTGCCTTGCCAAACGCTCACGATCTTCTCACCGACGCGTGGCCCCAGCTCACCGCAGGCGATGCAACCGGGCTGCGGCGCCTGCTGCGGGTTATCAAGCAGCGACACCGCCGCAAGGGGGTGATCGACCGCCTCACAGCTGAACCCATGGTTGAGCTGGTGCTCGCGAACGAGTGGCCGCGGGAACTACACACTGAGGTACACGATCTCCTTTGCGGATGGTTGCGCGGTCTGGCCCTAGCTATGGAACACAGCGGTCACCGCTTGCGGGTCGCCCTGCGTGAGCGTCTTGTTGCCCGTGTGGCCGCCGGCGAGGTTCAGCTTGCCGAGACCCGCCGTGAGCAGGAGGCGCGGCTGGCCGCACGCACGCCGAAGGAGGTCGTCGAGGACGAGGAAAGAACGCGCCAGTCTCGGGCGATCGGTGGGTTTCCGATCAGCGACCGGCGCAGACGATGGCGGGAGCTGCCATTCGGGCTCACCGACGACGACCTTCTGGAGGAGCTGGCATTGCTCGGGGCGGATCTTGGCCAAGAAGGCGAATCGCTGCTGAGGCGTGTCGCCACTGATGCACCACAACACCTCGCGCCGGCGGTGGAGGAACCGCTCACCGGCCACTCGCTCGCCACCTACAGCACCGAACTCTTGATTCACCTAGCCGACGCATACTACGTGGACGAACGAGATGAGGATGCCGACTACTACAGCGGAATGATGGACGATGGAATCCGCGACCACACGGTCGGCGCAGGCATGGTTCCGCTCGCCGCGTGCTACCGCGGCCCCTTCCTCGCGCTATTCCGTGCCAACTTGCGCGCCGGTGTCGACTGGCTGAACCGGATGCTCAATCATGCGGCCCGGGCTAGGGTGCTGGGCCTGCGCGACCCGCCCTTAGAGCGGCCAGGGTCGGAAAATGACTTCGTCACGGAGCTCGACATCACCGGAGAGCGGCGTCGCTACGTCGGCGATGGGCACGTGTGGCTCTGGTATCGCGGTACCGGTGTCGGGCCGTACCCGTGCATGAGCGCGCTGCAGGCGCTCGAGCTCGTCTGCGATGAGTACCTCGCCGCGGGAGTCCGGCTCGACGTGCTGGTGCGGCTGCTTTTCAGGGGCTGCGAGAATCTTGCGATGCCCGCGCTCGTCTTCGGCATGCTTGTCCGGCACCTCGAACGTGTCGGGAGCGACCTTGACCCGTTTCTCGCCGAACCGGCCGTGTGGGAGTTTGAGTTCACTCGCATCACGAACGAATACTCAAGTCTGGCTGCGAGGACTGACGGCATCGTGGGCTCCGACCGGCGGAAGTGGAGCCCACGCGACATCGCCGTCCGGCTGGTTCACACCGCCGACAACGACCGAGTCGAAGCGCTTCGCGCGGTCGGCAAGCGCCTGTTCGCTCGAGCCGCAGCGCTGGAAGGACAGTCCGTCGAAGGGGAGGAGTTGTCGGAGCAGCTCGCAGCTGTACGAGGCTGGGCCGACAGCCTTGACCGCAACCGCTACAAAGTCACTGAGACCAAGCAGGGCCTACTTGTGGAGCAGGTGCCCGATCCCGAGGCGGACGCGCGATTGGCAGAGTCGAGGGCCGACCTCTCGCGCGGTCAGGAAGCCATGCGGATCCACATGCGCTACCCGGAGCGCCACGATCAACATGCCGACCACCGGCCGGTAGACCGAGACGGACTACTCGCCGACCTCGCAATGGCGCGCGACCTGTCGGACAAACCGCTGGGCAACGCGGTGGGCGCTGGGCCCCTCGCCGAGTACGACGCTCCTGCTACGGTTGCCGCCGCAGCACTGGAGGCGCATTTCGTCGACGGTATCCACGTGCCCGACGATGACCTTGCATGGGCAGCGCGGTTGCTCGTCGAACTGATGAATGCGCTGGCGGACCAGGGCATCGTCGCCAACGACTACGCTGTATTCGGCCGCGGAGCAGACCACGCCGCCGCACGTGGTCTGCCGCTACTCATGTTCCCCGCTGCCGGTGCCCTTCGGGCCCGGCTCTCAGCCGACGGCGTGACATCCGACTCCATCTCACGCGCTCTAACGTGGATCGTGGAAAGCGCCGCGAACGAGACGCGGCTGTTTCTCGTTCGAGCATTCGACCCGATCTGGAACACCCCCTGCAGCACGTCAGGTGCCCGCTGCCACCATCTTGTTGCACTCGGAGTTCTCGAAGACACGGCACGCAGGTGCCTCCTCGGCCCCTGGGATCCAACGCTCGCGCGCCGTGTACGAGCCCACATCATCGGCCCGGTCGCACCCCGGCTCGCGACTGTCAAACGGGAAAGCGTGGTCGTTCAGCGGCTAACGGCGACGATTCGCGGCGCCGGAGCGGCGGCATCGTCTACCGCCTGTTGTCGCCGTAACGCCGCCGCGCTGCTCAGCGCCGCGCTCGCGGCGCATCGCCGCGGCATGCGCGCCGCCAAGCACGGCTACCACCACAGCGCCACCGACTCCCTCGCAGCGGCTCGTGCAGTCCTTGACTTGGCTGCTGCTGGCGACCCCGAACTGCTGTTCCAGCAACTTGAGGGCTATCGCGATCAACCCCGCATGCTCCGGGAGTTCCTACAGGCGCTTGCCGCCGCCGGCGAAGAGTCGCCGGCGCGGGCCAAGACGGCTCGCGCGGTGTGGCCCACCGTACTCGACCGTGTCGTCGATCTCGCGGTCTCTGGCGCCCTGCGCCGTGGTGACCGGTACCACGGCGAGGAAGCAATTGCAGCCGCGTTGCCCACGCCTTCCTATGACGCCGGCTATCTGCACCGTGAGTACCACGGCGAACGAATCTTGTGGGCCGACGGAGAGGCGCTCACCCCCCAAATCGAACGATGGCTGCCGGTCGTCGCCGGGCACCGTGAAGGAGTCGACGCCCTGGCGCACTTGCTGGAACGCCTACCGGCCGAGCGACAGGCGAGCATGGGGCTGCCGTGGATGGAGCAGCTGGTAATGGCCGACCCGACTCAAGCGGCAAGCCAGAGCTATCTGCTGCCCGAGTGGCTGGAACGCGTGCGGCCACATGTCGCGGATCAGGACTTGCGGAGGGCGTGGCACCGGATCGTCGACGCTCTTACTGTTGCTGGTGACCATCGTGTAGCAGCACTCGCCGATTGAAGCAGGTGGCCGCCGGCCGCCACACCTCCTCGGGCGAGCAAGTTCGGATTGATGCGTAGCGTCCAATACCGGACTGCTGGAGTACCCCGTGATCTGAGGACCACCAGTTATGGCAGGATTCCCCGGTGGGGCTCTCCACTGCCAGCAGCAACCCGCCCGAGTGGTCAATGGGACGCTGTGGTCGCGACGGGCGGTCCGTCAAACAGACCTTCCCAATCGTCGCGCCAATGCAGACTACGCACACGGCTCGATCTGGCAGCATGAGCCGGTGCTGGTAGTCGCAGCCTTCCACGGACAGAAACCGGGCTGGCTCGACGTAACGGGCGACACCGTCGATGTCCGTTGGAGTCAGAAACGGGTAAACGTCTCCGAACAGTCCGGGCTGTGAACTTGGAGGCGTCTTGCCAGTCACGACGCGACCTAAATCACCGACCCGAACCGTGCGGAGTTCAGCCACCGTCAGACCTCCAGAATTTCTGCCACGTTGCGGGCGATTGTCTGTTCGAGGTCGCGTGCCTGCGCGTTGAGAGTTTCGAGCTCCTCGTTGAGCGTTTCAAGCTGGGCCCTGAAATCCTCATCGCTGACCGCCTCGCCGGGAGCCACGCCCACGTACCGACCGGGGTTGAGCGACCAGCCCTGCGCGGAGATGTCCGTGATCGTCGCCGTCCTGCACAGACCGAGAACGTCGGCGTATTTCGGCTTCTTACCAAAGACATCGCTGATCTTCGTCTCGGCCTCGTCGCCGCCGAGCGTGAAGTCGAGGTCTTCGCCGCGATAGAGGCGGACGATGTTGGCGAGGAAGCCGATCTGCGCGGGCGTCCAATCGCGGTGGGCGCGGTCAATCTGCCGGTAGATGTGCCGGGCGTCAACAAACAGCACCTTGTCGGCACGTGCAGCCTCCTTCTTGCCCCGGTCCAGAAACCACAGCGTGACCGGCAGGGTGACCGTGTAGAACATGTTCGGCCCCACAGCGACCACAACGTCAACCGCGTGGTCCTCGACGAGTTGGCGGCGGATTTCCTGCTCGGAGGAGCGGGCGTCCGAGGCCGAGTTTGCCATCAC
>MGUL01000036.1:956-1392 GCA_001800005.1 Elusimicrobia bacterium RBG_16_66_12 | reverse complement strand
CGCCCGCCCCTTGTCGTTCAGGGCCGAGTGGAACAGCTCGATCCACAGGTAGTTGGCGTTGTCCGCCTTCGGGAGGCCAAAGGGAAACCGGCGACCCTTGCCTACGTCGCCTTCAAGGCGCTCCTTGTCCACGGCGTTGACGTTAAACGGAGGATTCGCGAGGACGAAGTCGAACCGCCCTGAGGCGCTGTGCAGGTCGTCGTAGTAGCTGATGCCTTCGCGGATGTCACCTTCGAGGCCGTGGATGGCGAGGTTCATTCGGCACAGCTTGACGGTGTCTGCGACCTTCTCCTGCCCGTGAATCGCCAACTCAGTAGCAGGGCTCTTCTTGTGCTCCGCCACGAAGCGGGCGCTCTGAACGAACATGCCGCCGGAGCCGCAGGCCGGGTCGAGAATCCGACCGTGGAACGGCTCCAATACTTCGACCAGCAGGCGG
>MGUL01000036.1:0-893 GCA_001800005.1 Elusimicrobia bacterium RBG_16_66_12 | reverse complement strand
ACTCGTAGATCCGCCCGAAGGTGTCGCCCTCGGCCGTCGCGGGGATCTCCGACACCTTCTTGAGCAGGTTCTTCAGGAGCGTGCTGTCGAAGATCTGGTACGTCTTGGGCAGGACACCTGCGAGCTGCGGGTTCTTCGCCTCGATGTCCCGCATCGCCTCGTTGACGGCCTTGCCCACGTCCGCCCCTTCCGGCAGGCGCAAGAGGTGATCGAATTGCGCGACCGGCGTCAGGTAGAGGATGCCCTCCGCCTGATACGCCGTGGGGTCATCGACGCGAGAGCCACGCCGCCCTCCCGCCGCGTGCTTCTCTAGCACGGCCCGCTGCGCGAGAAACCGAACCTCGGCAAAGCGCAGGAAGATCAGGCCGAGGACCGGCTGCGAGTACTGGGCGGAGGTCAGGCCGGAGTTGGCGCGGAGTTGATCTGCCGCCGCCCAAAGGCGGCTCTCCAGCGTCTCGGTGCCGGTGTCTCTTTCTGACGGTGCGATCCAAAGCATCGGTGTGTCCCGTCCTCTCAGGCGATCACTTGGTGTCTTCTTCGCAGACCGCTTTCGGGCAACAGCAGCGGCGGCGCTGGCTTTCTTCGCTCGGGCGACTCGCTGCGCCGGGGTCATCTTGTCGGCCGTCTGGCATCCTCCGATACGTTCGCCCTTCGCGCCCTGCGTTCTTGAAGAACGCGAGTACGTCGGGTGGCAATTCTCTCACAGCGATGCCCATCCTAACCCCGCTTGGGCGGCGGGCACAGGTGTCGAAACCCCGAGGCCAATCGTGACACTCGGAAGCGCGAGATTGCTGCCGGTTCACGACTCGTCGGTCGAGCTGCTAGTCAGCGTCCTCAGCAGGGCGTCCAGCGTTCGCTGTAGCGTGCCCAGTCAGTAGTCCGGGACCCTCTTT
>MGUL01000035.1:41843-42930 GCA_001800005.1 Elusimicrobia bacterium RBG_16_66_12 | reverse complement strand
ACCGGGATCGAGACGAGATCGGCGACGCCGTCGCGCGCCAGGATGGCCTTCATTTTAGGAGAGCACCATATATAAAGAGCTTCCCGGATGATAGAATATACGCCTCCCGTGCGACAATTGCTATTGCTTCTCTGCCTCGCCGCCCCCGCGTCGGCCCGCCGGGGCTCCATGACTCCCGAGATGGACCGGCTGCTGCTGGACGGCGTCGACGCCATCTACCGGATGGATTTCGCCGCCGCCGACGCGGCCTCGGCCAAGGCGATCGCCCTGGCCCCGGACTATCCGCACGCTTACCTCGGCCAGGCCGCCAACGACCTCATCCGCTTCTGCTACGTCGCCGACCTGTCGGACGCCGAGCTGATCAAAAGCTTCGAAGCCAAGATCTCGCGCACTCTCGAGGTCGCGCAGGCCTGGCTCAAGACTCATCCCAACGACCCGGACGCGCTTCTCGTGCTGGGCTCCGCCCATGGGATCTCCGGCCGCATGGCGATCGTGCGGCGCCAGTGGCTGGCGGCCTTCCGCCATGGCCGGGCCGCGATGAAGTACATCCGCGCCGCGATCAAGGCCGACCCGGAGCAGTATGACGCCGTCCTCGGCCTCGGGATGTTCGACTACTATGTGGACACCATCCCGCGCTTGGCGGGATGGCTGGCCAAGATCATGCTGGGAGGCGACCGAGCTCGAGGCATTCGGGAGATCAAGATCGCGGCCGAGAAGGGCCGCTATGCCAAGACCGCGGCCCAGCTCATCCTCGTCGAAATCTACACCGAGGATGCGTTCGGCGGACGCAACCCTTCCGAGGCGCTGCGCATGATGCGGGACATCCATGCGCGCTATCCCGACAGTTCGATGCTCCACTCCGCCTATCTCGTGACCCTCTACGAGGGCGGGAGGATGGAGGAGGCCTTCCAGGAGGCGCAGGAGTACAAGGCGCGCGTCGAGGACGGCCGCTATCCCGCGAGGAAGAGCTCGCTGGTCCATGCGCTCTTGGGCACGGTGCTGTGGGCCGCGGGCGACAAGGTCAGCGCCCTCGAGGAGTTCCAAGCGGGAGCCAAGGCCCCGCCCGGCATCAAGGACCGCTGGGCCG
>MGUL01000035.1:38272-41831 GCA_001800005.1 Elusimicrobia bacterium RBG_16_66_12 | reverse complement strand
GCGCGCGGGCGGGCCAGCTTCTCGACGCTCTCGGCCGCCGCGCCGAGGCCCTGGAGGCCTACCGCGCCGCCTACGATGAGCCCGATCATTGGGACTACCGCGCGCTCATCAAGCCTTGCCTGTCCAAGCCCTGCGTCGGAGAGAAGTACCCCGGACACTTCGCGCCATACTGAGATATAATTCCCGATGCCCGCCCCGAAGCCGTGGACCCTCGACGACTCCAGCGAACTCTACAACCTGCAGGGCTGGGGCCTGAACTACTTCGCCATCAACGCCAAGGGCCATGTCGTCGTCCAGCCCAAGAAGGTCGCTGAGGGCGCGATCGACGTGATGGACGTCATCGAGGACGTGTCCTCGCGCAATATCAAGATGCCCGTCCTCATCCGCTTCCAGGACATCCTGCGCCGCCGAGTGGCGCTGATCAACGAGTCCTTCGCGGCGGCCATCGCGGAGCACGGCTACGGCGGGCGCTACTTCGGCGTCTATCCGATCAAGGTCAACCAGCTGCGCGAGGTCGTCGAGGAGATCGGCGACGCCGGACGCCCCTTCCAGTTCGGCCTGGAGGCCGGCTCCAAGGGCGAACTCCTTGCCGTGCTGGCCCTGAACCCTTCCGAGGCGCTGACCATCGTCAACGGCTACAAGGACGAGTCGATGATGCGCCTGGCGGCGCTCGGCCTCAAGATCGGCCGCAAGGTCGTCGTCGTCATCGAGAAGCTCTCAGAACTGGAGCTCCTTCTCAGCGCCGCCCGCGAGGGCGGCGTGAAGCCCTTGATCGGCCTGCGCGTCAAGCTTCAGACCCAGGGCTCCGGCAAGTGGCGCTCCTCGAGCGGGCATTTCGCCAAGTTCGGCCTCACCACCCCCGAGATCCTCGGCGTGGTGGAGACCCTGAAGGCCGAGGGACTCTCGGATTGCCTGAAGCTGGTGCACTTCCACGTGGGCTCGCAGGTCTGCGACATCCGCACGATCAAGGACGCGGTGAAGGAAGGCGCGCGCTACTACGCGAAGCTGCGCAAGATGGGGCTGGGCGTGGAATATCTGGACTGCGGCGGCGGCCTCGGCGTGGACTACGACGGCACGCACACCGCCGTGGACTCGTCGATGAACTACAGCCTGCGCGAGTACGTGGCCGACGTCGTCTACTCCGTCCAGGAAGTCTGCAAGCAGGAGAAGGTCCCCGAGCCCCACCTCGTCACCGAGTCCGGCCGCTCGATGGTCGCGCACCACGCGCTGCTGGTCGCCAACATCTTCGGGGCCATCGAGACCGGGACCTCCCCCGTCGACCTGCGTGAGGGCGCCGACGAGCACCAGGTCGTGCGCGAGCTGCGCGAGGCGCTCAAGGACCTGACGCCCAAGAATATCGCCGAGAGCTTCCATGACGGCCAGCAGCACCTGGAGGAGGCCTTCTCCCTCTTCAAGCTGGGCTACCTGGGCCTGGAGGACAAGGCCAAGGTCGAGAACCTCTACTGGAAGCTGTGCCTCGAGATCGGGAAGCTCCTGCCGAAGGCGAAGTTCGTCTCGGAGGACCTGCTCGAGATGCAGAAGGCGCTCAACGACCAGTATCTCTGCAACTTCTCGGTCTTCCAGTCGCTGCCCGATTCCTGGGCGATCAACCAGATATTCCCGATCATGCCCCTGCACCGGCTCGCGGAGGAGCCCCTGCGCCGCGCCAGCGTCGTGGACATCACCTGCGACTCCGACGGCAAGATCACGAACTTCGCCGCGCACCGCAAGGCCGGCGGAACCCTTCCCGTCCATGCCCTCGACGGAAGCCCGTACTACCTCGGCTTCTTCCTGATGGGCGCCTATCAGGCGACGATGGGCGACATCCATAACCTATTCGGCCGGGTCAACGAGGTCCACGTCTTCAAGGACGAGGACGAGCCCAAGGGCTACTACATCGAGGAGACCATCCAGGGCCAGACCATCCGCGACGTGCTCTCCCAGATCCAGTACTCGGACTACGAGCTGGTCAAAAGGATCAAGGAGGCCGCCGACTCGCAGGTCAAGGCGGGGGCGCTCAAGCCGCGCGAGGCCGCGGAGATCGTGGACCGCTACGAGGCCGTGCTCTCCGAGTACACCTACGTCGACCACCTGCCGACCGCGGATGAGAACAAGGGCGCTCCCTCACACGGCGCTCAGCCCGCCACCCCCGGCAAGCCCACGGAACCCGTCGCGCCATAGGCTCAACCGGCGGCGATGAGGCGAGCCACTGCGGAGAGCAGTTCGTCCGGAACGACCAACAGATGGCAGTGCAGGACGCGCGCTTGGTTCAGGACGGACGAGAGTCGGGGGTCATGCCGGGGGCTCTCCACTCGAGCCACATGGGGCTGCTTAACCTTGAGGGTCCGAGCCAACGCCGCCTGGGACAGCCTCCGCCGTCGGCGCAGGACGGCCAACTGGCTCGGCAGAGGCAACTCCGCGAACTGGCGCGCGTACTCCTGGGCCAATGCCGGATTCTTCTTGAGGACCTGCTCCAGATGGACGTCGAACGCGCTTCGCGTGACCGTTCTCATGGCACGATCCCCCTCATGCGCCTTCTGGCCAGCCTGATGTCGTCCAGCGGGGTCTTTGCGCTTTTCTTCTCCAGCGCGTGGAGCAGCCAAACACATCCCTTCGCCACGCAGAAGAAGATCCGATACTGGATTCCTTCATACGACCTCTTCAGTTCCCAAAGTCCTAGACCGAGAGGCCGGACCACGATATGCCCCGACCTCAAACCCTCGGCGCCCAAGACTTCCAGGTCCAGCGACAACTTGACGAAGGCCGTCGGTCGTTTCTCGACCAGCTCGTCCAAGTAATCCTTCACCGGGCCTGCTTGGCCCTGAGGATAATAGACGATGTTCAGGAATTCCATGGTTAGTATAACTTATAAGTTATATTTAGTCAATAGGCGTCGACTCCATTCTGATACGGGGAGACCCCCGAAATTGTTCCGTTAAAAATAGAGGCGGACTGGGATGAGGATGCCGCGTCGGCATCCCGGAGTCGCAGGGGGGTTACGAGTGGTAGCCGAACTCTTCGAGAGCCTTGGGGTCCTTGCGCCAGTCTTTGCGGACCTTGATCCAGAGCTCGAGGGCCACCGGGCGGCCGAGGAAGTTCTCGAGCGCGGCTTGCGCGCGCTCGGTCAGGCGGCGCAGGTCCTTGCCGCCCTTGCCGATGATGATTCCTTTCTGGCCGTCGCGCTCGACGTAGAGGGTGGCGAAGACCTCGTCGGGCTCGTTCTTTTTCTGATGCTCGCGGAAGGAGTCCACGACCACGGCCGTCGCGTGCGGGATCTCGTCGTGGTAGAGGTCGAAGACCTGCTCGCGGACGATCTCGGAGGCGAAGAAGCGCTCCCAGCGGTCGGAGAGCTGGCCTTTCTCGTAGAAGGGCGGGTTCTCGGGCAGGCGCGCCAGTATCTCCGCCTTCAGCTCGTCGACGCCCGAGCCCTTCAGCGCGGAGATGCGGAAGACCTTGTCGGGACGGAGCGCGGCCGTGTAGGCCGATTCAAGGGCCGCCAGCCGGGCCTCCGACGCCGCCCGGTCGCACTTGTTCAGGGCGAGCAGGACCGGCACTCCCC
>MGUL01000035.1:37617-38251 GCA_001800005.1 Elusimicrobia bacterium RBG_16_66_12 | reverse complement strand
GACGTCTCTGGGGTTGGCCTCGGCGACGTCGACGAGATAGACGACGAGGTCGGCGTCCTCGCGGATGGCGCGCGAGGCCTCGACGCGCAGGGCCTTCTGGAGGGGGTCGGCGGGCTTCTCGATCAAGCCCGGGGTGTCGAGAAAGCAGGCCTGGAAGCCTTCTCCTTCTAAAATTCCAAGTACGCGGTGGCGCGTGGTCTGGGGCTTGTGCGAGACGATGGAGAGCTTGAACTTCAGCAGGCTGTTGAGCAGCGTGGACTTGCCCACGTTGGGCAGCCCCGCCAACGCCACGAAGCCGGCCCTATGCGTGATTTCCACGCGGCCATCTTATCATTTCGCGTGTCAGCGTCTTGCGCGGCCGGGAAGGGATATGGAACAATCCGGCAGTTATTAGAGGAGGCTCTCCATGCTCGGGTTCCCGCTGCCGCTCGTCGTCGTCGTCTCCGCCGTGATCATGTCCATCCGTCTCGTGACGGAGTACGACCGTCTGGTGCTCTTCGTTCTGGGCAAGTTCTGGAAGATTTCCGGCCCCGGACCCGTCATCGTGGTTCCCGGTCTGATGTCTGCGCAGAAGGTCAGCCTGCGCACCGTGGTCCTGGACGTGCCGTCCCAGGACGTCATCACGAAGGACAAC
>MGUL01000035.1:36044-37500 GCA_001800005.1 Elusimicrobia bacterium RBG_16_66_12 | reverse complement strand
CTGGGCAAGCTGGACATGGAGGCCCTGCTCGCCAACCGCGACAAGATCAACGCGGAGCTTGCGGTCATCCTCGACTCCCACACCACGCCCTGGGGCATCAAGGTCGCCAACGTCGAGGTCAAGAACGTGGACCTGCCTCCCGAGATGATGCGCGCGATGGCCAAGCAGGCCGAGGCGGAGCGCGAGCGCCGCGCCAAGGTCATCCACGCCGAGGGCGAACTGCAGGCTTCCGTGAAGCTCGGCGAGGCCGCCGAGATCCTGGGCCGCAACCCGGCCTCCATCCAACTGCGCTACCTGCAGACCCTGACCGAGGTCGCCGCGGAGAAGAACAGCACCATCCTCTTCCCCGTGCCGATCGACATGATCTCGATGTTCCTGAAGAAGGATCAAGCGACGGGCACATGACGCGGCGAGCCGTCCTGGCGTCGACCGCAGCGTTCCTGCTGTGGGGGCCGCTGGGCTGCGGCGGAGGCAGCCGCCCCGACGAGAGGCTCCACAAGGCCGCCCGTCAAGGCGACGACCGGACGCTCGCCGGCCTGCTCAAGAGCGGCGCCAGCGTCGAAGCCCTCGATGAAGGCGGCTGGACGCCTCTGTTGTGGGCCGCCGCGCGCGGCAACGAGGCGACGATCGAGGCCCTTCTGGGCGCGGGCGCGAACATTGAGGCCGTCACGCGCAAGGAGAGCCAGAGCGCCCTGACGCTGGCGGCGCGCTGGAATCGCGCCGGGGTCGTCTCCGCGCTCCTGCGCCGCGGCGCCTCCGTCCAGCGCCGGGATTCCATCGGATGGACAGCCCTGATGTGGGCCGCGTTGAAGGGCCGTACGGATGTCGTCACGGTCCTGCTCGACGGCGGGGCGCGGATCGAGACGACGGACAGCGACGGCAACACCTCGCTCATCCTCGCCGCCCGTCAGGGCCGGGTCGACACAGTCAAAGTCCTTCTGGCGCGCGGAGCTCGGGTCCGCGAGAAGACCCGCGCGGGAGAGACCGCCGAGAGCCTGGCCCGCGAGGCGGGTTACCCCGAGATCGCCGACCTGCTGAGCGCCCGCTAGAGGAAGCGTGACTTCGCGCACCTTGCGCCGTCGCGGGAAATATAAGAAAATCCAAGGCAATTGACTGGTCTCTACGTTCACGTCCCGTTCTGCGCGGTGAAGTGCTTCTACTGCGATTTTGCCGCGTACTCCGGACAGAAGAAGCAGGTGGACCGCTACCTGGCCGCTCTCGAGGCCGAGGCGGCGCTCCTGCCTTCGGCCGTCCCTGAGACCCTCTACATCGGAGGCGGCACCCCCTCCGAGCTCTCCGCCGGACAGATCTCCGAACTCTTCGCGCGGCTGCGGCGCGCGATTCCCGCCGCTCGCTTCGGCGAATCGACCTTCGAGGCCAACCCCGACAGCCTTGACGAGGAGAAGCTCTCCGTGCTGGCGCGCGCCGGCGTGACGCGCCTGTCGATCGGATTGCA
>MGUL01000035.1:31229-35956 GCA_001800005.1 Elusimicrobia bacterium RBG_16_66_12 | reverse complement strand
CGCGCTGTCCGTGGATCTGATGTACGGTCTGCCCGGCCAGACGCTCGACAGCCTTCGCTCCACCCTCGACTCCGTCCTTTCTTTAGCGCCGGAGCACGTGTCGCTGTACGGCCTTCAAGTCGAGGACCGCACGTTGTTTTCCAAGCGCGGCGTGACGGACGATCAGGATATGGGCCGGGAGATGTACGAACTCGCCATCGCGACGCTCATCCGGGCGGGTTTGGAACACTACGAAATATCGAATTTCGCCCGGCCCGGCCATCGCTCACGTCACAACATCAACTATTGGCGCCGCGGCGACTATCTCGGACTGGGTTGCTCCGCCGCCTCCTTCTTCGGCGGGACACGTTTTTCCAATGAGGATAAGATCGCCCCATACATCTCTGCCGTCGAATCCGGCCGCCGGCCCGTCGCCGAGTCTGAGATGCCGACCGGGCTCGAAGCCCTCGGAGAGGAGGCCTTCCTCGGCTTGCGCCTGCTGGAAGGCTTCGTCCCGTCGCAGCGGGTCAGGGATGCTTTCACCGGCTCCTGGGCCATGTTGAAGGCCCGCAGCCTGGTCCGCGAGGATGCCTCACGCTGGCGCCTGACGCGTGAGGGCGTTTTTCTCGCCAATGATGTTTTCCAAGAGTTCGTGCCGCCGTTCTCTCGCCAGGAGGCGACCACATGAAGACCTTCGTCCTCGACACCAACGTGATCCTTCACGATCCGATGTCCATGTTCGCCTTCCAGGGCTCGCGAGTGGTCCTGCCCCTGACCGTCATCGAGGAGCTCGACACCTTCAAGCGCAACAACGACGAGCGCGGCCGCTCGGCGCGCCTCGTCGCGCGCAAGCTCGACGAGCTGCGCCAGAACGAGGGGAAGCTCTCGGACTGGGTCAAGCTCGAGCATGGCGGCAAGCTCAAGGTCGAGATCATGGTCTCCGATGGCCTGCCCAAGGCCTTCTCGGCCTCGAGCAAGGACAACGAGATCCTCAGCTGTGCGCAGTATCTGAAGAAACAGGGCGAGAACGTGGTCTTCATCTCCAAGGACATCAACCTGCGCATCAAGGCCGAGGCCCTGGGCCTGGAGACGCAGGACTACGAGAAGGAAAAGGTGGACCTCGACGAGCTCTACAAGGGCTGGCGGGAGCTGTCCGTTTCCTCCGAAGCCATCGACCGTTTCTACAAGGACAAGCGCCTCGACCCGCCGGCGCCCGACCTGGTCCCCAACGAGTTCGTGATCCTCAAGGCGGCGGACGCCGCCTCCAAGAGCGCTCTGACGCGCTACGACGTGAAGACCCAGTCGCTGGTCCCTCTCGTGAAGGCCGACTCCGCGCCCTGGGGCATCAAGCCGCTCAACATGGAGCAGCGCTTCGCGCTGGAGCTGCTCCTCAACAAGGACGTCCAGCTCGTGACCCTGGTCGGCCTGGCCGGCTCGGGCAAGACGATGCTGGCCCTGGCCGCGGCGCTCCAACACACGCTGGAGGAGAAGCTCTATCGCCGCATCCTCGTCGGGCGCCCGGTCATCGCGGTCGGCCATGACATCGGCTTTCTGCCGGGCTCCAAGCAGGAGAAGCTGACCAACTGGATGGGCGCCATCTACGACAACCTGTCCTACCTGCTCGAGAAGCCCAAGGGCTCGCTCGAGACGGCGGACATGGACATCCAGATGCTGATCGAGGAAGGCGTGCTCGAGATCGAGGCGGTGACCTTCCTGCGCGGCCGCACCCTGCCGAACCTGCTGATCATCATCGACGACGCGCAGAACCTGACGCCGCACGAGATCAAGACCATCATCTCGCGCGCCGGGCAGGGAGCCAAGATCGTGCTGACCGGCGACCCGCACCAGGTGGACAACTACTACCTGGACGCGGCCTCCAACGGCCTGACGAACCTGGTCGAGCGCTTCAAGGGCCAGAATCTCTTCGGGCACGTGACCTTCACCAAGAGCGAGCGCTCGGTCTTGGCCGCGCTGGCCTCGGACCTCCTGTAAGAAAATGCTCGAGAAGACCTACGACCCGAAGCCCGTCGAGGAGAGCCTGCTCCGTTTATGGGAAAAGGCCCGACTCTTTCGTTCCGTCCCGCGTCACGAGGGCCGGCCCTTCACCATCGTCATCCCGCCGCCCAACGTGACGGGGGCCCTGCACGTCGGGCACGCTCTGGACAACACCCTGCAGGACGCCTTCATCCGGCACCAGCGCCTGCTGGGGCGGGAGTCCTGCTGGGTGCCCGGCTGCGACCACGGCGGCATCGCGACGCAGAACGTGATGGAAAAACAGCTGAAGGCCGAGAAGATCGATCGACACGCGCTCGGTCGAGAGGCCTTCCTCGAACGGATGCAGGCCTGGACGCGGGACTGCAAGAAAACGATCCTGGGCCAATTGAGACGCCTGGGCTGTTCGCTCGATTGGGAGCGGGAAGCTTTCACGATGGACGACGTTCGGGCCAAAGCGGTGTTTCATGCGTTCAAGACCCTTTGGGAAAAAGGACTGATCTATCGCGGCGAGAGATTGGTGAATTGGTGCGTGCGCTGCGGCACGGCGCTCTCGGACATCGAGGTGGAGCGCGAGGAGCGCAAGGGCGCCCTTCACCACATCCATTACGCTCTGGAAGGCGGGGGGGAAGGGTTGGTCGTGGCCACGACCCGGCCCGAGACGATGTTCGGCGACACCGCCGTCGCCGTGAACCCGAAGGACCCGCGCTGGAAGCATATGGTCGGAAAGAAGGTCCTGATCCCCTTCATCGACCGCGCGATCCCCGTCATCGAGGATTCCTACGTCGAGTTCGGGTTCGGCACCGGGGCGTTGAAGGTCACGCCCGCTCACGACCAGAACGACTGGGAGATCGGCCAGCGCCACGGCCTGCCGGCCCTCAAGGCGATCGGCCCCGACGGAAGATTGACGGCGGAGGCCGGCTCGTACGCCGGGCTCTCGCGCGAGAAGGCCCGCGACCAGGTCGCGGCCGACCTGGAGGCGCAGGGCTTCCTGCGCAAGAAAGAGGACCACAAGAGCCCGGTCGCGATCTGCTACCGATGCAATTCATTGATCGAGCCTTTGTTGTCGTTGCAATGGTTCGTCAAGCAGACCGAACTGGCCAAGCCCGCCCTGAAGGCGCTCGACGACGGTCGGTTCAAGATCCATCCCGAGAACTGGGCCAAACCCTATCGTGATTGGCTCGTGAATATCAAAGATTGGTGCGTCTCGCGTCAGATCTGGTGGGGGCATCGCATCCCGGTCTGGTACAAGGGGGAAGAAAAGCCCGTCGTGAGCCTGGAATCGCCCGGCGCCGGCTGGACTCAGGACCCCGACGTGCTGGACACCTGGTTCTCATCGGCTCTTTGGCCGCTGTCCGTATTCGGCTGGCCGGAGCATACGAAGGATTTCGAGTACTACTACCCGACCTCGACCTTGGTTACCGGCTACGAGATCCTCTACCTATGGGTCGCGCGCATGCAGATGATGGGCCTGGCCTTCGAGGGCAAGGTCCCGTTCGCCGAGGCCGTCATCCACGGCATCGTGCGCGACAAGAGCGGCAAGAAGATGTCGAAGTCGCTGGGCAACGTGGTCGACCCTCTCGCGATGATGGACAAGTACGGCACCGACGCCCTGCGCTTCGCGCTGATGGCGCAGGCGCACCCAGGCAAGGACATCGCGTTCGACGAGCAGTCGGTGCTGGGGGCTCGCAACTTCGTCAACAAGCTGTGGAACTCGACGCGGTTCGTCTTGATGAATCTTCCGGAGAAAGCTCCTGCCGGGGGCTATAAACTGGACAAGCTGTCTCGAGGAAGCCTCGAGCTGGCCGATCGTTGGATATTGTCACGCTCTCAGTCGACGCTCGCCGAGGCGAAGGCCCATCTCGACGCCTACGAGCCCGCGGCCGCGGCCGAGGCGTTCTATACATTCCTCTGGGACGAATTCTGCGCTTGGTACATTGAACTCGCCAAGGGTCGTCTGCTGGGTCCCGAGGGGCCGCAGAAAGAAGCCACGCGGGCCATCTTGGTCCAGATCCTGACGGGCATGCTGAAGGCCTTGCACCCGCTGATGCCCTTCGTGACCGAGGAGATATATTCGGCGCTCAAGCCCTACGCCGGGGAGTCATCCGCGTTCGTGCTTCAGGGCGGCTACCATGCGCTCGACTCCGACTGGTCGAATCCTGAGGCGGAGAAGGAGATGTCCCTGGTGATGGCGGCCGTGAGCTCCATCCGCTCCGTACGCGCCCAGCTCCGCGTGCCGCTCGACATGAAGATCGCCGCCGTGGTCGAAGGTCCTTTCGCCGAGAAGGTTCTCAAGACTCATCGCGCGTACGTGACCCTGCTGGCCGGACTGGAGAGCCTGGAGCCGTTCACGGCGCGTCCGCCTCAGAGCGCCACCGCCGTGGCCGAGGGCGTGACCTTCTTCATTCCTCTGGCGGGGATCATCGACTTCGCCAAGGAGCGCGAGCGGCTTTCCAAGGAGCTGGCCAAAGCCGAGTCCGACATCGTGAAGATCGAGGCCAAGGTGAAGAACCCCGACTTCCTGTCTCGCGCTCCCCAGGCGCAGATTTCGGAGGCCAAGGCCCAGCGCGAGGCCGCCTGCGCCCGCCGCGATCAACTCAAGAAGACCCTCGAGGAACTTTCATGAGCCTGGTCGCGCTCCTACTGGCGGTCGGCGCCTCCGCGCAGTCGCCGATGCCCTTCCGGAGCGACGAGCCGCCGAAGGCCGCCGCCGAGGCGCCGGCGGCCTCCACCGAGGCGGTGACGGTCTCGTCATC
>MGUL01000035.1:24697-31216 GCA_001800005.1 Elusimicrobia bacterium RBG_16_66_12 | reverse complement strand
CCCAGGGAGAAGCCCCGTCCCAAGGCGGCGCTGCATGTGGTGATCCATCCGGAGGCAAAGGATTGGGAGCCGGTGTCCCTTCGCGCGGGAGGCGACCCCGGCCAGGCCGAGAACTCGGTCGTCCTGCGTCAGGTGAGGTCCAAAGGCAAGCTCAAGGGCGCCGCCTCCAAGGCGAGGAGCACGGCACGCGTGGTCGTGTCGAAGAACGACCGCTGGCTGGTCGTCTCGGTCTTCTCGAAGGCTCTGGAGAAGAGCCGCTCCCATTTCGAGATCCGGTTCCGCGTGGTGGAGGGCTTCGTCGAGGATGTGAAGGTCCAGGCCGTCTCGGTGGCGGACCCGCGCCCCGGGGTGGGCGTCGGGCTCGACTCCTACGCGCTGCGGGCCGAGGGCATCGAGTTCCAGGAGGAGTCCCCGGGCTCCGGACAGATCACGGTTTCGGCGTTGGACGCGCGGCCGGGCAAAAAGACCTTCAACGCGGGCAGGCTCAAGCTGGCCGAGTTCGCGGCCAAGGAGCTGGGGTTCGCCGACGTCTCCTGGTCGGCGCGCGGCCTCTCCACGCCGAAATAAGAATCCGGAGAGTGATTAAAGCAGGTCGCGGTCTGGTTCGATGCCCTTCAGTTTCATTTCTTCAAGGGGGATATCAAAACCCTCTGCCTGTTGTTGCATGATCGAAATAACTTCGTTAAAGGCCATCAGACGACCTGCTGCATATTCGTAGTCGGGACTCTCTTTCTGAGCCGCCTTTTTCGAGGCCTTTGCTTCAAGAGCACGCTCTATGATGATGGGCCCGAGATCATAAAGATAAAACCGATATTTGTTCGGCTCAGTCTCATCTGTCATAAACCCCTCGCTTTGAGGATTCCCCGCATGATGTCGGCTAATTCTTGTTCGCGAATTCGCGATGTCGTCAGCGTGTTTCCTCTTCATCCTCCCTGCCGGGCGCGTCATGGCGTGTGATGACCTCCTCCAATTCGCGCCAGACCTTTGCTACCTCTGCAGGCTCTTTGCGTTCGTTTATTCCGAAGCGGATGCTGTCTATCTGCGCTTCCGCCCACACGATTGAATCTCGCACCGGCTTAGGTATATCGCCTTCGAGCAGAGACATTGCCGTGGAAAGATTCTGAGCAAGCCCAACGATATCGATCAACTTCATCCGGTATTGCTGGAAGCTTTCAATCACGAGCTTCACAGGGACACGTTTCCTGAGGATTATTTTGTTCATTTGAATTTAAATGGGTTTACCGTAACGACGATTTCTCCGCCTTGCTCTGTGATCACCTCAACGGTTCCTAATCGGTGGAAGGTCCTGAGGGTGCCTTCTCGCATGTCAGTCGTCTGCGTGCCCCGCAATATCACTTCTTCAGCGAATGTGGGCGACATGCTGCGGCCTCCGTTAGCGACGTTGCCTGAGGCCAGGCTGCTTGGGAGCATTCGCTGTACCGCATGTTCTGTATAAAGCCGGTTCCCAATCCTTGCATATTCTCGACCATTCGCTAGAACCTTTGGATATTCTGCCCACGAGTTCCAGGGAAGCTTCCGCATCGTTTCAACCCGCTGAGTTGCAACCTGCTCCTCAGGAAAAAAAGCTCCAGCCTGGGACGTGGCAAGCTTCTGCACGGAGGCTGTCCCGGTGCGCAATAATGCAATTGCTGGCGGCGCGACGCGTGCCCAAACCGCCGGACCCCCAGAGACAAGGCCAAAGACGAGAATCGGCGTCCCGATGAGAACTGCTGAGTTCACATAGTTGCGTCGGGCTTGCGCGGCGGCGACTTTTGGTTCTGGATTGATACCGTCCTCTGACTTGCCGGTACTCTGTGACTGGGAGACTTTATAGGCGCCTAGGGCCGTTAGGCCTGTCCCGGTCACGAGCAGGATAGGCAGAAGCGGCGAATGCCTCGGCGCGGGCTCATTCGGAGCTTTGGTGTTCAGCAAAGTCGGGACCTCGCCGGACCTCGCTCTGCCTTTGGCGGCGAGCTTGAAGGGTTTGCTTGGGCCGTCGTCTGAGACGGTCGCCGTGCCCTGTGCCGGCGGCGCGTTGGGGGCCGCGCCGGAAGGAGCGTCCCTGTCCTTGGACATCTGGTACAGCGTCCACGCGGATCGATCCGCGTGCCCGCTCTTCTCCCAGGCCATCAAGCCGTGCTGCGCCGCGCCGGGATAGTCTTTCTGCTCGTAGAGGAGTTGTCCTTTCGTCCGGAGCAGGACGGGGCTCTCGGGATTCTGCTCAAGCGCCTGGTCCAAGGCGACCAGAGCATGGCCGCTTTCACCGAGCAGCGCCACGATGCGGGCGTGAGTCGCCGTGTTGTCCGGCGACGGAGGCAAGCGCGCCATCGCGGCCTCGAGGAACGCGCGGAAATTGGTCTCCCACTCCAGATACTGCTCGGGCTTGAGCCGGCCCTCTTTTTTGTCGGTCTGCTTGCTCGCCAGGACCTTCTCAAGGCGGAGGAGATCGGCATGGGCCTTCTCGACCGTGACTGCCGTGCCGGGCGATCTCTTCAGGGGCGTGATCTCATCGTCGGCGAGCCCTGGGAGGGCGAGAAGCAGCAGGGCCAAGGTGAGGGGGAGTTTCATGGCGCGCCTTGCCTGGGAGTATAGCCCTGACCCCAGAGTTTGTCCATATATCTGAAGCCAAAACGACGTGACAAGGCTCAGCTCGCCGCGAAATCCTTG
This sequence comes from Elusimicrobia bacterium RBG_16_66_12, assembly GCA_001800005.1. Lineage (GTDB taxonomy): Bacteria > Elusimicrobiota > Elusimicrobia > UBA1565 > UBA9628 > GWA2-66-18. The sequence goes on along the minus strand of MGUL01000035.1, from coordinate 28,549 downwards.
TCGGCGATCGGCAGGGCCTGCTTGGCCGCGCGCAGGGGCTCGAAGACCGACTCGATGGCGACCGTCAGGTGGCCGGAGAGCTGGCCGCGCTCGGCGTGAGAGCGCCGCGCCGCCGTCCCCTGCGGGGCGTGAGGCAGGGCGCCCGGATGGAAGGTCATCAGCGCCGTCTTCGAGAAGAAGAAGGCCTCGTCGCAGTCCGGGTTGGAGTGCGCGTATTCCGCCGGGGCGTCCTCATCGTCGAATGACCGGACCGTCAGACCTTGCCCTTCGGCGAGCCCTGAATGGAAGGCCCGCTGTTCGGCCGCGGCCGTGTAAGGGAAGAGCGCCCCTTCCCAGCCGACCAGGTCGAAGGGATGGTGGCCCAAGAACGACTCCGTCACGAAGCCCCCGTCGTGCTTCGTCCAGATACGGCAGACGCCTTCCTCGTCGCGGGGCGGGCGGAACTCGGGGGTCTCGATCTCTGTCTCCACGTACGGGGCAGAGAGCGTGGATTGGCCCGCGGCGTTGAGGTACTCCGGCGCCGTGCGGATGGGGTAGCGCGACTCGACCATCAGGAGAAAGCAGTCCTCGCTCTCCAACTCCACGCGGCAGGTCGTGCCCTTGGGGACGATCACGTATTGCCCGGGCCGGAAGGGCAGAACGCCGTACTCGCTGGCCAGGAGCCCGCGGCCTTCCTGCACGAACCATAGCTCGTGGCCGTCGCCGTTGCGGAAGAAGCGGTCGGCCGGGCAGGACTTCTCGAAGCGCGCGGCGGAGATCGTCGTCGCGGGGCCGTACAGCAGTGGGACCCGGCCGGCGACCACGTCACCGTGCGCCTTCAGGCGGCCGGCGCGCAGGCGCCAGGGCTGCAGGGCCAGGGGCGGCAGGGCTTGGGGGCGCAGGTCCAGCGTCAGCTTGTGCGGGTCGCGGGCCTGGCGCGCGGGGTGCTTCCGGTAGTGGTACTTGCGCGACCACTCGCCTTCGCCGCCCGACGCGGCGTGGAGCTCCTCGAAGGACGGCACTCCCGGCTCGGAAAAAATCTCCGCGTGCAGGGTCTTGGGCACGCGACCGCGCGTGAGGATGACGCTCATGGTCCGAATCGTAGCAAAATCACTATCCGGGCCGGACAGGTTCAGCAAACCACCCCGTCCATGTCGAAAAGAAGCCCGATAGCTCTCACGAGGATATCCCAGCTGATTCGCTTTGCTGGCGGCGCGAGATCAGCTTGAGCCAGAGCGACGAGACCAGATAGTTCCTCGCTCTCTCGACCGGCACCCATTTCGCATCTTTCGGCAGGCGGGCCGCGTTTTCGAGCGCGGCTTCGCGCAGCTCCACGGAGAGGTCGTGGTGGGTGATGGTGTGCTTCACGGAGGCAAATCTTCGCCCCGGCACGGCGACGATCTGTTTGGCTTCCGGGAGTCCCCAAAGGTCTTTTAGCAGACGCTCTTCCTTGGAACGGCGCCAGATCAGGACCTTCCCGTTCCGGACGATCCAGAGGCAAACCCATCTGACCGGAGTCGCCTCTCTCCGTTTTTCCGGCAGGGGCAGTCGGTCCTGGAGTCCTTTCTTGAAGGCGACGCAATCCTTCGCGACCGGGCAGACGCCGCATGATGGAGAGTCGGGAGTGCAGACGGTCGCTCCCAGCTCCATCAGGGCCTGGTTCCAGTCTCCCGGGGCGCGGCGCGGCATGATCTTCTCGGCGCGCGCCCATATCTTCTTCGCGAAGGCCGGGTCCTTCGCGCGCCCCTTCAGGCCGAAGAGTCGGGAGAAGACGCGGATGACGTTGCCGTCCACGACCGGATAGGGCTTGCCGAAGGCGATCGAGAGGATGGCGCCGGCCGTGTAGCGCCCGACCCCGGGCAGGGCGAGGACGGAGTAGAAGTCGGAGGGGAACTTCCCGCCGTGCTCGGCCATCACGACCTGCGCGGCGCGGCGAAGATTGCGCGCGCGGCAGTAGTAGCCCAGTCCCGCCCAATGCCGGAGGACCTCGTCCTCCGATGAGACCGCCAGCGAGCGGATGTCGGGGAAGCGGCGCAGGAAGGCGGAATACTTGGGCGTGACGGCGGCCACCGTGGTCTGCTGGAGCATGATCTCCGAGACCCAGGTCCGGTAGGGGGAGACGCGCCGTCTCCAGGGCATGTCGCGCCGCGCTCGGCGGTACCAGCGCAGCATCGGCGCGCGCACGCGGCTACTCCTGGATCAAGAGATTGTTGAGGACTTGCTCGACGCCGCGCGTCCTGCGCGCGACGCGGTCGATGGTCCTCTGCTGCTCGCGCGTGGACACGATCCCGGAGATGGTGGCGGTCCCGGAGTTGACGTCGACGCTCACGTAGCGCATGTCCAGGTCCGGAAGGCCGCGCAGCTGGGCTTCGATGCGCGCCTTGACGGCCGGGTCGGAGAGGTCCTCGTCCTGGACGTTGCGGGTGCAGGCCGCCGTCAGGGCCAGGCCCGCGAGGAGGAGGGCGGAGAGGATTCGTCTCGTTTTGAACATGTGACCCATCAATGATAACATACGCTCCCGTGTCCCGCCAGACCGTCAGACTCGTTCTCGCCACGCGCAACGCGCACAAGGCCGCCGAGATATCCCGCCTGCTGGAGGGTTCGGGCGTCGAGTGCTCCGGTCTCGGCGACTTCCCGGGCGTGCCCGACGTCGTCGAGGACCTCGACACCCTCGAGGGCAACGCCGCCAAGAAGGCCGTCATGACGGCGCGGGCCTGCGGGACCTGGGCCCTGGCCGACGACACCGGACTCGAGGTCGCGGCCCTCTCCGGGGCGCCGGGAGTCTTCTCCGCGCGCTGGGCGGGTCCCGCCTGCTCCTACGCCGACAACTGCGCCAAGCTCCTGCGCGAACTTTCCGGCGTCCCCGCCCCTCAGCGCGCGGCGCGCTTCCGGACGGTGATGGCGCTCTCGGACCCTTCCGGACGCGTCGAGTCCGTCGAGGGCCGTCTGGAGGGGGCCATCGCCTTGTCGGCGCGCGGAGGCGGCGGCTTCGGCTACGATCCGATCTTCCTCCTGCCGGACGGCCGAACTCTGGCCGAGCTTTCGACGGCCGAGAAGAACGCGCTGAGCCACCGAGGCTGCGCGCTGCGCGGGATCCTGCCGCGTTTGAGAGCGCTGACTGTGGGCGCGCTGCTCGTTCTCGCCGTTGCGGACGCGCGGGCCGGCAAGACCGAGCCCGGCCAAGAGACCATCTGGGACCAGATCATGGCCTCTCAGGCCCAGCGCGGACTGCGCCAGGGCCATCAATATCTCGAGGACAAACGCTACGACCTGGCCGAGAAGGAGATCAAGCGCGCGGTCGCCGCCAATCCCAAGGACCCGCTCGGGCACCTCCTGCTCGGCGTGGCGCAGTACTGGAGCGGGAGCGTCGACGATTCCATCTCCTCGTACAAGACCGCCCTTGCGCTGGACCCGGACAGCGCGCAGGGGCATCTGCTGCTCGGCATCTCCTACGCCTGGAACGGCGACGCGCCCGCCGCCGAGGCGGAGTTCCGCCGCGCCACGGAGATCGACCCGGCCCGCGCCGACGCGCAGATGAACCTGGGGTCGATCCGCGAGACCGCGGGCGACTATCCGGGGGCGCTCGACCGCTTCCGCAAGGCCGTCGATCTGGAGAAGCGCAATCCGCTCTACCGGTTCCAGCTGGGGTCGCTCTATCGCAAGCTCGGCCGCGACGCCGACGCCCTCGAGCAGTTCCGCGAGGCGGTGAGGATCGAGCCGAGCTACGAGGACGCGATGCTGGAGATGGGCTGCGCCCAGGAGAGGCTCAAGGATCACAAGGGCGCGATCTCGACTTTGCGCAGGGCCGTGGACTTGAAGCCCGGCGATTCGGTCGCGCGCATGCGCCTGGCCCGCCTCTATCTCGCCGAGGGC
>MGUL01000035.1:24292-24674 GCA_001800005.1 Elusimicrobia bacterium RBG_16_66_12 | reverse complement strand
GCGCGATGCTGGGCGGGGCCTTTCACCTCACGCCCGAGGAGGGCGGTCCGGGACTCCAGCTTTCCGTCGCCTACTCCGCGGGACGCAAGCCCGCGCCGGAAGCCGGCGCGCCCAAGCCCGAACCCTCCGCGCCGGAGACGGAGCCCGCCGATCCGCTCTCCATGTTCGAGCGCAACCTGCGGCGCGTGCCGCTCGACCAGGCCGCGGTCATGCATCTCGACGCGGTCTTCCTGCCGCGGCCCAGGCTGGTCAAGGAAGGCCCCCGCGAGGGCTCGAGCCTGCGCAAGGCCTTGGCCCGCGCCGGCGCCGGCGGCGCGGACTCCTCGCCGCGCGCCGTGCGGCGGAACTTTCCTCTGGCGGCCGCGAGCGGCGCGGCGCGCGA
>MGUL01000035.1:23906-24281 GCA_001800005.1 Elusimicrobia bacterium RBG_16_66_12 | reverse complement strand
CATGGGCGAGATGCGCCAGGTGATGCGCGAGGCGCCGCCCGACGCGGACGCTCGCCTGGGCATGAACCTCACCTTCACCCGCCCGGTCGACGCCGGCCGGACCGCCGAACCGGCCGTGCCGTCCAAGGTCAGCTATCAGCCTCGACAGGTCGGCAACGACATGGGGCTCTGGGTCATCGGGACGGGCTGGATGGCGCTGGTCGCCGAGGTCCTCGCCGAGCCGGGCGAGAAGCCCGCGCATCCCGAGGTCTCGGATTGGTGGACGGCGACGGGGCTGGCGCATGCGAGCGTCGGCGAGGGCCAGCGGGCGACGGAGGCATTCCTTCAGGCCGTGAACCTCGACCCCCGGTCGGCGCCGGCCTGGCTCGGCCGCGG
>MGUL01000035.1:23372-23882 GCA_001800005.1 Elusimicrobia bacterium RBG_16_66_12 | reverse complement strand
CATGAGCGGCGACGAGGAGGGCGCGGTCGCGGCGCTGCGCCGGGCGCTGGAGATCGATCCGAAGAACAAGGCCGCCAAGGACGGCCTGAAGTGGCTGCTGCGCCCCGCGGGGAGCGGCAAGGAGACGCCGAAGAAATGACGCGCACGGATCCGGGGCTGATGAAGTCGTTCGTCAAGACCATCCATTTCGTCGGCATCGGCGGTGTGGGCATGAGCGGCATCGCCGAGGTCCTCAACAACCTGGGCTACCGCGTCTCCGGCTCCGACATGAAGTCGACCGAGATCACGCGCCGCCTGCAGGCCTCCGGGGCCCGAGTCCACGAAGGCCACGACGCGGCGTACGCGAGGGGCGCGCAGGTCGTGGTCGTCAGCTCCGCCGTCGCCGCCGACAACCCCGAATTGGTCTATGCGCGAAAGCGCGGCATCCCCGTGGTCCTGCGCGCGCAGATGCTGGCCGAGCTCGGGCGCATGAAGAAGACGCTCACGGTCGCCGGCTCCCACGGCAAGACC
>MGUL01000035.1:21638-23323 GCA_001800005.1 Elusimicrobia bacterium RBG_16_66_12 | reverse complement strand
CGACGATGATCAGCGGCGGCCAGCTCAAGAACATCGGGTCGAACGCAAAGCTGGGCGTCGGCGAGTATCTGGTCGCCGAGGCCGACGAGTCCGACGGATCCTTCCTGTTCCTGACGCCTCTCGTGGGCGTGGTCACCAACGTCGACGACGACCATCTCGACCACTACAAGACGATGGACGCGCTGAAGGACGCGTTCGTCGCGCATCTCTGCCGCCTGCCCTTCTACGGCGCGGCCATCCTCTGCGCCGACGACCCCGTGCTGATGTCCCTGCGCCCGCGCGTGACGCGTCCCGTGGCGACTTTCGGCTTCGACGCCGGCGCCGATTGGCGCGCGCGCCGCGTGCGGATGACCAAGGACGGGTCGGTCTGCGAGGTCCTCCATAAAGGCAAGCGCGCGCTGACGCTGCGCCTGAGCGTGCCCGGGCGGCACAATGTCTCCAACGCTCTGGGAGCCCTGGCCGCGGGCCATTTCCTGGGCTTCGACCTCAGGCGCCTGGCTCGGGGACTCTCCGAGTTCCGCGGCGTGGGCAGGCGCCTGGACCGCCTGGGCTGCGCCGGCGGCGTGGAGTTCGTCGACGATTACGGCCATCACCCGACCGAGGTCCGCGTGACGCTCTCCGCGGTCTCCGGGCTCTGGAAGGCCGGCCGCCTGATCGTGGTTTTCCAGCCGCACCGCTTCTCGCGCACCAAGTCCCTGGCCAAGGACTTCGGCCCGGCCTTCAAAGGCGCCGACTTCGTCTGGGTGATGGACATCTATCCGGCGGGGGAAGATCCGGTCAAGGGCGTCAGCTCCAAGCTGATCCTCGACTCGTTGGCCAAGGCCGGCGTGAAGGCCGCGGCGTTCCCGGGAGCGCTCGAACTGGCAAAACAGCTGAAGCCCGGCGACGTCGTTCTGACCCTCGGGGCCGGAGACGTCTGGAAGGTCGGCGAGGACCTGCTTCGCCGCCGCCGCGGGCAGTCCGCGACCCCGATCTGATGTCCGCCCGGCTCAGCCAGCATTTCCTGACGGACCAGGGAGCGATCGACGACATCGTCTCCGCCGCCGCGATCCGGACCGGCGACTTGGTCCTTGAGATCGGTCCCGGGCGCGGGGCTCTGACCGGGCCGCTCCTGGCGGCCGGCGCGCGCGTGACCGCCGTCGAGATGGACGACGCCTTCGCCGTCGCCCTGCCCGGGAAGGTCGCGCATCCCGAGCGGCTCACCGTGGTCAACGAGGACTTCCTGCGCCTGGAGTTGGCCGCGCTGGGTCCCGGGCCCTGGACCGTGGTCGGCAATCTGCCTTATGCCGTGGGCACGCCCATCCTACAGAAGATACTGCTCTGGGATTCCTGGAAGACGGCGACGCTGATGTTCCAGAAGGAGGTCGCTCTGCGCGTGGCCTCCGGCACGGGCGGGGCCGACTACGGCTTGCTCTCGTTGTCGACGCGCATCCGCGCCGACGCGGAGGTGGTGCTGGAACTGACTCCTGAGTCCTTTCGTCCCCGCCCGAGCGTCGACTCCGCGGTGGTCGTCCTGCGCCGGCTTGCGTCGCCGCGCGTTCCGCCCGAGGACGAGAAGGTTTTCTGGCGTCTGGCCAAAATCGCCTTCAGCCAGCGCCGCAAGATGGCGGCGAGCGTGATCGCCAAGACTCTCGGCCGTCCGCGCTCGGAGGTCGAGGCCGCCTTCGCGGCCGCGGGCGTGCCCC
>MGUL01000035.1:20230-21622 GCA_001800005.1 Elusimicrobia bacterium RBG_16_66_12 | reverse complement strand
CCCGAGACCATCCCTTTCGAGGCCTGGGCCGCGCTGGCCAAGACCTTGCGATGAGCCGCCGCCGCGCGCTGATCCTGCTTTCGGCCGCGGCGCTGTTCTGGCTGAGCCGGCACGCCTATTATGTCGGCTTCTTCAACGACGACGCCTATTACCTGATCGGCGCGAAGTCCCTGCTCGCCGGGCGCTACGCGGAGATCCACTCTCCCGGCGCTCCGCCTCTCGTGGATTATCTCCCCGGCTGGCCGCTTCTGCTGGCTCCGATATTGGCGTTGACAGGGGGGAGCCTCGAGGCCGCGCAGCTCTGGGCCCTCGCGCTTCTGACCGCGGGGCTGGCGTTCTTCGCCTCGGCCCTGGAGAGAGAGTCGGGTCCTGAGACCGCGGATATGGCGCTCGCCTGCGCCGCGGCCTCCCCGCTGCTGACCAGCACCGCGGCCACCCTTCTCTCCGACGGGCCGATGCTCTTCTGCGCGGGAGCGGCGCTGGCGGCCCTGCCGCGTCTTTGGGGTCGACGGGACTCCTCCGCCTGGGTCGGCTTCGGCCTGATGTTGGGACTGGCCGCGCTCGTGCGCCCGACGGGACTCGCGCTGCCGATGGCGATCTCGGGGGTCCTTTTCCTCGACGGGCGCCGGCGCGAGGCCGCCCTCATCTTCTGCGCGGCCGTCGCGGCCTTCGCCTCGTGGCTGGTCCGGAACTCCGTGGTCTCAGGGGCGGGGTGGAACCATTGGCGCGAGGCGATCTCGGCCGCGCGCGGGGGCGGCATCCCATTCTTCGCCAACGCCTGGGCGTGCGTCGACACGATCTTCGGTCGCTCGCTCCTGAGACCTCCCGTCCCGGCCTCGTTCCTTGAGGTCGGTTCCGTCATGGGGGGGCTCGGGCTCATGTCGGTCGGCCTGCGCGGGCTGAGGACTCCATCCGGGAAAGCCGCCGCCTTGTTCCTCATGCTCTTCATCGCGCCCCATCTCCTGTGGGCCAAGTCGGCCGCGCGCTACTTCATCCCGCTCGTGCCGGTCGCGGCCTGGCTGATCCTGCGCGGAGCGGCGTCGCTCTCACCGCGCGCGTCCCGCGCGGTCGCTGCTCTCTCCGTCGCCTTCTCCCTGCTCGCGAGCGCGGGCGTGGTCCGGGCGTCATGGTCTCCCATGACGGAGCGCAGCGTTCCTCCTGCGGAAGTCGCGTCCTGGCTGCGCGCCCACTCGCGTCCGGGTTCGCTGCTGGCGGCGGAATACGATGCGCGCTGGCATCTTCTCACGGGTCTTCCGGCCGTCCACATCCCCTACGACGCGCGCACTCCCCAGAAGCTTTCCGCCTTCCTCGAAACCTCCGGGGTCTCGTTCGTCGTCGTCGAGGACACGGCCCTGGCTCTTCGTCCCGCGGGCGGCGCCTACGCCGTGCCCG
>MGUL01000035.1:19321-20169 GCA_001800005.1 Elusimicrobia bacterium RBG_16_66_12 | reverse complement strand
CCATTCGGACGGGGCGGGCCGCGCCGAGGTTTGGGCCGTCAGCGGACCTTCGCGCTGATGAGGTCGGCCTCGGTCTTGAGTCCGGCGGCGTCGGTCTGGATATCGCGGACGGCCATCTCGATGTCCATGGCCTCGAAGTGGAAGCCCAGGGCGCGAAGGTCCCAGCCCAAGTTCATGACGTCCATGTCGAGCCAGCGCGTCTCGTTGGAGAGCCAGAGGACCTCGCTGGCGAAGTAGGAGGCGGGGAGGACGAGGTCCGGGTCCTTGCCCTGGATCGAGGAGCGGATCATGCGCGCGTCTTGGAGTTTCCACTGCATGTCGCGGGCCAACTGCTGGAAGTCCTGGGCCAGGCGGCGCACGTCGAAGGCGAGGTTCGGGTCCGCGGGGCGGCCCGGGATGACGACCAGGCGCGAGCGCATGCTTCTCGCCTCGCTGCGCAGGTGGGCGGTCTCCGCCTGGAACCGGCGGATGTCCATGGACAGCCAGTTGAGGCGGGCGGCCAGGCCCGTGTCCAGCGTCTTGACGGAGGCAGTCCGGAGCTGCCTGAGCTGGCTCAGGGCTCCGAAGACGGAGGCATCGAAGGTCAAGGGCGCTGCGACGGGAGCGGCTTGGGATGGCGCGGCCAGAACGGCAGCGAGCAGGGCGGCGTGGACCATGGGACCCACCTCCTTAATGGAGCTTAAGGCCTAGATGCTATCACGGATCGGTTCGGGAGTCAATGCCGAAGGGAGGGTGAAGTTGAAAGCGCAGCCCATGCCTGGCAGGCTCTCGACCCAGATGCGGCCGCCATGGGCCTCGACGAGGCCCTTGCAGATCGCCAGTCCCAGCCCGAGTCCCGAGTTCTTCTG
>MGUL01000035.1:17399-19313 GCA_001800005.1 Elusimicrobia bacterium RBG_16_66_12 | reverse complement strand
AAGCGGTCGAAGAGGCGGGGCAGATCTTCGGCGGGGATTCCGGGGCCGGTGTCGATGACCGCGAAGCGGACCCGATCCCCGTCGCGCTGGGCGTGAACGTCGATTGTGCCGCCCTCGGGGGTGAACTTGAGGGCGTTGCCGATGAGATTGGCCAGTATCTGCATCACGCGCTTGGGGTCGGCGACCAGCAGCATGGAGTCCCCGACGGCGCTGCGCCAGCGCAGGCGCACGCCGCGCCGGACGGCTTCCAGTTCCGCCGACTCGACGGCCTCCTGGAGGAGGGCCGCGCCCTCGACGACGCGCGTCTCCACGGCGAAGCCGGTCGATTCCAGCTTCGCGGCGTCCTGGAGCTGGCCGACCATCGCCGTCACGCGCTCGGCGTTGGCGAGGATGGCTCGGAGGGCCTTCTTGAGCTCCGCGGGGGGGACGTCCTCCCTCGCGAGATAGGACGCGTAGCCGTGGATGACGGACAGCGGGTTCTTCAGCTCATGGGCGACGTCCTGCATGAGGCGAGTCTTCGCCTCGAGGCGGTCCTTCAGCTCGGCCAGCCTTTCGTGAGCGCTCATAAAGATGACAAGAAGATTCTAGCACGCAATTGCGGGGTTTTGATAACATTGCGACACTATGATCGATACCTCGCAGTTCAAGAACGGCCTCGTCTTCGAAGACGACGGGCAGATCGTCCAGGTCATCTCCTACCAGCACCACCGCAAATCCCAGTCCGCCGCCGTCTACCGGACCACTCTGCGCGTGCTCGCCAACAATGCCGTCATCGAGCGCTCCTACGCCTCCGGCACCAAGTTCCGAGAGGTCCCGGTCACCAAGCGGGAGAAGATCTACTCCTACGACGAGGGCGATAAGGCGGTCTTCATGGACAACGAGACCTACGAGCAGGTCTTCTACCCGAAGGCTCTCCTGGGGCCCTCGGCGAAGTTCCTGACCGAGAACATGGAAGTCCTCGGCGTCTACGTCGACGACAAGCTGACCGCCATCGAGCTGCCGGCCAACGTCGTGCTCACGGTGACCTCGAGCGAGCCCGGCGTGAAGGGCGACTCCGTCTCGAACATGAACAAGAAGGCGACCCTCGAGACAGGCCTGGAGATCAGCGTCCCCCTGTTCGTCAAAGAGGGAGATCGCATCCGCGTCGACACCCGAAGTGGCGAATACGTCGAGCGCGTGAAAGAATGATCAAGGCAGTCATCTTCGACATCGACAACACGCTGACCGACTTCATGAAGATGAAGCGGACGGCGGTGGACGCGGCCGTGGAAGGGATGATGGACGCGGGCCTGCCGGGCGCCAAGGACGAACTGGTCAAGGAAGTCTTCGACCATTATTGGAAAGAAGGCATCGAGGACCAGAAGATCTTCGACAAGATCCTGAAGGCCAAGCTCGGTCACATCGACTTCAAGATACTGGCCGGCGGCATCCTAGCCTACCGGCGCGCCAAGAACGGCACGATGGTCCTGTATCCGCGGGTGAACCACACGCTGATCGAGCTGATGAAGATGGGCATCAAGCGCACCGTGATTTCGGATGCGCCGAAGATGGAGGTCTGGCTGCGCATCGTGGGCCTGGGCCTGCACCATTATTTCGACGAGATCATCACCTCCGAGGACTTCGGCGTCAAGAAGCCCGACCCGAAGCCCTACCGCCGCGCGCTCGAGGTCCTCGGCACTGAGCCCGAGGAGACGCTGATGGTGGGCGACTGGCCCGACCGGGACATCAAGGGCGCCAAGGGCGTGGGCATGCGCACCGCCTGGGCCAAGTACGGCGACACCTTCGGGACCAAGGAGTCGGGCGCCGAGTTCGAGATCGACGACATCTACGAGGTGATCGGCATCATCCAGAGGGAGAACGCCGTTGCGGCTTAGACGCCTCGCTGCGTTCGGGCTCCTCTGTCTGCCCTGTGTC
>MGUL01000035.1:16873-17345 GCA_001800005.1 Elusimicrobia bacterium RBG_16_66_12 | reverse complement strand
CGCCGCCTCGGGCCAGGTCCAGTCGCTGCAGGTGACGTCCAGCCAGGCCATGGTGCGCTTCTCAAGCGGAACGGCCGACGCGTTGAAGGACGCGGCGCTCGCCGCGGCCGGCGCTGCGCGCCTCAAGGATTTTGCGGGAGGCTGGACCTTGGTCGGCTGGAGCGAAGCCGCCTCCGTTTCCTCGAAGCTTTCGCTGCTGAAGACCGTGCCGGGCGTCGAGGCTGCCGACCCGAGCCGCATCTATTCGGTCCGACGCACGCCCAACGATCCCTTGCTTGCCTCGCAGTATGCGCTGTCCCAGGTCCGCGCGACCGACGCCTGGGAGTTCGAGACCGGCGCCTCGAGCCGGGTGACCGTGGCCGTCATCGACACCGGCATCCAGGGAACCCACCCTGACCTCTTGGACAAACTGACCAATACGACCAGCCAAGCCTTCAATCCCAACACTGGAGTCCAGAGCGCGAACAACCCG
>MGUL01000035.1:14705-16854 GCA_001800005.1 Elusimicrobia bacterium RBG_16_66_12 | reverse complement strand
CAACCATGCGACCCGCGTCTCCGGCGTCGCCGCCGCTTCGACCGACAACAGCGCCGGCATCTCGGGGATGTCCTGGGGCGCTCAGCTTCTCTCCCTCAAGGTCTTCCTGAATGGGGATTGTCCCTCCTCCGACTGCTCGGACGCGGGGTGTCTCACCAACGACCCCGGCGTCATCGCCGCCATCGACCACGCCGTTACGCTCCAGAATACGCCCGCCGCAGGCAAAGTGGTCATCAACATGAGCCTCGGAGGTCCCGGGGCCTGCGCTTCGGCCCTGCAGACGGCGATCACGAACGCGGTCGCCGCCGGCGTCGTCGTGGTCGCCGCGGCGGGCAATGACGGCGGCGCGGTCAACAATCCGGGCAACTGCGCCGGGGTCATCCCCGTGGCTGCGACCGACGCCAGCGGCGGCATCGCCAGCTTCTCCTCGCGGGGCTCTGAGCTGGCGGCCAACGGCCTGGCCGCGCCCGGCGTCTCGGTGCTGACCACCGACATGGGCGGCGGGACGGCCTACGCCACGGGGACCTCGTTCTCGGCGCCCCATGTCGCGGGCATGGCGGCGCTCATCATGTCGGCCAAGCCTCTCTCGACCCCGGCCCAGGTGAAGACCATCCTGCGCGCCTCGGCCGACAACATCGGCCTGGGCACGGCGTCTCAGTCGCCTCTCGGCCAATCGGCCGGAGCCGGCCGCCTCAACGCCTTCCTCGCGGCGCGTCTGGCCATCAGGGGTTCTTTAGCGGGCGCGCCGGGAGAACAGAAGGTCGTCGCCTTCCCAAATCCCTTCCGCGCGTCCAGGGACACCGCCGTCACCTTTGCCCTGCCCGACTCGCTTAAGGGCAGCGACGCGACCATCAAGATATACACGCTGGACGGACAGCTGGTCCGGGAGTTGAACAGCTCGACTTGGAACGGGAGGAACGACGGCGGGCGGCTGGTCGCCTCGGGGACCTATGTCTTCGCCGTCGCCACTTCCCAGGGAAAGAGGACGGGGCGCGTCTCGGTGATCCGATGACGGTCGCTTTCAACGTGACGCGCAACGCATCCGTTGCGACGAAAGTCGAGAAGGCGGATACGACGGCGTCCCGGAACAAAGGCCTGCTCGGCCGAGAGTCCCTGGCGGCCGACGAGGGGCTTTGGATCACACCCTGTCCCATGATTCACACGTTTTTTATGAAGTTTCCGATCGACGTGATCTTCCTCAAGCGCGACCTGACGGTCGCGCGCGTGATCGAGGGCTTGAAGCCGTGGCGCCTGTCTCCGTGGGTGTTCTCTGCGCACAGCGTGTTGGAACTTCAAGGCGGGATGCTGAACGGCTCCGTCCGCGCGGGAGACCGCCTGGAGATGAGGCCGTCATGAATCCGGCCGAGACCCAGGCGCCCGGCTTCCTGACGCCTTCCAGAATCGAGATCCAGCGCTATTACGGCCCCGACAACACGGCCTCGCCGAACATCGGCGAGGCCGGTTGTTTTCCTTTTGCCCGCGGCATCCAGAAGACGATGTACCGCGGCCGACTCTGGACCATGCGCCAGTACGCGGGCTTCGGCACGGCCCAGCAGACCAACCAGCGCTTCCGCTTCCTCCTCGACCAGGGCCAGACCGGCCTCTCCACCGCCTTCGATCTGCCCACCCAGATAGGCCTGGACGCCGACGATCCCAAGGCCAAGGGCGAGGTCGGGCGCGTGGGCGTCCACGTCGCCACCATCGACGACATGGACGCGCTCTTCGATTCCATCCCTCTCGACCGGGTCTCGACGTCTTTGACCATCAACGCCACGGCGTCCGTGCTGCTCGCCTTCTACGTGGCCGTGGCCAAGAAGCGAGGCATCGACCTCGGGACCCTCGCTGGGACCCTCCAGAACGACGTCTTGAAGGAGTTCATCGCCCGAGGCACCCAGGTCTTCCCCGTGGACTCCTCGCTGCGCCTCTGCGCGGACACGATGGAGTGGTCGTTGAAGAACACGCCCCGTTTCCACCCGATCTCCATCTCGGGCTATCACATCCGAGAGGCCGGCTCCGACGCCGTGCAGGAAGTGGCTTTCACGTTCGCCAACGCGGAGGTCTATATCCGATCGCTCCTCGAGCGAGGCATCGGCGTCGACGAGTTCGGCCCGAAGCTCGCCTTCTTCTTCGGCTGTCATAACCACTTCCT
>MGUL01000035.1:10966-14668 GCA_001800005.1 Elusimicrobia bacterium RBG_16_66_12 | reverse complement strand
TCTGGGCCCGGATCATGCGCGACGAGTTCGGCGCGAAGGACTCAAAATCCCAGTCCCTGCGCTTCCATGTCCAGACCTGCGGCTCGACTTTGACCAGCCAACAGCCGCACAATAACGCGATGCGGGTCGCCTGGCAGGCCCTGGCCGCGGTCCTGGGCGGCGCGCAGTCGCTGCACACCAACTCCTTCGACGAGGCCTTGGCCCTCCCCAGCGAGGAGTCCGCCTCGCTCGCCTTGCGCACCCAGCAGATCCTGGCGCACGAGACCGGGGTGGCCGACACCGTCGACCCCGTGGCCGGAGCCTGGGCCGTCGAGTCCTTGACCGACGAGCTCGACAAGCGCGTCGCCGCCACGCTCTCGCGCATCCGCAGCGAGGGGGGGATGCTCAAGCTCATCGAGGACGAGGTCCCTCAGCGCGAGATCCAGGAGCGAGCCTACGCCTACCAGCGCGACATCGAGGAGGGACGACGCAAGATCGTCGGCGTGAACACGCTCTCCTTGCCTGACGGCAAGTCGAGCGTGCCAAGAAACGTCCACAAGGCAGGCGCGAGGCTGGAAGTGGAGCAGGTCAAGCGTTTGAAGGCCTTCCGCAAAGATCGCGACTCCAAGGCCGCCTCGGCCGCCGTGCTCCGCCTCGGCAAGGCCGCGCGCGCGCCGAAAGAGAATCTGTTCCCGCACATCCTCAATGCCGTCGAGTCCCGCGCCACGATTGGCGAGATATTCAAGGCTCTGCGCGGCGTCTTCGGAGAATACCATGGCCGTTAAGGGACTGCAGCGGCGCAAGACGGTCCAGGAGATCGTCGTCGAGCGCAAGCTCCTCACCGAGGAACAGCTCAAGCAGGCGAACGCCGACGTCGCGAAGACCGGCAAGAGCTTCCAGCAGGCCGTCATCGACGGCGGGGCGATCGGCAAGGCCCACCTGCTGAAGGCCCTCTCCGAGGAGTGGCAGGTCAAGGCCGTGGATCTCGTCCAGATGGACGTGGACGCGGAGGTCGCCAAGACCGTTCCCGAGGCGGTCTCGCGCCGTCACGTGGCCATCCCCTTCGCCAAGGAGGAGAACGTCCTCTTCGTGGCGATGGCCGACCCGAGGGATTTCTTCGTCGCCGAGGACATCCAACTGCGCACGGGACTGCAGGTTCAGCCCTATCTGGCCCTGCCGCACGACATCCTGGCGGCTCTCGACCTCGCTTACGGACGGGGCGAGGGCGAAGCCCTGAACCGCTTGATGACCGACGTGGCTAAGAACGAGGCCTCCGCGGTCCCGGACGCCGGCGGTCTGGAGATCCAGAAGGACGACGCGAAGACCGACATCACGGACATCGACGCCTCCGCGCCCGAGGTCGAGAAGTTCGTCAACGCCATCATCCTGGGCGCGCTGTCGATCAAGGCCTCAGACATCCATATCGAGCCCTTCGAGGATCCCGCGGGAAAGAACTCGAAGATCCTGCTGCGCTACCGCGTCGACGGGCGACTGCTGCCCGGCCCCTTCACCGTGCCCTGGGGCTACCGCAACGCGATCGCGGCGAAGATCAAGATCATGACGAACTCGATGAACATCACCGAGCGCCGCATCCCGCAGTCGGGGCGCATCCAGATATTAGCGCAGGGGAACCCGATTGAATTCCGCGTCGAGATGGTCCCCACGGTCTACGGCGAGTCCTGCGTGATGCGCATCCTCGACCGCAAGAGCGTCCAGGTCGACATTATGAAGATGGGCTTCATGGAAGACACCTTGGACAAGTTCCTGAACCTCCTGAAGGGCATCGGCGGAAAGAAGAACTTCGGCCTGATCGTGGTCTGCGGCCCCACCGGTTCCGGGAAGTCCACCACGCTCTATGCGGCCTTGAACCACGTCAACCGCCCCGACATCAAGATCCTGACGGCCGAAAACCCGGTCGAGTACAACCTGGACGGCATCGGCCAGGTCCCGGTCAACCCCGACCTCAAACTGGGCGGAGACAAGAAGTTCGACTTCGCGACCGCGCTGAGGTCGTTCCTGCGCCTGGACCCCGACGTCATCATGGTCGGCGAGATCCGCGACGAGGAGACCGCGCACATCGCGATGGAAGCCGCGATGACCGGCCACTTGGTCTTCTCGACCATCCACACCAACGACGCGGCCTCGACGATCTCGCGCCTGACCGACATGGGACTGCCGTCCTTCATGGTCGCGACCACGATCAAGGCCATTCTGGCCCAGCGCCTCTCCCGGCGCCTCTGCCCCGCCTGCAGGGTGCCGCACGACCCGACCCCCGAGGAGATCAAGATCTTCGAGGAGAACGGCGTCGCGCTGCCCAAGGGCAGCAAGATCCACGGGCCGCCCCCGGCGGGCGGCTGCGACCAGTGCAAGAACCTCGGCTACAAGGGCCGCGTCGGCATGCACGAGCTTCTCGTGATGACCGACACCCTGAGGGCCTTCTGCCTCAAGGACGTGGCCGCCGACCCCGTGCGCAAGATGGCGATGAAGGAAGGCATGCGCCTGATCTCCCAGGACGGGCTGGAGAAGGTGAAGATGGGCCTGACGACTTGCCGCGAAGTCCTCGGAGGCACGGAATAGCCATGGCACAGACAAACGCGTCGACGCAGGGCCCTGAGATGAACGTGGACCTGGCGCTGGAACTCTTCTCGATCGCCGGGAGCCTGAGCTCCACCCTGGACCTCGACTTCCTGCTGCAGAAGATCGGCGCCGCCGCCGAGCAGCTGACCGAGTCGGAGGCGAGTTCGATCATGCTCGTCACCGACGACAAGAAGCACCTCTTCTTTCGCGTCGCCTCCGGCGAGAAGGCAAAGGCCCTGAAGACGATGACCCTGCCGATGGGCCAGGGCATCGCGGGCTGGGTGGCGCAGAACCGCCAGCCCCAGACCGTCAACGACACGAGCAGCGACCCGCGCTTCGCGGGAAAGTTCGACAAGGCCTCCGGCTTCACGACGCGCTCGCTGTGCTGCGTGCCGATGATCTTCCGCGGCGAGCTGGTCGGCGTCGTCGAGGTGCTCAATAAGAAACAGGGCGGCTACACGGAAGGGCACGTGGGCCTGCTCTCGAGCCTGGCGAGCCTGGCTTCGGTCTCCATCACCAACGCCAAGATCATCACGGAGCAGAAGAACTTCTTCTCGCACGTGCTGGAAATCCTGGTCGGCGTCGTGGAGACGATGAAGCCGGGCTATGAGGACTATCCGGTGCGTTCGGCCAAGCTCGCCTGCGAGATCGGGCGCGCGTTGGGCGTCGACGAGTACGACTACCGGATGCTCTACTACGCCGGCATCCTGCACAAGATCGGCTATGTCGCGTTCAAGAATCCCCGCATGCTGGCCGACATGGGGGTGACGTCCGCCAACGAGGAGATGCTCCCGACCTTTTCGTCCCGCCTGCTGGAAGGCACCAAAATGCTGGAGGGGGCGATCCCCGCGATCCGGCACCACAAGGAGCGCTTCGACGGCACCGGCTATCCCGGCAAGCTCGCGGGCGAGGCAATCCCGCTGGGCGGGCGCATCATGCGCCTGGTCTCGGACATGGAAGGCCTGCGCATCTCGGGCGGCCTCAAGGGCGCGGAACTGGGCGCGCGCGCGCTCAAGGAGGCGGAGGCGGGTGCGGGGAATACCTACGACCCGAAGGTCGTGGAGGCCTTCGCGGCCGTCCTGGAATCTCAAGGAGGGAGCTGGTGATGGACAAACCTTTCCGCATCCTGATCGCAAAGCCCGGCCT
>MGUL01000035.1:784-10957 GCA_001800005.1 Elusimicrobia bacterium RBG_16_66_12 | reverse complement strand
CGGCCTCGACGGGCACGACCGCGGGGCCAAGGTCATCGTGCGCGCGCTGCGCGACGCGGGCTTCGAGGTGATCTACACCGGGATCCGCCAGACGCCGGAGATGATCGCGACCGCCGCCATGCAGGAGGACGTCGACGCCGTGGGGCTCTCGCTGTTGAGCGGCGCTCATCTGACGCTATTCCCCGCGATCTGCAAGGCGCTCAAGAAGAAGGGGCTGAAAGATGTCCTCGTCCTCGGCGGCGGCATCATCCCGGACGAGGACGTGGCGGCGCTCAAAAAGGCCGGCGTCTCCCGGGTATTCGGTCCGGGCACGCCGCTCTCGACCATCGTCGATTATCTCAAAGAGAAGCTCCCTGGCCGCTAGGAACGATCCGAGGGACCTCATCGCTCGCGTGCGTCGAGGCGACCACGCCGCGGCCTCGCGCGCCCTCTCGCTCGTCATCGACGAGGATCCCATGGCCGAGGTCCTGGCCAAGGACTTCTTCAAATCCTCCGGCACGGTCCAGAAGCTGGGAGTCTCGGGGCCGCCCGGAGCGGGGAAATCCACCCTCACCGGACGATTGATCGGTCACTATCGTTCGCTGAAGCTCAAGGTGGGCGTGCTGGCCGTGGACCCGTCCTCTTCGATTTCCGGCGGGGCGTTTTTGGGAGATCGCCTGCGCATCATGGAGCACGCGACCGATCCGGGCGTGTTCATCCGCAGTCTCGCCTCGCGCGGCATGATCGGGGGCTTGACCCATACCATCTTCGGCGCCATCCACGTGCTGGAGGCCCTGGGCTGCGACAAGATCATCGTCGAGACCGTCGGCACGGGCCAGGACGAGGTGGACATCGCCTCGGTCGTCGACACCGTCCTCTACGTCACCACGCCCGCCATGGGCGATGAGATCCAGGCCATGAAGGCCGGGGCCATGGAGGTCGGCGACGTCTTCGTCGTCAACAAGGCCGATCTGGCCGGCCGGGACAAGGCCGTCAGCGACCTCAAGGGCGCGTTGGGCCTGGGCCAGAGCGCCGGCCAGGCGCCCAAGGCCTGGGAGCCTCCCGTCGTCGCGACGTCCGCGCTCTCCGGCGAGGGCGTGGCGGAGTTGGCCGAGACCCTCGACGCCCACTGGGACCATCTGAAGAAGTCCGTCGAGGGCCGCGTGCGCCTGAAGATCCAGCACTCCACCGAGCTGCGCTTCTGGGTGCACCGCCACGTCGTCAAGAACGCCCTTGACCGGGTCACCGACAAGATATTGGAAGAGCTGGTTCTGCATAAAATGGATCCCGCGACTGTAGGGCGAAAGCTGCTCACGGCCGGCAAAGAATCGCTCCCGAGATATTGACGTCTTATCTGCATGCTATGCTGACCGGCATACTCAGACGTTGGATGGCCAGGACAATGAAAAACAAAGTATTTAAATGGTTTGGTTGGGTGGGCGGTACAGCTATCGCCCTTCTTTCGGCGTTCATCGTCTTCTTGGTCCTTTTCATAGGTGTGAGGCCTTCTGGTCCCTACGATCCGCTATCCTCAGTTCGATTCTTTTTTCATCAGGGCGGGATGTCAAAAGAAATTGAATTTTCTCCAATGTTTTTCAGAAACCACGAAATCTCAATAGTGAGCGCGAAAGGCTTCCCTTCGAAGGAAAAATTTAACTGGAAAGTTCGGGCCGAGGTTTTCCGGTATGGGATTAAGATCGATGATCGGCTGTTAAAGGAAAAAACGAGGGGCTATCTTAGGAACTCGCTTGATGCCTGTAATAAACTTAACTTTGAGTGGATTCATGTTTGGGATATCATCCCGGGTCGCGCCCGGGTGCGCCTTACTGTTCTGGAGCCTGACGAGAAGGCGGCAAGCTATGCCGATGATTTTGTGGTAATCGTCAGACCGTCGTGGTACCGATGATTTGGCCACCCAACCAATCGTTGAAGCCGGTCGGCCGACGGTTTAACTCAATTCGTTCGGCCGAAGAAGACCGGGAAGCGATTTGATGGCTGAACGGCAGCCGTGGCCGGCCACAGTAGGTATACAGGTCCGGAGCTGGAGGGCAGAAACGAATATGAAGGCGAACGGCGGGGCAGGCGCCTGTCCTCGGCCTCACCATCGGCTTGACCAGTCGGGGAACTTTTGCAGGCGGAAGACGTGCCAATGAAGCTCCACCACGTCGGAGTGGCCGTGAGATCCCTGGAAGAGGCGATTTGCCGCCATGAGAAGATGGGCCTGCGCCTGGCCCACCGCGAAGTCGTGGCGTCGCAGAAGGTCGAGGTCGCCTTCATGGGCGACGGGCCCTACATCGAACTGCTCGAGCCGACCTCCCCGGATTCGTCCGTGGCGAAGTTCCTTGAGAAGCGTGGCCCGGGCCAGCATCACCTCGCCTTTGCCGTGCCGAGTATCGAAGACGAGTTCAAGCGCCAGGTCGCTGCCGGTGCGGAACTGCTTGACAAGGCCGCGCGTCCCGGCGCGTGGGGCCATATGGTCGCATTCCTGCATCCCAAGGACCACGGCGGCGTGCTGATCGAGCTCGTCGAAGAGGGGCATTGATAATTCGTGTATTCGTGTTACAATATGACCGGCAACGATTTAGTCCCCAACCGACATGCCCTCGTGGCCCGGTTGGGGTTTTCTTTTTGGGGCTTGCCATGAGCGCTGAGCCGGCCGCCAAGCGCGTCGTTGCCTTCGTCGATGGCCAGAATCTGTTTTACGCCGCCAAGAAGGCATTCGGCTCCCAGCATCCGGATTACGACGTCAGAAAGCTCTCGGAGTGGGTCTGTCGCAGCAGGGGTTGGAGTCTGTCCAGCGTCCGCTTCTATACGGGCGTCCCGGATCAGGATTTCTCCGAAGTGGCCGACGAGGTGCGCCTTATCGCCGCGGAGCAGGGGCGCTGGATCAAGATCGCGAGTGCCTTCCCATCCAGCCCGGCTTCGCGCGATTCTCGAGGGATCAATAAGACCGATTGGATCAAAATCGACCGCGGGACCTATGAGGCATGTTCAGATCCGCGTGATTACGGCCTTTCGGCGCGGCCGGAGACAAGAAAGTGACTGATAAAACTAATCATGTCGGATAAGAAAGCGAAGCGCCCGCTGGTCTCTCCCAAGACGCAGGCGCTGCTCGACAAGCGCGCCCGCGCCGAGGCGGGCGGCGGCCCCGAGCGCCTGGCCGCGCAGAAGGCGGCCGGCAAGATGACGGCGCGCGAACGCATCGAGGCCATGGTCGACGACGACAGCTTCGAGGAGGTGGACCTCCTCGTCGAGACCAAGTCCACGGACTTCGGACTGGACAAGAAGTACCTGGCCGCCGACGGCGTGGTGACGGGCTTCGCGCGCGTCAACGGACGCCCCATCTGCGTCTACTCCCAGGACTTCTCGGTCATGGGCGGCTCGCTGGGCCTGTCGCACGCGATGAAGATCTGCAAGGTCATGGACCTGGCCATCACGGCCGAGGTCCCGGTCGTGGGGCTCTGCGACTCGGGCGGGGCGCGCATCCAGGAAGGCGTGGAGAGCTTGGGCGGCTACGCGGAGATATTCTACAGAAACGTCCAAGCTTCGGGCTACATCCCGCAGATATCGGCCATTCTCGGGCCCTGCGCGGGCGGCGCCGTCTATTCGCCGGCGCTGACCGACTTCATCTTCATGGTCGACGGTACCAGCCACATGTTCATCACGGGCCCCGAGGTCGTCAAGGCCGCCACGGGCGAGACCTGCGACTTCGAGAGCCTGGGCGGCGCGGACACCCACAGCCGCCTCTCAGGCGTCTGCCAGTTCGTGGCCGGCTCCGAGTCGGACTGCTTCCGGCAGATCCGGGAGCTCCTCGATTTCCTGCCCCAGAACTGCCATGAGCAGCCGAAGGCCGCCATGGCCTCCGACGACCCGCGCCGCGAGAGCGAGGCCCTCGACCGAATCAGCGAGCTGGAGCCCAAGAAGTCCTATAAGATCCACGAGGTGATCTGGGAGATCGCCGACGGGCACCGCTTCTTCGAGGTGCATCGCAACTTCGCGCGCAACATCGTCTGCGGCTTCATCCGCATGGACGGCGAGTCCGTGGGGGTGGTCGCCAACAACCCGCAGGTCCTGTCCGGCGCCCTCGACATCGACGCTTCGGAGAAGGGCGCGCGCTTCATCAACTTTTGCGACGCCTTCAACATCCCTCTGCTGACCTTGGTCGACGTGCCGGGCTACTGGCCGGGCCTGGAGCAGGAGCACGGCGGCATCATCCGGCGAGGCGCCAAGCTCCTGTACGCCTTCTGCCGCGCTAGCGTGCCCAAGGTGACCGTGGTCCTGCGCAAGGCCTACGGCGGAGCCTACGACGTGATGAGCTCCAAGCACATTCGCGGCGACGTGAACTTCGCTTGGCCCTGCGCCGAGATCGCCGTGATGGGTCCGCAGGGGGCCGTGAGCATTCTTTATAAGACCGAGCTGGCCAAGGCCGCCGACCCGGAGAAGCGCCGGGCAGAGTTGGTGCGAGAGTACACCGCGAAGTTCGCCTCGCCGTTCCAGGCCGCCAAGCACGGCTATGTCGACGAGGTCATCGAGGCGCGTCTGACCCGCCCGAAGGTCATCCGCGCGCTGCGTTTTCTGAAGGGCAAGAAGGTCGTGTCGTTGCCGAAAAAGCATGGTAACATCCCATTGTAAGGGTCAGGCCTTTAAAGTTTTTAATGAGGTTCCCTCATTAAAAACTTTAAAGGCCTGACCCTAGGATATAGGAGGCTCAAATGGCTCGAAAAAAGGTGACGGTCATCGGCGCGGGGAACGTCGGAGCGACGCTGGTCCAGCGTTTGGCGGAGATGGACATCTGCGATGTCGTGATGGTGGACATCCCGCAGACGGAGGGTATGCCCGCCGGCAAGGCCCTGGATCTGATGGAGTCGGGACCGATCTGCGGGTATGACACGCGCGTGACCGGGACCACGACCTACGAACCCACGCAGAACTCCGATGTCGTCGTCATCACGGCCGGCATCCCGCGCAAGCCGGGGATGAGCCGCGACGACCTCCTGAACACCAACGCGGGGATCGTGAAGGCGGTCACTGAGCAAGTGGCCAAGTTCTCGCCGAACTGCGTGATCATCGTCGTCTCCAACCCGCTCGACGCGATGTGCTCGGTGGCGCTGAAGACCTCCAAGTTCCCCAAGCACCGTGTGATCGGCATGGCGGGCGTGCTCGACAGCGCGCGCATGCGCTGGTTCCTGGCCGAGGCGCTGGACGTCTCGATGGAGAGCGTCCACGCGATGGTGCTGGGCGGCCACGGCGACACCATGGTTCCCATGCCCCGCTTCTCCACGGTCAACGGCATCGCCGTGACCGAGCTCCTGCCCAAGGAGAAGATCGAGGCCATCAATCAGCGCACCCGGGACGGCGGGGCCGAGATCGTCAAGCTCCTGAAGACCGGCTCGGCCTACTACGCGCCCTCGGCCGCCGCGGCCGAGATGGTCGAGACGATCCTCAAGGACAAGAAGAAGATCCTGCCCTGCGCCGCCCTGCTCGAGGGCGAGTACGGCATCGACGGGGTCTTCGTCGGCGTGCCCTGCAAGCTGGGAGAGCGCGGCATCGAGGCCATCATCCAACTCAATCTCACCGTCGAGGAGCGCGCGGCGCTGCTGAAGTCGGCGGGCGCGGTGAAGGAACTGGTCGGAGCCCTGAAGTAAGTTGCTCCTCGCCGTCGACGTCGGGAACACCAACCTGACGATCGGGCTTTTCTCCGGAGATCGGCTCATCCGCCGATGGCGGGTGACGACCGATCTCCGGAGATCGGCCGCGTGGTACGCGCGCCGCCTGCGCTGCGCGCCTCGTCCCGAGGCCGTCATCTACGGCAGCGTCGTTCCGCGGCTCGACGCCGTGGTCGAGTCCGCCGTCCGGAAGGCCTTCGGCCTGAAGGCCGCCGCCGTCACGCCGGGGTCCCGGCTCGGCCTCAAGCTCAAGGTCAAGACGCCGGCCCAAGTCGGCGCGGACCGCATCCTCAATGCCCTCGCTCTGAAGGCGCTCCGCGGCCGCGCGGCCATCGCCATCGACTTCGGCACCGCCACCACCTTCGACTGCGTCGACGCGAAGGGGGACTACATCGGGGGGGCCATCCTGCCGGGCCCCAATTCGGCGGCGCGGGCCCTGCGTGAATTCACCGCCAAACTCCCGCTGGTGAAGGTCCGCAAGCCGAGGAGCGCCGTCGGCAAGGACACCGTCCGCTGCATCGAGGCCGGCCTCTACTACGGATACCTGGGAATGATCAAGGAGGTCCTGGCTCGCACCCGCCGGGAGATGGGGGGGCGCCCCGCCGTGGTCTCCACCGGGGGCCTGGCCCCGCTCTTCTTGAAGGACCTTCCCGGCGTGCGCCACGAACCCGACCTCACCCTGCATGGGTTGAGGTTCGCCCATGAAATATCGCATCATCGCTGAGACATGAGAGCCATCCTCGCCGCCGCCTGCCTCGCCCTGCTCGGTCTTCCGGTCCACGCGAGTTCGGACCAGTACGGGGGCTTCGAGCAGTACGCCGATGAGGGCTCCCTGAAGCCCTTCGCCAGAGACCTCGGCGGCATCCTCGGCGCCGCCACGTTTCACAGCGGCCGCCCCCTCGGCTTCTCCGGCTTCGACGTCGGCGCGCGCTTCGGCGGCCAGTTCTACCCCTCCAAGGGCGACCAGATCCTGCGCAAGAAGGGCGTGCGCCTCTTCGGCCTGCCCTGGGTCCAGGCCGAGATCGGCCTTCCTTTCAAGCTGGACGGCTTCATCCGGGGAATCTCCTATCAGGGCCTGACCATCTCCGGCGGGGGCGTGCGCTGGGGCATCTACTCCGCCTCCGACAAGCCCTGGGCTCCTCAGATTCTCGCCTCGGCGGTCGGTCACTCGGTCGTGCACCGGGCCTTCTCCGCCAGCCACTTCGGCGCGAGCCTGGTCTGCTCGGCGGGCACGCCTCTTTTCGCGCCCTTCGTCGGCGCGGGCTTCGACCGCACGCGGCTCGTGGCGCGCTCTTCCACGCTGGATCCGACGCTCAACGGCCGCGCGGTCGCGACTTTCGAGGGCCGCTACACCGCGGGGATGCGGCTGAAGATTTTCCAGTTCACCTACCTCAGCCTCGCCTACACGCTGGCTCACGGCCAGTCGGGCGCCGAGGCGGGTCTCGGCGTCCGCTTCTAGGCGTCGTGCGGGCGCGCCCCGCCGTCCTCGCCTTCCTCGGCGGCGCCGCCGCGTTCCTCGTTTTCCTTCCGAGCCTTTCGCACGGCTGGCTGAATTGGGATGACGGCCTGCTGCTGACGGGCAACATCCATTACCGGGGTCTGGGTTGGGAGAATGTCCGCTGGGCCTTCAGTTCCGCTCCCGGAGGCGCCTACCAGCCGCTGGCCTTTCTGAGCTACGGTCTCGACTTCGTCCTCTGGGGGATGGATCCTCGAGGCTACCATCTCACGAACATTCTGCTCCATGCGCTCAACGCCGCGCTCGTCTTCCTGGCCGCGAGACGTCTGCTGCTCCTGGGAGCGCCCGGCGCCGGGGACGGGGCCCTGGACGCGGCGGCGTTCTTCGCGGCGCTCGTCTTCGCCCTTCACCCGCTGCGCGTGGAATCCGTCTCCTGGGCCGCGGAGCGCCGCGACCCTTTGAGCGCGGCCTTCTGGCTCGGCGCGGTCCTGTCTTATCTCCACGCCCGCCGGCCGGGTCGGCGGCCGCGGGCGCTGACGGCGGTCCATGCCTTGTTCGCCGCGGCCTGCCTCTCCAAGGCCGTCGCGGTGACCTTGCCCCTCGTCCTGCTCATCCTGGATGTCTGGCCGTTGCGCCGAGAGCTTCGGCCGGCTTTGCGCGAGAAGATCCCGATGTTCCTGCTGGGCCTGGCCCTGGGGGTCCTGGGTATCGCCGCTCAGGCCGGAGCGCGCTCCTCTTGGTCCTGGAGCGACCATGGGCCGGCGGCGCGCCTGGCCCAGAGCGGCTACGCTCTCTGCTTCTATGCGTGGAAGACCCTGTGGCCCGCGGGGCTCTCGCCGTTCTACGAACTGCCCGTCCCGCTGCGTCCCCTCGAGCCGCGCTTCCTGCTTGCGGCCGTCGTCGTCGGCCTCTTCGTTTCTCTGGCCTGGCGCCGGCGGCGGGGGCGTCCTTGGCTGGCGGCGGCGGGGGCGTGCTATGGAGTCATCCTCCTGCCGGTCAGCGGGCTGGCGCAGGCGGGAGCGCAGCTCGTCGCCGATCGCTACTCCTATCTGTCCTGCCTGCCGTGGGCTTTGCTGGCCGGCGCGGGGATGCTCGCCGCGCTGCGGCGGCCCCGCCTTCATCGTGCCGCGGCCGCGGCCGGCGCGCTGCTCGTCGCGCTCCTGGCCGCGGCGTGCGTCGCCCAGCAGGCATATTGGCGCGACACGCGGGCGCTGTGGGCAAGAGTCCTGGTCCTCGATCCTTCCTGCGCGACGGCTCTGGTCAACATGGGAACGGAGTTGGCGGCCGCCGGACTCGTCGCGCAGGCCGAGGGCTATTTCGCGCGCGCCGAGGCGGACGACCCGCTCTGCGTCCCGGCGTTGGAGCGACTGGCTTTTCTCGCGCGCAGGGGCGACGCTCAGGGCCCGGAGGCCGGACGGCTGCGCGCGGTCTTGGCGATCCGTCCGGTGTGCCGCCGCGCCCGAGCCAATCGTGCCGCCGCGTGGGCCGGGCTCGGCCGGTGGGAACGGGCGCGCTCGGGCTTCGAATCCGCCCTCGCCGCCGATCCCGGCGACGAGGCGTCCCGCCGGAACCTCGCGCGGCTCGCGGCGCTGCGGCCGAAGCGGGCTCAGCCCCGGTAGGCGCCCTTGAAGCTCTTCTCCGCCTCGCGGCGGACGTCCTTCTTCTTGAGGTCGTCGCGGCGGTCCGCGCCGGTCTTGCCCTTGGCCAGGCCCAGGGCGACCTTGGCCCAGCCGCGGCGGAAGTAGACCTCGAGGGGGATGAGGGTCAGGCCCTTGGTCGCGAGCTTCCCCTCGACCTTGCGCATCTCGGCGGCGTGGAGCAGCAGTTTGCGCTTGCGGCGGGGGTCCAGGGGCTCGAGGTTGGTGGCGAAGGCGTAGGGGGGGATGTAGAAGTTCTCCAGCCATAGCTCGCCTTTGTCGACGCGGCCGAAGCAGCCGTCGAGGGAGGCCTGCCCCCGGCGCAGGGCCTTCACCTCGGGGCCCTTCAGCGCGAGGCCGGCCTCGATCACCTCGATGATCTCGTAGAACTGGCGGGCCTTGCGGTGGGTGGCGACGGTCTTCTTGTCGTCTTCCTTGTCTTTGGGCGGCATGATGTCGTAGAATGGATTCTACTCAATTTCGTCTCGAGCGGTGGGCAGGTGGCGGAACTGGCAGACGCGCACGGCTCAGGACCGTGTGACCGAAAGGTCTTAGGGGTTCAAGTCCCCTCTTGCCCACCGGTCGAGATGAGGAGAGTGACCGTTTTCACTATTTGTTTGCTTGACAGTCGTCTGGCGCAGGATTATACTGCGTACAAGGGTGTGTGACCTAGGCGTCGCATAACGCACATTTACCCTTGATACATACATAACGACGCAAAGGGGGTCATGCACATGAGGAAGTCCAAGAAGGGATTCACGCTCATCGAGCTTATGATCGTCGTGGCCATCATCGGTATTCTCGCGGCCATCGCGATCCCGAAGTTCGCGGAGCTCATCCGCAAGTCGTCCGAGGGCGCGTCCAAGGGCAACCTGGGCTCGCTGCGGTCGGCTCTCAGCATCTACTACGGCGACATGGAAGGCCAGTATCCGTTCGCGGCTTCCGCGCTCACCATCAGCGGCAAGTACCTGACTGCCATCCCGGTCGCGAAGGCGCCGAACTACCACTCGGACCTGTCGACCGAGGTGGACGGCTCCGCCGTGACCGCCCCGAACAACGCGGGCGGCTGGTGGTACATGAACACCATAACCGACGCCAACGTGGGGTCCGTGCTGGTCAACTGCACGCACACCGACACGAAGGGCAGCGTCTGGACGGTGTACTGAGCCGGACTTAAGTGAAACCCCCGGGGGCCCTCGCGGCCCCCGGGGGTTCCTTGTTTCCAGCCATGGAGAACTTTCCGGTCGCGACGGCGTTCCTGTTCGGCTCCATCTTCGGGAGCTTCCTGAACGTCGTCATCCGCCGTCTGCCGCGAGAGGAATCCCTCGTGCGCCCGCGCTCGCGCTGTCCGCGCTGTGCTACGCCGATCGCTTGGCACGACAACATTCCCGTGCTCTCCTGGCTGGCTCTGGGCGGGCGCTGCCGGCGCTGCCGC
>MGUL01000035.1:0-763 GCA_001800005.1 Elusimicrobia bacterium RBG_16_66_12 | reverse complement strand
CGAGGCGTCCTTCGCCCTTCTCGCCGCGGGTCTCCAGCTGCGCTGGCCCGGCCTGCCGGGTTGGGGCGCGGCCGCGGCCTTGGCGTGCGGCGCGCTCCTCGCCGTGGCCCTCATCGACTGGGACACGTTCCTGATCCCCGACGAACTCTCCCTCGGCCTCGCGCTCACGGGGATCGTCTTCTCCCCGATCAATCCGTACCTCGACGCCGGCGGGCGCTGGTGGCTCAGCGCGCTGTGGAGCGCGCGCGGCGCGCTGGCCGGCCTGGCGATGGGCTGGGGACTGGCCGTCGTCGGGGAGTTCGTCTTCAAGAAGGAAGCCTTGGGCGGAGGAGACGTGAAGCTGCTCGCGGGCGTCGGCGCCTGGACGGGGATGCTCGGCGCCTTCGACTGCCTGATGATCGGGTCTCTTCTCGGCTCGGTCTACGGCGTGTGGCTTCTGGCCTCGGGGCGGGCCAAGCGCGCGGACCCCATCCCGTTCGGCCCCTTCCTGTCCTGCGGGGCCGTCTTCAATTTCTTCTTCCTGCTGCCCCTGGGCTGGCCCCTGATCGCGTCAGTTCCCTGAGCCAGCGTCGCGCCGCCGGCGCGTCGGGGTCGTCGGGAGCAAGTCTTAGGAACTCCCTCAGCTGCGCCGCGGCTTCAATGGGGCGGTCGAGGCGCGCCAGCACGCGCGCGGAGTTGTAGCGCGCCGCCGCGTCGTTCGGGCTGAGCCCGAGGCAGCGGGCCAGCAATCTTTCGGCGTCATCCAGCCTTCCCGCGGCCTCAT
>MGUL01000034.1:17082-22699 GCA_001800005.1 Elusimicrobia bacterium RBG_16_66_12 | reverse complement strand
CATCTCCTCCGACATGGCGTTGAGGGCCTCGGGACGCTCCAGCGTCAGCGTCGAGATCTCTCCTCGGCTGCTCCAGCTCACCAGCGGCATGCGGTGATTATACAAGTGATAGAATCGTGCCGTGGGAAGCTTGAAAGACCTCGGCAAGAGCGTCGAGAGGGGCGGCAAGGCCCTGCTCCGAGCCGGCCTCGCGGGACTTCTGCCCAAGCCGCACCCGCCGGAAGGCCCGGTGGAGCCGTCCTCGGTGCGCCGGGTCCTCGCCGTCAGGCACGACTCGCGGCTGGGGAACCTCCTGCTCCTGACCCCGTCATTGCGGCTGATCAAGACCGCATTTCCAGCCTGTCGGCTGGAAGTCATGATCTCAGATCGTTACGGCGACGCTCTGGCGCACAACCCCTGCGTCGATGCGATATTGACGGCGAGGTCCCTGCCCGGACTGCGCCTGCGCGGCTATGATCTGGCCTTCGATTTCTCGCCCCAGCACGCATTCTCCCTGTCGAGCGCGGTCTGGACGGCCCTCTCGGGCGCCAAGCGCCGCATCGGCTTCGACCGCGGCGACGCAGCGCGGTTCCTGGACGACCTCGTCCCCGTGCCCGCGGAGCGAGCCCATGAGACGGCCAATCTCGCGCGCCTGGTCCGGCACGCGGCCCCCGCCGCGGCGCTGCCTCCGGACTCGGAGCTTGCCACGGAGTGGCGCTTCGGCCCCGGCGAGCGGGAGGAGGGGGCGCGGACCTGGAAGGAATGGGGACTGGACCGGGAGAGCGTCGCTCTTTTCTTGGGAGCGCGCGCCGAGAAGCGCCTCGATCCCGATTGGTTCCTGGAGTTGGGCCGGCGATTGGTCGCGTCCGGCCGCAAGGTCGTCCTGACGGGAGGACCGGCTGAACGCGAACTGATGAAAGAACTCGCCCTTCCTGCTGGAATCCTCGTCGCGCCGGAACTGCCGCTGCGGCGCTTCGCCACGGCGATCTCGAACGCGCGAGCGGTCCTGACCGCGGACACCGGGCCGATGCATCTCGCCGTGGCCTTGGGAACCCCGACCGTAGAGCTATTTTCGCACACCGAGCCCTGGCGCTTCGGCTACGCGCACCGTCCCGGGCACCTCGTGCTGGAGACGCCGGGGCGCCGCCCGACGGTCGACGAGGCGTGGGACGCGTTGTCGGACCTGCTCGCTAAAGCCAGGGGCTGAGCCGCCCGAGGTGGTCCTTGAGCGCCGAATAGGCCTCGTCGACCGTCGTTTCCCGGCAGGACTCCCATTCCGGGCAGACCGTCCCGCCGTGGCGCGCGCCGCGCGGGCGCCACACCGCCTGGGTGTAGCCCGCGTAGAAGCCGAAGGTGGGGACCTTCAGCGCGACCGCGAGATGGGTCGTGCCGGTGATGTTGCAGACGAAGAGGTCCATCTTCTTGAGCATCGCTCCGGAAACCCCCAGACGCGCCGGCGGCAGGATCGAGACGGGGCGCTTGAGGGCGCGCACGATCTCCGACACCTTGTCGTGTTCGCCGGGCCCGGCCATGTAGAAGACGCGCAGGGTCGGGTCGTCGAGGAGGCGGTCGGTCAGCGCGGCGAACTTCTCCTCGGGCCAGCGGAAGGAGAATCGGTCAAAATTCCCGGGGTGGATGAGGACCTTGAAGGAGCGCTCGCCCTTGACCATGAACGAGGACAGAAGACGATCCGCCTCCGCGACGTCGGCCGCGGGCAGGCGAAGCTCCAGCTCGGGGTCGTAGGGCGCTCCCAGGGCCGCGGCCAGCCGTGCGTACCGGTCGTACATGTGCTCCGTGACGGCCGGCGCGGGGAGGACCTGGTCGAAGACGCCCGGTCCCCGCCCCTTGTCGAAGGCCATGCGCGCGCGGGCGCGCGTCGCCCGCGCGATGAACGTGGAGGTCTTGGAGTAGGAGGAGTTGAGGTCGATGAGCAGGTCGCACGGCTGGGAGAGCAGGCTCCACGCGAACTTGAGGTGGCTGCCCAAGCGCTGGGGCTTTTGGAGCACCGCCCATTCGTCGACGAACGGGATCAGCGGCAGGACCTGCTCGCTACGCCAGCCCACGATGAGACGGATGCGGGCCTTGGGATAATGGCGGCGCAGCGCCCGAAGGAAAGGGGTGGCGACGATCACGTCGCCGACCCGCCCGATGTAGAGGCAGGTGATGCGCGCGATGGGCGCTTGCCCGAGGTCCGCTCTCATTGGCATGATTATCGTAGGCTTACTCGTAGCGCAGGGCCTCGATGGGGGACAGCAGGGAGGCCTTGCGCGCGGGCCAGAAGCCGAAGACGACGCCCGTGCCGGCCGAGAAGAAGAAGGCCAGGATGACGGACTGCGGGGTGACGATGGCGGCCCAGCCGGCGAAGGCGGCCAGCGCGAAGGCGATGGACATGCCGAGCGCGATGCCCATCAGCCCGCCGCAGGTGGACATGGCGGCCGCCTCGATCAGGAACTGGATCAAGACCGCGCGGCGCGTGGCGCCGATGGCCTTCCTGAGGCCGATCTCGCGGGTGCGTTCGGAGACCGAGACCAGCATGATGTTCATGATGCCGATGCCGCCGACGACGAGCGAGATGGCGGCCACGATGCCCAAGAGCAGCGAGAAGATCTTCGAGGTCCCGGAGAGCGCGGCCTGGATCTCAGCCATGTTTCGGAGCATGAAGTCGTCGTCCTTGTAGTCGGGCAGGCGGTGACGCTTGCGCATCAGAGCGCGCACGGCCGCGATGACCGCGTCGGTGTCCTCGGGGGAGACGGCCTCGATGTCGACCATGCTCAGGTACTGGCGGCCAAGGACGCGTTTCATGGCGGTCTTCAAAGGGATGATGATCTTGTCATCCTGGTCCTGGAAGCCGCTGGAACCTTTGCGCGTCAGAACTCCGATCACCTTGAACTTGATGTGCTCGATGCTGATCGTGCGGCCCACCGGATCCTGCTCGCCGAACAGACTCGCGACGACGGTCGGGCCGAGCAAGGCGACTCGGGCCATGCGGTCGTTCTCCTCGGCCGTGAAGAAGCGGCCGTAGAAGGGCGAGGAGTTGCGCATCTGCTCGTACTCCGGCATGGCCCCCGTCAGGCTCGTGTTGACGTTCTTGTCGCCGAAGACGGCCTGGCCGCTGCCGCTGACCTCGCCGGCGGCGCGCGCGATGCCCGGATGGGCCCGCGCGATCATCGCCGCGTCCTCCAGCGTCAGGCGGCTGAAGGACCCCATCCCGCCGCGCGGCCCGCCCGCGGTGCGGGGCGAGACGGGCCAAAGCATGATCAGGTTCGAGCCCAGACCGGAGAGCTGGGTCTCGACCGACTTCTGAGCGCCCCTGCCGATGGCGAGCATCGCGATGACGGCGGTCACGCCGATGAGGATGCCGAGCATCGAGAGGGCGCTGCGCAGCTTGTTGGCGCGGATGGCCCCCAAGGCCGAGCGGACGTGCTCGAGGAGCTCCTCGCCGCTGAGTTCCCGGATCGGGGGAACTCCGTCGAGGGTCGTGGCGCGCAGGGCGGCGGGCTCCCCGTGGTCGCCGCGCGGCGCCGGATTCGCTTCATCGGAAACGATGACGCCGTCCTTGAGCCTGATGATCCTCTTGGCGTAGGCCGCGATGTCCGGCTCATGAGTGACCATCACGACCGTGATGCCGGAGCGGTTCATCTCGATGAGCCGGCCAAGGATCTCCTCGGCCTGCTGCGAGGCCAGGTTGCCGGTCGGCTCGTCGGCGAAAATCAGGCGCGGGCGGTTGACCAGCGCGCGCGCGATGGCGACGCGCTGCTGCTGGCCGCCGGAGAGCTGGTTGGGGGCGTGGTCCATCCGGTCGCCCAGGCCCACCTCGCGCAGGACCTCGGCCGCCCTCCGCGCGCGGCCCGGCTCGCCGGTATAGAGCATCGGCAGGCCGACGTTGTCCCGCGCGCTGGTGCGCGCCAGCAGGTTGAACATCTGGAAGACGAAGCCGATCGTGCGCGAACGAAGGGCCGCGCCCTCGTCGTCGCTCAGACGCGAGACGTCCAGGCCGAGGAGCTTGTAGGCGCCGGCACCGGGCCGGTCGAGCAGGCCCAGGATCTGCATCAGAGTGGACTTGCCCGAGCCCGAGGGTCCCATGATGGCGACGAACTCTCCCGCCTCGATGCGCAGGTCGATGCCCTTGAGGACATCCAAGCGGCCGCCGCCCACGAAGTAGGTCTTCGTGACTCCGGAGAGCTCGATCAAAGGCGGCACGCGGCCCCCTATCTCCCGGCCGCCGACGCGGGCTTCTTCGGCTTCGGCGCCGCCCCCTCGCTTCTGTCCACCTTGCGCCCGCTCATGAAGGAAAGGGGGCTCGACTCGGGCGCCTTCTGCGCGACGTACCTGCCCTGAGGCAGGAGGACCTTGTCGCCTTCCGCGACGCCGTCCAGTATCTCGACCTGGTCGTCGGTCTCGAGACCGACCGTCACCTCGCGGCTGACGGGCTTTCCGTCCGGGCCTGGAGTCAGGCTCACCGCGCGCTTGCCGCCGGGCATGTCGCTCACCGCCGCCGCGGGCAGGAGGAGCGCGTCCTCCTTGCGCGCGACCAGGAAGCTGACGTTGGCCGTCATCTGCGAGCGGAAGAAGGGGGGGAGCTTGCCGGGGCGTATCTTCACGCCGTAGGTGATGACGTTGGAAACGTTCTTTCCTTCAAAGAGGATGTCGTAGACCTTGCCGTCCACGGGCCGGTCAGGGTAGGCGTCGAGCCGTATGCGCGCCTTCTGGCCGATCTTGATCTTCCCGATGTCCGACTCGTCGACCTGGGCGTTGACGATCAGCGTGTCGGCCACCGCGAAAAGCACGGAGCCGGCGCTCACGGCCTCGCCCACGACCACGTTGCGCAGGATGACCTCGCCCGGAAGGGAGGCCACGACCGGCGTCTGCTTGTAGGCGTCCTGCCACTTCTTGAACTCGGCCGGGCCCATGGCCCGCGCGGCGTCCAGGATCGCCGCGCGGTCCGTCGAGCTCATCCACGCCACGATCTGGCCCGAGGTCACGAGGGAGCCCTCGTCGACGAGGAGGGTGTCGATGCGTCCGCCCACGGGGGGCTTGATCTCGACGCGGTTCATCGGCGCCACGGAGCCGGTCGCGTCGACCGACTGCTCGATGGGACCGAGTTTCGCCTCGACCGCGCGAGCCGCCGGATCGCGGCGCTTGCCGCCCCCCTTGAAGTGGAGGAACCAGGCTCCGCCCGCGGCGACGGCGACGGCGGCCACGACGATGATCGTTCGCTTCATCTCACTCTCCGAGCGCCCTTCCCAGGGCGCGGTCCCACGCGGTCTCCGCGTCCATCGCCGCGCGCCGGGACGAGAGGGCCTGCCTCTCGGCGGAGACGCGGTCGGACACGATGACTTCCCAGTTGTCGAAGCTCAGAAGGCCCGAGGCATAGCGCACGTCGGCCTCGTCGTTGCGCTGGCGCGCGGCCTCAAGCAGCGCGTCCTGGACCCTCACCGCATCCGCCGCGTCGGCGAAGCCGGACCAAGCCGACTCGAGGTCCGCGAGGGCCCGCTGTCGCGTCGCGGACAGATCCGAGACGGCCTTCTCGCGGCCGCGCCGCCCCGCCAAGGCCGAGAAGTAGGCCGCCGTCGGGCCCCCGCCGAAGAGGGGATAGCTCAGCGTCGCCGCCGCCGACCAGCCGGCACGGGCGCTGGGG
>MGUL01000034.1:16006-17056 GCA_001800005.1 Elusimicrobia bacterium RBG_16_66_12 | reverse complement strand
CGAATAGCTGGCGGAGACCGAAGGCCATAAGTTGCTGGACGCCTGCGCGCGCGAAGCCTGAGACGAGCGCACGGAGGCCTCCGCGACGGCGACGTCGGGGCGCAGGGGCAGGAGGGCGCGGAAATCGTCGGGGCGCGCCGGAGGCGCGGCCGCGGCGAAGGCTCCGCCGGCCGTGAACTCCGCAAAGCCCTCGCGGCCGAGCTGGCGAGACATCTCGCGGCGCGCGGAGCGCAGGTCCCTCTGCGCCGACGCCAGGGAGGCCTCCGCCTGCAAGGTCTGGGCTTTGGCGCGCATCCTATTGCCCTTCGACTCGCGGCCCGAATCGTAGCGGAGCGTCACCAACTCCGAGTCGTGGCGCCGGATCTCGAGGATGCGGCGCGCGACCTCGACGTACGCCTGGGCGAACATCAGCGCGGAGAACGCCCGCCTCAGGGAGGCGCGCAGGTCCGAGGACTCGAGCCTCAAGGAGGCCTCCGAGGCGCTCAGCGCGGCGGAAGCGGAACGGATGGAGGCGACCTGGCCCATATCGAAGAGTCGGATGGACGCCGACGCGGAAGCCCCCCAGGAAGGGCGGCGCGAGCTGTTCGATTCCGAGACGGAGTTCGAGAGCGACAGCTGCGGCATCAGGCCGTTCCAGGAGCCGTAGTAGGAAGCCCGGCTGGCATCCACAGAAAGCCTCGCGGAGGCGAGGCCGGGGTTGACGCGCGAAGCCTCGGCCACGCACTCCTCCCAGGTCAGCGCGCTCGCCTCGGCGGGGAAAGCCAGGACCGCCGCGATCAAGACCGCGCGCGCGCGGAGAGCGCCGCGAGCCAGGAAGGCGAGTCCCGCCAACGCGCAGCCCGCGCCGCCCGCGGCCAACGCGAAGGGCGCGCCGAAACGATCCGCCGCCCAGCCCGCGGCCAGAGCCCCGAAGGGGGCCGTCGTCGTGAAGGACATCGAGAAGAGCGCCATCAGTCGTCCCCGGTGCGCGTCGTCCGAGCGGGACTGCAGACGGATGTTCCCGCCGGCGAAGGTCGTCATCATAGCAAAGCCCGCCGCCATGGCGGCCGG
>MGUL01000034.1:11898-15984 GCA_001800005.1 Elusimicrobia bacterium RBG_16_66_12 | reverse complement strand
GGCGGCCAGGGCCAGGCCGAAGCCCGCCGCGCCGCGCCCGACCGTCCGCACCAAACCTTCGGGGCCCTCCAGGCGCGCCAGCAGGAGCGAAGCCCCCATCGCTCCGAGCCCGACGGAGGCCGTGAGCCACCCCATGCCCTGCGGCCCCGCCCGGAGCACGCCCTCGGAGAACGCCGGCATCAGCGCGAAAAGGGGCATCCCCGCCAGGCTCACGGCCGCAAGCAGCAAGAGGAGGCTGCGGCGCTCCGGATCGCCCAGGGCATAGTCGAGGCCCTCTCGGATGCGGTCGGCCGCGGATTCATCGGTCCTCGCCGCGGGCCGGCGCGGTCGGATCGCCCACAGGCTGGCCAGGACGGCGAGGTAGCTGAAGGCATTCAGCCAGAAGCAGGACGATTCTCCCGCGCGGGCGATGAGGATGCCCGCCAGCGCGGGGCCGACCATGCGCGAGGCGTTCAGGATGAGGCCGCTGAGCGCGATCGCATTGCCCCTCTCCTCCGGAGGGACGAGCTCGGGCACGAAGGCCTGTCGCGCGGGCATGTCGAAGGCGTTGACCGCGCCGAGGAAAGCGGCGAGCGCGACGACATGCCAGACCTGCACGAGGCCCAGGCTGGTGATGACGGCGAGCGCCGCGGCCTGGATGAGAGCCAAGGCCTGGGTCCAGAGGAGCACCCTGCGGCGGTCCCAGCGGTCGGCGGCGGCCCCGCCCGCCAGGCCCAGGACCAGCGCCGGCGCCTGGGACGCGGCCGCGGTCAGGCCGAGGAGGGCGGCCGAGCCGGTCATGCGATAGACCAGCCAGCCCTGCGCGGTCTGCTGCATCCAGGTGCCCGACATGGAGACGAGCTGTCCGAAGAAATAAAGCCGGTACTCGCGCCGGTGCAGGGCCCTCCAGATGGACTGATTCGCGCCGCTCAAGCCCGCGCCTCCTGCCGCGGCCTTCCCGACTCGAACCAGGCCATCAAGCTGTAGGCCGCGGGCACCACGAAGAGCGTGAGCAGCGTCGAGACCGTCACGCCGCCGATAATGGCCAGCGCCATGGGAACCGTGGCCTCGGAGCCGGCGCCGCGCCCCAGAGCCGTCGGGACCGCGGCCATGACCGTGGCCGTCGAGGTCATCAGAATGGGCCGCAGGCGCACCGGGCAGGCGTCGAGCAGGGCCTCGCGCAGTCCCATGCCGTCCTCGCGCCTGCGGTTCGTGAAGTCCACGAGCAGGATCGAGTTCTTCTTGACCAGTCCCATCAGCAGCAGCAAGCCGATCATGGAGTTGATGTTGAGGCTGCGGTCGAAGATCCACAGGGCGAGGAAGGCTCCCGAGAAGCTGAACGGGAGAGCCAGCAGCACCGCGAACGGGTGGACGAAGCTGTTGAACTGCGCGCCGAGGACCATGTAAGCGACGATGACGCCCAGGACCAAGGCGAACATCAGGCTCTGAAACGATTCCTTGAAGGTCTGAGAGGAGCCCGAGAGAACGATGCGATACCCCTCGGGGAGGACCTCCTTGCCGAGCGTCTCGATGTCCGTCAGGACCTGGGACTGGGACTTGCCGGGCGCCACGTTGGCGAAGACGCCGACCGAGCGCTCCCGGTCCTTGCGCGTGATGGCCAGCAAAGTGGGCTGCTCCTTGATGTCGACCACATCGGACAAGCGGATCATCTCGCCGCGCAGGTTGCGCACGTACAGCTTGCGGATGTCGTCGGCGGCCAGACGGTCGCGCGTCTCGGCGCGCACGCGCACGTCGTAGCGGCGGCCCTTGTCGGTGAAAAGCCCGGAGCGCACGCCTCCGATCATCGCGTTGACCGTGGCGCCGATGGATTGGATGGAGACGCCGCGGGCGTAGGCCTTGGCGCGGTCGGGGTAGACGCGGATCTCGGGCATGCCGGTCTTGTAGTCGGTGTCCACGTCCACAACCGAGCCGGATTGCTCCAGCCGCTTCTTGAGCTCCGCGGCGGACTTGGTCAGGACGTCCCAGTCCGGGCCGCGGACCGTGAACTCGATCGGGAAGCCCCGCGAGGAGGAGAAGCCTCCCTGCGAGAGGTCCATGATGAAGGCGCGCAGGGACGGGAGCGCGTTCAAGGCCTTGCGCGCGTCGGCCATGACCTGGCCCTGGCCGACGGGGGAGCCGTCCGGGTTCTTCGGCCGCTCCCGGCGCGGCTTGAGCGTCACGAACATCATGCCCGCGTTGACCTCGCCGCCGCCGAAGCCGCCGACGGCGCCGTAATAGCGCGCGACCGCGGGATTCTTCATCAGCCACGCCTCGGCCTCCTTGAACTTGCCGTCCGTGAACTCCATCGAGGAGCCGACCGGAGTCTCCATGCGCATCAGGAACATGCCCTGGTCCTGGGCCGGGACGAACTCCTTGCGCAGCTTCTTGACCGAGGTCGCGGACAGGATGAAGAAGAGCCCGCCCAGGCCGACGACGGTCCAGCGGCGGTCCAGGGTCCAGGCGAGGCCGCGGCGGTAGGCCGCGCTCAGGCGGCCGAAGCCCGCGTCGACTGCGCGGATCAGGGCGTTGCCGCGCGAGGCGGTCTCCAGGAACTGGGAGCACCGCATCGGCGCCAGGGTCAGCGCCTCCAAGAGCGAGAAGGACACCGCCGCCGAGATGGTGACGCCGAACTGGAAGAAGAACTTGCCGATGATGCCTTTCATGAACACCACGGGCAGGAAGATCGCGAGGATGGCGACCGTGGCGGCCAGCGCGGCGAAGGAGATCTCGCGCGCGCCGATCGCCGCGCCCTCCAGCCGCGAGCGGCCCAGCGACACGTGGCGCACGATGTTCTCCAGCACCATGATGGCGTCGTCGACGACGATGCCGATGGAGAGGGTCAGGCCGAGCAGCGTGAAGCTGTTCAGCGTAAATCCCAGGAAGTAGGTCACGATGAAGGTGCCCAGCACCGAGGTCGGTATCGCCAGCAGGATGTTCAAGGTCGAAGACCAGGAGCCCAAGAAGAGCCAGCACACGAGAGATGTCAGCGCCGCCGCGAGGATCAAGTGCTGGGTCAACTCCCGGACGGAGAGCTTGATGAACTGAGTGGCGTCGAAGTTGACGCCGAGCTGCATGCCCTTCGGCAGGCCCGGCGAGACCTCATCCATCTTCTTCTTGACGCGCTCGGCGATCTCCACGGCGTTGGCGCCGCGCTGCTTGCGGATGCCCATGCCGACCGCGCGCCGGCCGTTGACGCGCGAGATTCGCCGCACGTCGGCTAGGCCGTCCTCGATGCGGGCGACGTTCTTGAGCGGTATGGGCACGGAGATGGGGCTGCCGCCGCGCTGGGTGATCAGCAGGTCGCCGAAGAGCGCGGGGTCCGAGATCTCGCCCAGGGTGCGGACGTTGAACTCCTTGGTCGGCGTGTCGATCTGGCCGGCGGGGACCTCGGCGTGCTCGCGGCGGATGGCGGCCAGGATGTCCTCGACCGTGATTTGGCAGCGCTTCATCTTCTCCGCGTCGACCCAGACGCGCAGGTTGCGGGGGATCAGGCCGCCCAGGAAGATGTCGCCCACGCCGGGAACGGTCTGGAACTTGCTCTTCAGCACGTCCTGGGCGTAGACCATCAGGTCCTTGACCGGGACGTCGCCGGAGAGGGCGAGCCACATGATAGGCTGGTCCTCGGGGTTGACCTTGGTGACGATGGGGGGGTCGATGTCGCGGGGCAGGCGAAGCTGGGCCTGGGCGATCTTGGTCTGGATCTCCTGCAGGGCCACGTCGACGTTGCGGTTCAAGTCGAGTTCGACGGTGACGGCGGCCTGGCCCAGCTTCGAGGAGGAGGAGATCTCCTTGACGCCCTGCACGCTCGTGACGGAGTCCTCGATGACGTCGACGACCTCCGCCTCCATGATCTCGGGCGAGGCGCCCTCCCAGGTCACGGCGATGTTCACCACGGGGAAATCCACGTCGGGCATCTGGCTGACGCCCATGCGGCTGTAACCGACCCACCCGAAGATCATCAGGCCGAACATCAGCATCCAGGCGAAGACGGGGTTCTTGATCGAGACGTCGGACAGGGTCATCGGAGGCTTCCCCCCGGCGCGCCCGCGGCCGTCTCCAGGCGCGCACGCGCCCAATAAGCGTCGAGACGCGCGGTGTCGAGCTGCA
>MGUL01000034.1:9110-11881 GCA_001800005.1 Elusimicrobia bacterium RBG_16_66_12 | reverse complement strand
GAGGCTGCCGAGGACGTCCAGGTTCGTCACTTGGCCGAGGCGGTAGTCCTCGGCCTGGGCCCTGGCGTTGGCCTCGGCCAACTCGGCCGCCTTCTCGAGAGCCGCGACGACGGCCGCCGAAGAAGCGAGGTCGCGGTGCGCGGATCGCACCTCGAGCTCGGCCGTGCGCTCCGCCTCGGAGAGGGCCAGGCGCTTGGAGCGCAGTTGGGCCTGCCGCTGGCGGACCTGGGAAGCGATCTCCCCGCCCGTGAAGAGCGGAAGAGAGCCGGCGATGGCCGCGTCCCACTTCACCTCGGAAGTGAAGCCGGGAGGGCGCTGGAAGTAGTAGTTCGCGTCCAGGGCGATGGACGGCCAGCGTCGGCGGGCGACGACCTTGACCGACAGCTCCGCGGCCTCCAGGTCCGCGCGGCGAGCGGAGACATCGGGGCGCAGGCGCCCCTGGGCCAGGAGGGAGGCCAGGTCGGGGACGGAGGCGGTCGGCGCGACGGGCTTGGGCGCGAGACTCCCGTCGAGCCCGGTCAGGAAGCCGAGCTTAAACTGGGCGACGGCCTCCCGCGCGTGCGAGGTCTCGAGCTGGGCCAGATTCTGCGCCAGCTGGGACTCGGCGGCGAGAAGCTCGCTGGCGCGGGCGCGGCCGAGACGACGGAACTCGCGCAGTTCCTTGACACGGTCGGCTGTGTTGCCCACGATGGTCTCCCGAATGACGATCTCATCCTGGGCGCAGAGGAGGTCGATATAGGCCCGGGTCACGTCCTGATAAAGGAGATGCTTCGCTCGCTCCAGCTGGAGCTCGGACGAGCGCCCGAGGTCCTTGGAGGCGCGGGAGGCGAGGAACTCGCGCAGACCGGAGAAGAGGGGCTGATGGGCCGTGACCCAGCCCTGCTCCCGGTTGCCCTGGAGGAAGAGGTTCGAAACCCCCTTGGGAACCTGCTGGAGGGTCTCCGTGCCCATCAGCGCCACCCGCGGCATGAGGTTCGACCAGAGCTCGTCGGCCTTGGCGAGGGTCTCCTGATAGGTCTCGCCGCTCTGGGCCACATGCTCGCTGCGGGCCAGGGACAGCCGATAGGCCTCGGCCAGGTCGAGCGGGCGGGCCGCGGGCTGAGCCGCGAGAGGGGAGGACAGGACGGCGGCGAGCAGGAGGGACTTCACAGGGACGCCCCGCTGCCGGCGAGGAAGAAGGAGATGATGCGATCCGCCTCTTTCTCCAGGGGCGTGTCATGGGAGTGGACGATCTTGCTCATCATCGCGCTGCGGCAGAGTCCGATGAAGGCCGCGGCCGCGAAATCCTGGTCGGGGATGGAACGGCCTTCGTCCTTGGAGGCATGCGCGACGATGGCGCGCACGTGGGCGTGGTTGACCAGGATCTTCTCCTTCATCTTCTCGCCGGCGCGCACGCCGAAGCCGGGCAGGCGCCCGGCGCTGAACTGCGCCATGAAATCGCGGCTGTGGTCGAAGTGGGAGAGGATGACCCGGGCCGCGGCGATGAGCATCTCCCGGCCTTTCAGTCCCGTCTTGGACAGGGCTCCCAGCTCCAGGCCGAGCCCATCGACGAGGTCCGCGAGCGCGGCGGCGAAGAGCTCCTCCTTGCTCTTGTAGTAGAGGAAGAGGGTTCCCTTGGCCACGCCGGCCTCGTGGGCCACGTCGTCGAGGACGATGTCCTGGAAGCCGCGCTTGACGAGCAGGCGGCGGGCGGCCTCGAGGATGCGGCGCTTCTTCGAATCAGGATCGCGGACGACGGTCTTGACGCTGGACATGCTGCCTCGCTAATGACTGACTGGTTAGTCATCAATATAGCACGAGAGAGAGCGCGGATGCAAACGGCCGCCGGCGGCCCCAAAGATATATGATAGGCCTATGGCCGAGTCATGGGAAGACCCGAAGGAAGAGATCGCCCGCATGCTGAAGGCCCTGTCGGCGAGGTTCGACGCGGGTTCCGGCTTCGAGAGGAGGGTTGCGATCCTCTTGGCGGCCGTCATCGGCGCGGCCGCGTTCGCGACGTCGATCTACACGGTCGAACCGAGCGAGGAGTCCGTCGTGCTCAGTCTCGGCCGCTACGTCTCGACCGAGCCGCCGGGTCTGCATTTCCGGCTGCCGTTCGGCGTCGATCGCGTCATCAAGGTGAAGACGAAGGTGATCCTGCAGGAGGAGTTCGGCTTCCGCTCCTCCGGCAAGGAGGGCTCCCGGACCGCC
The DNA here is from genome assembly GCA_001800005.1 of Elusimicrobia bacterium RBG_16_66_12. GTDB lineage: Bacteria > Elusimicrobiota > Elusimicrobia > UBA1565 > UBA9628 > GWA2-66-18. Next base: position 9,691 of record MGUL01000034.1, on the reverse strand, counting down.
TACGCGAACGATGACTTCAAGAGCGAGTCCTTGACCTTGACCGGCGATCTCAACGTGGCCAACGTCGAATGGATCGTCCAGTACCAGATCTCAGACCCGAAGAAGTACCTCTTCAACGCCCGCGAGGTGCTCAAGAACATGCGCGACATCTCGCAGTCGGTGCTGCGCCGCGTGGTCGGCGACCGCATCGTCAGCCAGGTGCTGACCACCGGGCGCGTGGAGATCGCGGAGGAGGCCCAGCGCCTGACGCAGGAGGTGCTCGACCGCTACGACATCGGCGTGCGGATCGTCACCGTCAAGCTCCAGGACGTCAACCCCCCCGAGTCCGTCCGCCCGGCCTTCAACGAGGTCAACGCGGCCAAGCAGGAACAGGAGAAGGCCATCAACCAGGCGGAGAGGGAGTACAACACGGTCATCCCGGAGGCGATCGGCAAGGCCGAGCAGACGGTCCGCAACGCCCAGGGCTACGCGACCGCCGCCGTCAACCGCGCGGAGGGCGACGCGACGCGCTTCCGGGCGGTGCTGGGCGCCTATCAAACGGCGCCGACCGTGACCCGCTCGCGCCTCTACCTCGAGACTAT
>MGUL01000034.1:8680-9013 GCA_001800005.1 Elusimicrobia bacterium RBG_16_66_12 | reverse complement strand
CCGCCCCGGGAGGCCGGCAATGAATCGCCCGCTCGCAAACGCCCTCGCCGCGCTGGCCGCGATCATCGTCCTCAACAGCTCGGTCTACATCATCTCGGAGTGGGAGCAGGCCGTCGTGACCCAGTTCGGCCGCCCGGTCGGCTCTCCCGTCGTCAAGGCGGGGCTGCATCTCAGAATCCCGTTCATCCAGCGGGTGAGGCGCTTCGACAAGCGCATCCTCAACTGGGACGGCTACCCGAACCAGATCCCGACCAAGGACAAGAAGTACATCATGGTCGACACGACGGCCCGCTGGCGCGTCACCGACCCCCTGCTGTTCCTGCAGACCGTGCA
>MGUL01000034.1:3903-8664 GCA_001800005.1 Elusimicrobia bacterium RBG_16_66_12 | reverse complement strand
GCGCGCGCATGCGGCTCGACGGCATCCTCGACGCGGGCACGCGCGACACCATCTCGAGCCACAACCTCGTCGAGGCGGTGCGCAACAGCAACAAGATCCTCGATGACCTCAAGGCGTCCGCCAAGGCCGGCAAGGATGCCGCGCCCGGCGGGGAGGAGGAGGTCGTCGGTGAGATCGACGCCGTCTCGGTCGGGCGCGAGAGCCTGAGCGGGATGATCATCGAGAGGGGCAAGGCCGGGCTCAAGGAGTTCGGCATCGAGCTCATCGACGTCCAACTGCGGCACATCTCCTACGAGTCCAGCGTCGAGGCCAAGGTCTACGAGAGGATGATCTCCGAGCGGCAGAGGATCGCGCAGAAGATCCGCTCCGTCGGGCTGGGAGAGCGCTCCAAGATCCAGGGCAAGATCAGCAAGGACCTGCAGAAGATCGACTCCGAGGCCTATCGGCAGGCCCAGGAGATCCAGGGCCAGGCGGACGCCAAGGCGATCCGCATCTATGCCCAGTCGATGAACTCCGACCCGTCATTCTACGAGTTCGTCCGGACGCTCGAGGCCTACAAGAAGGCGATCCCGCCCGGCACCAAGATGATCCTGTCGACGGACAACCGCTTCCTGGATCTGATGCGCAAGCGCTGAGCGAGGATGGCGCGCATGGTCTCGCCTCCATCACTCCCAGATGAAGAACAGGGCGGCCGTCAGCCCCGCGCCCGCGAGCCACATCATCGTCGTGTCGGAGACGAAGTAGGGGAAGGCCATCAAGGCCCCGCCCATGGCCATCACTCGGAACTTCATGGTCTTCTTGCCGTAGGCGAAGGCCACGAAGCCGATGGCGGAGAAGAGCAGGCTGCCGACGATGCTCCCCGTGCTCATGCCCGCGACGAGCCCGCCGATGTTCAGCGCGGAGGGGACCTCCACTCCAGGGGGCGCCCCCGCGCCGGCGATGGGAAGAGCCAGGGCTATTTGACCTTCCCGTCGATCGGGGGATGGCCGGGGGGCATCTGCATGGCGCCCGCCCGCTCCGCCGAGACGCCGCACTGCTTCATGGCGCCGAGCTTCCTGCGGGCATGGCCCGCGGCGCCGCAGAGAAAGCCTCCGAGGCCCGAGACGAGGAGGACCCAACCGACGACCTGTCCCGCCCGGCGCACGGACCCGGAGTCCTTGGATGACTGGTGGAGGACCCAGTAGCCCAGCGCGGAGACCCCGGCCAAGAGAACCGAGGACAGATGACCGCAGCGCCCCGCCATCGGAGCCCCGTGCTCGCAAGCCCGCACGACGCCTGGAACAACCATCGTCAAAGCCGCCAATATCCGCTTCATTCAAGCCTCCTTACGGTCACGGACGCGATCGGTGGGGATGATAGCATGTCGCGGCGCCGCCGGTACTTGATGAGGAACTCTCGAAGTTCGCCCGGGCCCGGCAAGACGAGATGGCAGCATCGGAAGGATTTCGCCTCGGCGACGGCTTCATCCAGGCTCAGGCGCCGCTCGATCTCGACGCGGTAGGCCGCGACGACTACTCCCGTGCGGTCCTCGCCGTGCCGGCAGTGGACCAGCACGGGCGCCTTGGCGGGATCGCCCAAGACGGCAAGGGCATCGTCGATGTTCGCGAAGCTCGGCCGCCAGACTCCGCTCATCGGGACGTTGAGGGACTCGATGTGCCGGCGCGGCAGTCCCGAGGCCTCGCGCCTGGCCTCGATGCGCGCCAAGGCCTCGACCTCGCGCCGGCGCTCATCCGCGTTCTCGAGGTTGAGGATCGTCTTGATCCCAAGCTCATAGAGAGAGGCCAGCCCCTCATCGTCGAGCCGCGATGAACGCCAAACGGCATTGGAGATCTTCAAGGGCGAACGGCGCGGCGCGCGGGCATCCTGGACGAGGGCGCTCGCCCGCTCCTGCGTCTCGCGCGAGTCGACGCGATCCGGCGCGGCGATCGCGCGCGGACAGGACAGAGCCGCAAGCAGGGCAACGATGATCATCGTCCCCGAGCATAGCATTCCGTTGAGCCGCGTCAGGCGCGCCTCTTGACCCATTTCTCCAGTTCCACCGCCGCGAAGACGGACGAGGACATCGCGAGCGTGAAGGCCAGTTCCCGCAGCGTGAGCGGTTCGGTCTTGAAGATGGGATTGAGAAACGGCACATAGATCGTCGCCAGTTGAAGGATGAAGGTGATCAGGACCGCGCCCAGAATCGGTTTGTTGGAAAGCAACCCCTGGGTGAAGAGCGACTCCCGTTCGGAACGGATCGCCATCACATGCCCCATCTGGCTGAGGCAGAGCACGGTGAAGACCATCGTCTGCCAATGCGCGTGGCCCGTCGTGATGGACCAGGCCTGGGTGATGATGGACACGGCCCCGATGAGCAGTCCCACCCAGACGATATGGGCGCCGAGGCCGTGGGCGAAGATGCTCTCCTGGGGATGGCGCGGCGGGCGCTTCATGATATCCGAATCGGCGGGCTCCGCGGCCAGCGCCAGGCCGGGCAGGCCGTCGGTCACGAGATTGACCCAGAGGATGTGGATAGGCAAGAGCGGGATCGGCAGTCCGAGAAAGGGGGCGAGGAAGATGGTCCAGATCTCGCCGGAATTGCCCGTCATCGCGTACTTGATGAACTTGCGGATGTTGTCGAAGATCCGCCGGCCCTCCCTCACCGCCTTCACGATGGTGATGAAGCTGTCGTCGAGCAGGATCATGTGGGACGCCTCTTTCGAGACGTCCGTGCCCGTGATCCCCATCGCGACTCCGATGTCGGCGCGCTTGAGCGCCGGCGCGTCGTTGACGCCGTCGCCCGTCATCGCCACGAACTGACCGCGGTCCTGGAGCGCCTTGACGATCTTGAGCTTCTGCTCCGGGGCGACCCGCGCGTAGACCCGGATATGCTCCACGCGCTCCTCGAACTCCCCGAGGGGGAGCCTTTCGAGCTCCCGGCCGGTCATGACCGCCTTCTCGCCGTCGCCGTCCTCGAGTATGCCGATGCGTCTGGCGATGGCTCGCGCCGTCAGAGGGTGATCGCCGGTGATCATCACGGGCTTGATGCCGGCGGCCTTGCAGAGGGCCACGGCCTCGCGCGCCTCGGGGCGGGGCGGGTCCATCATCCCGGCGATGCCGAGCAGGACCAGTCCCGTCTCCACCCGCTCCGGCGAGAGGTCGTCGGGGAGCGCGTCCCAGAAGCGGACCGCGAAGCCCAAGGCGCGAAGGCCGTCCGCCGCGATCCGGTCGGACTCCCGCAGAACCGCCGACGCGTCCAGGTCGGCCTCTCCCCGGGGGGTGAGGACTTTCACCGAGCGTTCCAGCACGTTCTCCACCGCGCCTTTCGTGAAGGAAACAATCCTCCCGTCATCCCATCGGTGGAACGTCGTCATCAGCTTGCGCTCGGAATCGAAGGGGAGCTCCGCGACGCGCGGGAAGGCGAGTTCCAGCTCCGCCTTGTCGAAGCCGTTCTTCCGGGCCGCCTGGAACAGGGCGACCTCGGTCGGATCGCCGATGATCCCGCCGTCGGCGCCGACCCGGGCGTCGTTGGAGAGGGCGAGGGCGCGCCAGAACAGCGGGTCCGCGCCGCCCGTCCACGTCTCCTCCACCGCCATCTTGTTGAGCGTGAGCGTGCCGGTCTTATCCGAGCAGATGTAGGTCACCGACCCCAGGGTCTCGACGGCGGGCAGCTTGCGGATCAGCGCGTTCTGCCTCACCATCTTCTGCGCGCCCAGGGCCAGCGAGATCGTGATGACCGCCGGCAAGGCCTCCGGGATGGCCGCGACCGCCAGCGAGATGGCCGTCAGCAGCATCAGCAGCGTGGGCTCGCCTCTGATGACGCCGACGATGAAAACGACCGCGCAGATCGCCAGGACCGCGACGGCGATCTTTTTGCCGAAGACTGCCAGACGTTTCTGGAGCGGGGTTTTGACCTCATCCTCGTCCTGGAGCATCGCGGCGATGCGTCCCAACTCGGTCTTCATGCCCGTAGCCGCGACCGCGGCCGTCGCCCGGCCATGGGTGACGAAGGTGCTCTTGTACGCCATGTTCCTTCGGTCGCCGACGGCAAGGTCCGCGTCGGCCAGCGCCTCCGTCCGCTTCTCCACGGGGACCGATTCGCCCGTGAGCGCCGCTTCTTCCACCGTGAACCGGACCGCCTCGATGAGTCGGACGTCGGCAGGCACGATATCCCCGGCCTGCAGGATCACCACATCGCCGGGCACGAGCCCCGCGGCGGGGATCGTCATCGCCGCCCCGCCCCGCAGCACCGTCGCCGACGCGGCGGCGAGCTTCTTGAGCGCCGCCATGGCCTTTTCGGCGCGGTATTCCTGGCTGAAGCCGAGCGCGGCGTTCAGAACGACGATCACGGCGATGGCGACGGCGTCCTCCGGGTCGCCGATGACTCCGGAGACGACCGCCGCCGCGATCAGCACCAGGATCATGAAATCCCGGAACTGGTCGAGGAACATGGAGAAGAGCGTGCGCTTCTTCTTCTCCACCAGCTCGTTGGCGCCGTGGCGCGCCAGGCGCAGGGCCGCCTCGCCCCCCGAAAGGCCGGCGGACGAGGTCTTCAGCCCGGCCAGGGCCTCGTCGACGCTCTGCTGATGGGGGCGCGGCGTCATGCGGCCTCCCGCTATCCCTTCATGCTCCGCTCATGGATGAGGTCGAAGAAGCCGAGCGAGAGCGCGATCACGAGCGGACCGATGAAAAGTCCGGCGAGCCCGAAGGCCTTCATCGCCCCGATGACGCCGATGAAGACCAGCGGGATGGGGAGCTTCATCTGGGTCCCGAGGAGGACGG
>MGUL01000034.1:0-3840 GCA_001800005.1 Elusimicrobia bacterium RBG_16_66_12 | reverse complement strand
TGGCCGCCGCTCCCGACAGCAGCATGGCAAGCGCGACCGGAACCCAGACGAGGGCCGAACCGACGAACGGGATCGGCGAGAGCACGACGCAGAGAGCTCCCAGCAGGACCGCGAAGGGGACTCGGAACAGGGCGAGGCCGGCCCAGGCGAGAGCGCCCTGCAGCAGAGCGACCACGAAGACGCCGTTGACGACGGCGCTCAGGACGTCGCGCACCCGCGACAGCAGGTGCTCCTTCTTCTCCTCGGGCAGGGGGATGAGCCCGGCCGCGCGCCGGACCATGCGCGGCCCGTCGCGCAGGAACAGGAACAGGGAAGCGATGAACACGGCCAGATTCAGGAAGACGAAGACCGCATCCTTGACCAAAGTCCGCGCGAACATCCCCGCCCAGGAGCTGACCTGGTCGAGGTTCGCGAGCACGATCTCCCGGGGGTCCATCTTCAGCGCCGAAACGCGGCTTCGCGCGACGTCGAAGACGCCGGCCCATCGGGGCGGCGGCGCCCAGGCGGGCGCGCCGGGCTGAGACACGTCTTCCAGCCAGGCCCGCGCCGCCGGATAGGCCTCAGCGGCTTCCCGCAGGATCGTCCAGCCGCCCAGGAAGAGGGGCACGGCCACCAGCAGCGACACCAGCCCTGTGAGCGCCGCGGCGACCGCCGTGGAATGCTCCGGCGCGCGGGCGGCCCAGGACCTGTAGACCGGGGCGAGCAGGAGCGCGACCGAGGCGGCCGCGAGCAGGGCGCAGAGGAACGGAGAGAGGATGCGCACGCCCAGCAAGACGAGGATCAGGCAAGCGCCGAGGAGGAACATCCAACTGGAGTCTCGTTCGGGGGTCTTGATCATCGGGGCCTCTACTGCCTGCCCATCAGCCTACCACACTTGGGACACTTGAGAGAAGAAAGCCGGAACCCGGCCTTCTGCGGGACTTCCGTCTTGCAGGCGGGGCAGATCCCGGCCTGGCTCACGGGCCGGGCGTCCGCGCCTCGGAGATCCCCGCCCCGATCCTTTCTCACCTGGGTGTCGCCGTCTCTCGCCTTCATGTGACCTCCTCGCGCGTCTGCGCAAAAATGTGGCCGCGCCAGCGAAATATGCTGACACGGCCGCAACGATAAAGCTGGGGTCCCCGAAGGTGTACCGAAAGCGCCTGGGTGTTACCCTCGATGGATTCTCGCAAAAGACGGGCCTCTCCCGCAATGCCGTCAGCCGCGCCGGGCGCGATGCCATCCGCAAGATCAACCCTCGTGTCCTCCAGCAATTCACGAACTGCTGGAACACGCACTCCATCATCGAACACCTAGCCGAGTTCAAGGTCGTCAGGAATGTTCGTTTCCGCAGGCCGCGCCGCAAGAACATCAGCCCTGGCTAATCCGCCCCGGCGGAGGAGGGGCGCGGTCCCCAACTTGCGCAGTATGTCCTCCATCAGGCACCAGTGCGTGAACGCGGACTGAAGCAGGTTCACCCCGACGAAGGCGGTGAGCCACAGGAACCGCGCATCGACCCAATGGGCCAGCGCGAGGCTCGCGAGAATGAAGACTCCCGCGATGGCGCGAATTTGGCGCTCAAGAGTCATGTGAGGCCTCCCCGGCGCGCTCACGCCGATGTTCCAGCATGAAGTAAAGGACGGGGACGGCGATGCGCGAGAGCACAGTGGACGCGACCTCTCCCGCCATGAGGGCCACCGCCAGGCCCTGGAAGATCGGGTCGAAGAGAATCACGCCCGCGCCGGCGACAACGGCCGCGGCGGTGAGCAGCATCGGCCGGAAGCGCACTGCGCCCGCGTCGATCACCGCGTTGCGCAAAGACATACCCTCGCGGCGACGCAGCGCGATGAAGTCCACCAGGATGATTGAGTTGCGTACGACAATGCCGGCGCCCGCGATAAATCCGATCATCGAGGTCGCCGTGAAGAACGCGCCCATCGCCCAGTGCGCGGGTAGGATGCCGACCAAGGTCAGCGGGATCGGCGCCATGATGACGAGCGGGATCGTGAAGGACTCGAACCAAGCGACGACGAGGCCGTAGATGAGCAGCAGAACCAAGGCGAAGGCGATGCCCATGTCGCGGAACACCTCGTAGGTGATCTGCCACTCTCCGTCCCATTTCAGCGCCAGTTTCGATGCGTCGTCGGGCAGGCGGGTGTACCAAGTCTCTAGATCGATGCCCGCGTCTTTCGCCAGCGCCTCGATGCGCGGCTTTAAGTCGAGCAAAGCGTAGACCGGGCTTTCCGTGCGTCCGCCGACCTCGGCGATCACATAGGACACGGGGCGAAGGTTCTTATGGTGCAGGGGGCGGTCCGAATCCCCCTTCGTCTCCCGGGTGAGCGAGCCGACCGTCACGGGCGTGCCGCCGCGCGCAATCAGGGGTAATGCGCGTACGGCGTCGAGTGTGTGCCGCTTTTCCGCCGGCAGGCGCAGGCCGATCTCGACGGGTTCGAGTTCATCGTCCATGTGCGCCAAGTCCAAGGTCTCGCCGGCGAGCCCGATGCGCGCGGCCGCCGCGACCGCAGCCGGAGCGATGCCGTTGAGCGTCGCCTTCTCGCGGTCCACGACCAGGCGGCTCATCGGCTCGGGCGAGGGGACATAGGTGTCCACATCGGTGATGTCGGGCGTCATTTCCAGCAGCGCCTTTAAGCGATGGGCAAAATCGTCACGCTTGGCGGCGTCGGGACCGTACACCTCGAACACCAAGGTCGACAGGACCGGGGGCCCCGGGGGAACCTCGGCGACCTGGACGCGCGCGCCGTATTTTTTTGCGATCTCGGTGACTGCCGGGCGCACTCCGCGGGCGATGGAGTGGCTTTGACGTCGCTTGCCTTTCGGCGTGAGTTGGACGACGAGGTCCGCCTGGTCCGGGTTCGTGCGCAAGAAGTAATGACGTACGAGACCGTTGAAGTTGTACGGGGCGCCGACGCCGAGATACGAGATCACTCGCTGCGTTTCGGGAAGTGCCCGCAGGATGGCGGACAGCTCGCCGGCCGCGGTCCGGGTCGCGGCCAAGGACGAGCCTTCGGGCATGTTCAGCACGACCTCGAAGTCGTCCTTGTCGTCGAACGGGAGCATCTTGATGACGACGGCTTTAAACGGCACGAGCGCGGCGGCGGCGAGGAGCATGAGCGCCGTCGCGGCCAGATACCAGCCGCGCGCTTTGCGATCATCGAGTAGACGGCCCATGACGCGACGGTAGAGACGGTCGAGCGCGCCCTCTTCTGTGTGGCACTTCGCCGGATATGGCTTCCAGTAGGTCAGGATTTTGACGAACGCCCAGGGCGAGACCACGAAGGCGATAAAGGCCGAGAACAGCATGGCGAACGACGCCCCGATCGGGATCGGGCGCATATAGGGCCCCATCAGGCCTCCGACGAAGGCCATGGGCAGGATCGCTGCGATCACGGCCCAGGTCGCGAGCAAGGTGGGATTGCCGACCTCGTCGGTCGCGTCCACGGCGAGCTTCCACAGCGGGCGGCCGTCGCCCATAGCGAAATGGCGGTGGATGTTCTCCACGACGACGATCGCGTCGTCGACAAGGATGCCGATCGAAAAAATGAGTGCGAACAAGGTGATCCGGTTGAGGGTGTATCCCATAAGCCAGTAGACCAGCAAGGTCAGAGCGAGCGTGACCGGGACGGCGATGAGCACGACCAGCGCCTCGCGCAGGCCGAGGGCGAGGGCGACGAGCAAGGTGACCGACAAGGTCGCGAGCAGCATGTGGAACAGGAGCTCGTCGGACTTATGCTTCGCGGTTGCGCCGTAATCGCGCGTGACCGTCACGGTCAGCGTCGCGGGGAGAGCTTTGCGCGCTTTCCCGACCCGGGAAAGCGCGGCGCGGGTGACCGTGGTGGCGTTGGC
>MGUL01000033.1:4138-7264 GCA_001800005.1 Elusimicrobia bacterium RBG_16_66_12 | reverse complement strand
CCAAACAGATGCGCTTCCGGCTCGATAGCCAAAGCGCCTCCGTGACCCGGGTACTCACCACCCTGGACCTTGACGGATCTCCGGTAGTGGTCGGCAACGATCCGCCAGCGGTGGCTGCGGGCTCGCTCGGCAAGGTCGACCTCACGGCGCAAACGGGGGCGATCGGGAGCACCAACCTCTCGAACGGCCCGCCGGCCGGTCTCTACGCGATCGAGGTCTATGCCGCTTGCACCACCGCCTCGGGGTCCGGGGCACCGACCCTGGACGTCACGATCGGATGGACCGACGTGCTCGGTGCGACCACGGTCAACGTCGCGGGTTTGAACGGCACGACCTTCGCGCTCAATCTTGCCGCCACGGGCAGGGCGCACGGCAAGGTCTTGGCCCAGGTGGCGAGCGGGGAGATCACCTACGCGACGACGATCAACGCCGCCTCGGGGAACCCGCAGTATGCGATCTACATCCGCGTGGTGGCGCTCGGCTAGGAGTGCTAGGATGGTTCCGACACAAGGAGGTGTCTCATGCCATACGGATTGCCCCTTGCAGGGCTAGGCGGCGCTGGCGCTGCGGCCGGTGCCGGTTTCCCGCCGCTGTTGCTCGCCAGCCTGATCTCGGCCTTGCCCGGCCTGCTCGGCGGTCTCTTCGGTGGAGACCCCAAGGCCAAGCAGCGCCGCCAGGTCGCCGCACTGTTGACCCCTGAGAAGCTCCAGGCGCTCACCAACCAGTTCTACCAGCAGGCGATCGCGAGCCCGGCCTTCTCGCAGGCCCAGGGAACGATCGCGGCCGGCGCCAACGTCGCGGGCAATCAGTTGCGGGCCAATCTCGGCGCGCGCGGCATCGGCACCAGCGGGAGTGCCGCGGTGTTGTCCTCCTTGGTGCCGAGCCTGGTCGGCAGCCAGATGGCCGGAGTCCGCACCGCGGCGCATGGCACGGCCCAGCAGCAGGCCCAGGAGTCGATCCGCCGGCAGATCGAGAACCTGGTCGGCACTGGCGGCCCTACGCGCGGCCAAGAACTGTTCGGCGCCGGCCTCGGGACCTTCGGCAACGTGCTCAAGAACTACTTCGCGAGCAAGAACCCCGAGCTGGCGAAGCTCTTCGCCGGGTGAACCGTGGGCATCGGCCTGGATCAGATCGCGAGCCTGCTCGGCACGCTGACCCCCGAGGGCGTGCAGTCGGCGGCTGACGCCGAAGCTCAGGCGCAGCAGGAAGTGCTTGCCGCCCAGGCCGCCCAGGCGGCCACGGCATCGCAGGCGGCTGGCCAGCAGTACCAGCAGGCGGCACAGGCACCGGCACCGGAGGTCCCGGCCGGGCTCCTGCCGCTGCTGTTCGGCAACGTCGGCTCGATCATCTCGGGCCGCCCGGAGGTCGCTCGCCAGGCTGAGAGGGGGCTCGCCGGAGAGCAAGAAAAGCTGATGGAGACCCGGCGCCAGAACCTGTTGGCGCTGCGCGACATCGCCGACCAGAAGGCGCGTGCCGCCGAGTCCGCTGGTAACGTGCTTGAGGCCGAGAAGGCGCGCATCCAGCACGAGCGGCTGAGTGTGACGCTCCAGAAGTTGCGCGACGCTGCGGACCAGACACGGGCACTCGAACTCGAGCGCGAGCGGCAGAAGGGGCGCCTCGAGGAAACCGAGGCCGAGCATCGGGCGCGTCTCTCCGAGATCGCCCAGAGCGGGGCCGAGAGCCGCAAGACGGTCGCGACCCGCGCCCAGCAAAACCCCCAGGAGCGCGCGGCCCTGGCACGCCAGGGGATCGACCCCGCGAGCGGCTTCACCCTGCCATCCTTCGCCCAGCGCGAGATCACGCGGCGCGACGCCCTGGCCAAGCGAGGCGATTCGAAGACCAGGAACACGGCGTTCAACGAGTCCCTGGACATCCGGGCTACCCGCTGGTCGAGCGACAAGACGCCGCGCGACATGGCATCTCGCCTCGTGCGTTGGCAGCACCCCTTCTACGGCGGCACGCCGTCCGAGGCGCGCTACGGGCTCACCGGGGACAAGATCTACAAGAAGATCAAGGGCCAGTGGGTCAAGGACCCGGCTGCGGCGGCACGCGCGGTCCAGCAGGCCCAGGAGATCGTGAGCCCCTGGTTCCAGGGTGAGTGATGGCTGACGCGATCGAGGAGGCGCTCGAGCAGGCGTTTGGTGCCAAGCGAGCGCCGCGGGCCGCACCTGCGGGCGTAGGACCGATCCGACGCTCGAACGATCCGCTCGAGGAGGCACTCAACGCCGCTTTCGCCGGCCCCGGGGGCGCCGGCCCTGAGGTCCCAGCGCTGCCGCCGAGGCCCTTGCCCACGATCAGCACCTACGAGCAGGCGGTCGAGGCGGGCGCGGCACCGGACGTGCCCGTTGAGTCCGTGACCAGCCCGATCGACATCTTGGCCCAAGGCCTGAGCCTGGGCGGCCTGGGTAGCGCTGCCGCGCTCGGTCGTGGGGCTTTCGGGCAATTGGTCGCCAGGCTTCCCTGGCTGGCGCGCTCGGCGATCGGCAACGCCGTCAACAACGCGGCCCTAGAGGCCGTGGATGCCGCTACGGACCGCCGCAACCCCTTGCCCGGGATCTTGCCCGCAGCGGCGTTCGGGGCCGTCCTGGGGCCTCTGGCGGAGTTTGGTGGCGAGCGGCTGTTGGCACCCGTGGTGGGCAGGGCTGGCCAGATCATCAAGGGTCGTCTGGCCAAGAGGTTGGCCGAGATGGACTTCGAGCGTAGTGGCCGGGCCACGACTGCGGCCGAAGTCCGCGAGGTCGCGGGGCTCGTCCGGGCGAGCCAGGAGATCGCTCCGGCTGCTGGCGGTGTGGCCCCTGAACCCGGCATGATCCCGCTCCAGGCTCCGCCGGAGGTCCCTGGCCGTCTCCCGGTTGCCGAGACCCCGGAACCAGGTCTTCGGACCTTGCCCGCGCCTGGGGCTCCTCCCGCAGTCGCTATCGCCGGTCCAGCGGCGACACTGCCGGTGGGGCCGGTCGCTTTGGCCCCTGAGCCTGGGGCAGTCACGATACCCGCCGATGTTGCGGAGCGGATCCGTAGGATCTTCGGTCCAATCCCCGAGCCCAACCTCCTAACCCTGCCGGGTCCAGAACCTCGGCTGACGATGGGCACGGCCCCGGAGCCTGGGGTCAAGGCGCTCGAAGACGC
>MGUL01000033.1:3768-4124 GCA_001800005.1 Elusimicrobia bacterium RBG_16_66_12 | reverse complement strand
TCGAACCACTCCCGCCCAAGGCGCCGAAGTCGGGGCCGCAGCCTGCCGTGGCCAAGGCACCTAGACCGGTCGAGGGCCCGCCGACCACTGCCAAGGGCCCGGTCCCACTCGAACCCAGCCCGACCAAGGCACTCCCGGTTGCCGGGAAACCCGGCAAGCTGACGTTGCCGCCCGCGGCCCCTGCTCGCGGGTTCGTGCCGCCCGAGCACGTGACGGCGATGGATCAGGTCGAGCGCTTCATGCGCAGCGGGCATCCGGTGCCGGGAGCGCTCGCCGACCACGCTGGGCGCGAGGTCGCGATCGCCGCGGGCAACGCGCCCCAGTCGGCGGTCGACCGCGTGATTGATGCCCTGCGC
>MGUL01000033.1:941-3684 GCA_001800005.1 Elusimicrobia bacterium RBG_16_66_12 | reverse complement strand
CCGCTCGGCACCGGCGGCCAGGCCGCCTTCCGCCAGCAGTTGCACCGCATGTCGGGCGAGATGACCAAGATCGACTTCGAGAGCTTGGCCCCCCTGGTGGCGAGCCAGGATGTCGATGCGCTGTTCAACCAGGTGGACGCGACCCCGCTGCTCGACGACTTCGAGAAGTTCGTGGCGCAGCGCGGGCTGCGCAAGCTCTTCGGTGAGGAAGGAGGCGCGGTCCCGACCAAGGACGAACTCATCAAGCTCAAGCAGGTCTTCGGCGACCGTTTCATCGCCGAGATCCTGGAGAAGCGTCCGACGATCAGTAAGCTAACCGAGGCCGGGCTCCAGATTCTCGGCGGCTGGCGCACCTTCGTCACCGCCTACGATCTTTCGGCGCCCTTGAACCAGGGTCTCTTCCTCGCCGCGGGGAATCCCAAGGAGTTCGGACGCGCCTTCGTCTCGATGTTCAAGTACCTGGGCTCCAAGCGCGCCTTCGAGGCGCTCCAACAGCAGATCCGCGGGCGCCCCAGCTATCTGTTGATGAGGCGCGCGGGCCTGGCGTTGACCGACCTCGGCCACATCCTGTCGGACCGCGAGGAAGCATTCATGTCGGCCTGGGCGGAGAAGATCCCGGGCGTTGGTGTCTCCAACCGTGCCTACGTCGGCTTCCTCAACAAGATGCGCGCCGACGTGTTCGACAAGCTGCTACGCGAGGCGCGGGAGACTGGTATCGACCCCGGCTCGGGCGAGGGGCTGCTCAAAGTCAAGCAGATCGCCGACTACGTGAACGATGCTTCCGGGCGAGGCAAGCTCGGCAAGGTCCCGGGTATCGACTTCGCGCGCCACGCCGATCTCTTGAACGCCGGCTTCTTCTCGCCGCGCTTCATGGCCTCGCGCATTCGCCTGATGAACCCCGGGCTCTACATCCACAGCAACCCGATCGTGCGCCGTCAGGCCCTGCGCTCGCTCTTCGGCATGACCGCGGCTGGCACCGCCTTGCTGTCGCTGGCCAAGCTCGCTGGCGCCGAAGTCGAACTCGACCCCAAGGTCCCCGACTTCGGCAAGATCAAGGTCGGCAACACCCGCTACGACGTGTTTGGCGGCTTCCTCCAGTTCGCCCGCGCCGCGGCGAACCTGCTGCCCTTCGCCGGGGGGCCAGTCAGCGGCAGTCGGCTCGACTATCTCGGGCGCTTCACCCAGACCAAGGCCTCGCCCGCCGCCGGCTTCGCGCTCGACCTCTTGCGCGGGACCGACTTCAAGGGCGATCCGATCATGACGCCAGAGTGGGTGGCCAACCGCTTCACGCCGATGGTGCTCCAGGACGTCTACCAGTTGTCGCAGGACCAAGGTGCAAAGGGGCTGCTGATGTCCACGCCCGCGGTGATTGGGGTGCGGGTCCAGACCTACGACTGAGCGGGGAGCCGCGGGCCAAGGACCGGCCTCGAGGGACAGGGACGTACCTGCGGCCCCCGCCAACGAAAGGACGACCGACAGATGCGGATCACCGCCTACGATCTTGCCGAGCGCTTCGTCGGCTTGAAGGAAGTGCCGGGCAGCGCGGACAACCCGCAGGTGCTGGCGATGCTCAAGCTCGACGATGCCTGGCCCGAGCACGACGAGGTGCCGTGGTGCTCGGCGTTCGCCAACTACATCGCGTGGCTGTTGCGCTTGCCGCGCTCGAAGAGCCTGGCTGCCCGCTCTTGGCTCGGAATCGGTGCTCCCGTCGAACTGGGGGAGGCCGTGCGTGGTTTCGACGTCGTGATCTTGATGCGCGGGCTCACCGATGCCGGCCCCGAAGTGCTCGATGCGCCAGGGCACGTCGGTTTCTTCTCCTCGCTGATCGGCAGCACCGTTTGGATCCTGGCCGGCAACCAGGGGAACCGGGTGAGCGTTCAGGGCTTCGCCGCTGACCGCGTCCTGGGGGTGCGGCGCTTGTTCGAGGACATCGGCTGATGGTCGAGGTCAGCGAAGCCTTTCTCCAGCAGTTCGTGAACGGTCTGCGCGAGAGTGCGGCCGCCCAGCAGGCGGCGGCGGCCTCGATCGAGCAGGTAGCCAGGGCGATGGAGACGATGACCGTCGAGATGCGGAATCACAACGACGAGATCACGCGGGTGAAGGAGTCGAATCGGGTGGGACGCGAGGATGCTGTCGGGCTCGTCAACGCTCACATCACGGCGGAACTCACGGCCCGCGAGGGCTGGTGGCGCAAGCTCGTGGTCCTCGCAGCCTCAGCACTGGTGGTCGCGAACATTCTCGGGGTGGAGGTGGGGCGGATCATCGCAGCACTGCTTGGGATCAAGTAACAACCTCGGAGGTGCCACATGGACGTGCTACAGAATATCTTCACCTGGGTGAACGACCCGATGAACAAGACCATCCTGGCCTTGATCGGGGGTTTCGTCATGAAGCGCTGGACCGACCTGGTCAACAAGGCGATCCCGGTGGTCCTGCTCGCGGCCTCGGCCTTGGTCGCCGGCCTCAGCGCTGCCTTCCCGGGCGTTCAAGGGGCGACACCGGCGCTCTACCACGGGGCCATCGCCGGGTTCTTCTACGGGGCCGAATACCAGGTCGCCGGCCTCTTCGGCGGCAGCTTCGGAACCTTCCTAGCGCAGACCCTGCTCCCGGTCGCCTACTCGATCGCGATGCAGAGCGGAGCCAAGAACACCCGCGAGTGGTGGACGCTCGGCTTCAAGCTCTTCGACGAGGCCGCGAACCTCTCGAAGCGCTCGGCGAAGAAGTAGGCCGGCGCGCTGGGCGA
>MGUL01000033.1:774-900 GCA_001800005.1 Elusimicrobia bacterium RBG_16_66_12 | reverse complement strand
TTTCGCCAGCAGCGCTTTTTGCGTGCTCCGGCGCGCCGCCGATGCGACCGCGGTCTTCCACTGGCCCTGCTTGACCGACCACTTGCCGAGGGTCGAGTCGGCCTCCATGCCGTAGGCATCGGGCCG
>MGUL01000033.1:438-760 GCA_001800005.1 Elusimicrobia bacterium RBG_16_66_12 | reverse complement strand
GTGGCTGTGGCACGACGCGCGGGCTCAGGCAGGCACGGCCGTCACCGTGGCGGTAGCCGCAGAGTTCGCAGCGTGGCGCTAAGACGGCGCGCACGAGCGCCTCGCTCACGCTCCCGCCCCGTCCGCGAACAGGTCACCCGATAGCTCCGCTGCCGGGCTCGGCGCAGGTTCCAAGATCATAACCTCTTGCTCTAACCGCCGGGCCGCAATCTCGCAGTAACGTTCCTCGATCTCAATGCCGATAGCGAGGCGGCCCAAGTCCTTCGCTGCGCGCAGCGTCGTGCCGCTCCCGCAGTAGAGGTCGACCACGGTTCCCGGCGGC
>MGUL01000033.1:0-386 GCA_001800005.1 Elusimicrobia bacterium RBG_16_66_12 | reverse complement strand
GGGTCGGGTGAGGAACGCGCTCGGCATTGGTTGCGCTGATCGAATGGACGATATGCCGCGCGTTGCGGTCAAGGTTCGTCCACGCAAGCTCAACCGATCCAAACGACGGCGGCGCGTCCGGCTTGATCCACGCCAGCCATCCACGAGACGTTGGCAGGTTGAAATAGTTCCCGCCCCACACACAGGTTGGGCGATCATCGAGTAGGAATCTAAGGTCCGGCGCGACGCCGTCCCACGATTCTGGCACCCGCCCGGCGGCTCGCTGCCAGTTCGTCGGTTGAGCAGCGAATCCGATCCCATACGGCGGATCAGTGACGAGTACATCAGCCGAGACATGCGGCAGAATCTCCCGGCAATCCCCGTGGTAGATCGTGATGCCGCCGTGC
>MGUL01000032.1:3770-6704 GCA_001800005.1 Elusimicrobia bacterium RBG_16_66_12 | reverse complement strand
GACCGCACGAACCTGGTCACGGATACCACTGATCAGGTGCGCCGCCTGCCACGGCTTCCCGCGCTCGTGCGCCCGATGAAGAGATGAGCGACCTCCCGGCCGCTCATCGATTCATTTGCGTCTACACCGACCGGCAGCGATTATTCCCGTCCTCCTTGCCGCTGGTTACTGCGGACGGTCTCGACCACTTCCCTGACGGTCGTGGCAAGTACCAGCGGCGCGAAGTGGAAGACCAGGTGCTCACTGCTATCAATGAAGACCTGCCTTCCCCGTGGAGTCGTCTTGGCGAGCTGGCTGTGGAATGCCAGCCGCAGCCGTTCCCGCGCAGCGATCAGCTCTTCCGTCCACCCCGGCCCGAAGTCGTACGGATTGACGTCCGGCATGCCCGCTGTCAGAACCACAATGGGGACATCTGGCAGGGAGGCGCTTCTGAACGTTCCCCGCACCTGCGCATCCAGCGCCCGCAGATCCCAGCCACCCTCGAATGCCCTCGGATTAGCCGCCCGTGCGTAGAATCCATTCGTGCTTTCGCGGTTCTCTTGGGCCAGGGTGGCCGGGAGCATCTCCCAGAGCCTCTCACTGAACCCGAATGGGGACACGCTGGGATCGACCAACACAATCCCGCCGACCTCATCCGGATGGCGGCCGGCGAAGAGGTAGACAAGTGGCCCGCCGAGAGAGAAGCCGACCAGGACATACGGCGGGTGCTCTCCTGCCCGTTGCAGCAGGGTCCTGAGGTCTTCGACGACCCGGATGCCAGTGCGGGGAGTCGGGCCGCGGTCGCTCAGGCCAATGCCTGCCCGGTCGTAGGAGCACGCACGCGTAATCGTTCCGACCGAATTCAAGATATTTCGGTTGGGCCGGGCTCCCGGCTGGTTCCCGTCCCAGACGGGCCCGCTCGCGCCGCCAACGGGATCGTATCCGGACTCAAAGACGACGGTCGGGCTCCCGGTCCCGACGCACTCCATGTACATCTTGCGCCCCCCGATGTCGACGAAGCGGCCGTGCGGCTCTGCGGTCGGAGGCTGCGGCCGGAGCGGCGCACGAGGCTGGGCGGCGAGGAACTTCGCCGTGGCGCCGTCGGACCCGTCCCCACGCATCCGCAGGGTCACGATGCGGTTCCCGCGCACGACTGCCGTGGTTGACTGGACGATGCGTTCGACACCAAGCGCCCGGACGGCATCTGACCGCGTCTCAAAACGAGCCGTGGTCCATTGGATCGCCCCGGCGGAGGACGGACGGATCGTGATGCTGCTGAACTGGGTGCGGCTCCTGACCATAGATTCTACCTGGGGACGGATGCCCTCAGGCCCGACGCACATGAAGGGGAAGCTGCAGCCGGCGCCGTCATCATAGACTGCATCATTGGTGAGCAGCGACATCGCCGCGTCGATGTCGCTGCGGCTGACGCTCTCCAGCCACTGCCCGTGGATCTCCACGGCGCGATCGCCCCCCAATGCGCCCGCCGACATGGCGGCCAGGAGCATCAACATCAGGAAGTTTGCGATGAACGTTTTCATCCCCATTCCCCCCTTTTCACCCTGTACGTCAGGCAGCGTAGGGGATCCACGGGGGGGAGCACATCGGGTGAAAGGCCGAAAAGCGACGGTGAGAAGGAAAATCCGTCTAAAGGCGGATCAGCCTGGGGCGCCCGGCTTGTCCTCGCCCAAATCGTCCAGCCCCTGCCGTACCGCCCAAGCGGCGATCTGGGCGCGCGAGGTCATCCCCAGCTTAGTCAGGATGTGCTCTAGGTGGGAGTCGACAGTCCGCTCACTGATGAACAGCATCCTGGCGATCTGGCGGTTGGAGAGCCCCCGGGCGACGAGCGCCACGATCTCGCTCTCGCGCTTGGTGAGGCCGCCGGCACGCTTCGTCGGCGGCGGAAGCG
This sequence comes from Elusimicrobia bacterium RBG_16_66_12, assembly GCA_001800005.1. Lineage (GTDB taxonomy): Bacteria > Elusimicrobiota > Elusimicrobia > UBA1565 > UBA9628 > GWA2-66-18. The sequence goes on along the minus strand of MGUL01000032.1, from coordinate 4,816 downwards.
TGGGCTCTCCTCTTCCGGATATGATCCGAAGTGTCTCCGTGGCTTCGTCGAGGATCTCCTCGATGGATTGCTCCGCATCGGTCGGCAGAGGTGATCCTGAACCATCGTCGGGCAGGGTATCGAGAGGGAACAGCGGACGCTCGAGTTGCATCTCCTCCGCAGCGTACGGTCCCGCTCCGACAGCTGCTCGGAGGTCGGCCGCGGTCATGAGCAGACGACGTGCAGGCTCGCGCCGGCCGGCGTCCGCGGCCACGTCGGCCGCTGCTTCGAGTGAGCGGGCGATACCCAGCCGGTCGCGGAGATCGCGATTCAGCTGGAGGCTCTCCTGGATGAGGGTGGCCGCCCGCCTTCGGTCGCCACTGCGGAGTGCCAGTCGCCCGAGCAAGCGCTGGATCCGAGCAGTCCATCCCCGATGTCCCATCTCCCTCACCAGCGCGAGTACATCGCCGAGGAAGGTCGCGGCCCGGACGAGATCACCCTGACGCCATGCCAGGTCGGCAAGGCCCTGAAGGGAGCTGATGATCCGAATCTTGTCGCCATGCTTCCTCGACGCCTCCAGCGTCTCCATGAAGGCGGCGCGGGCCGCACGCACATCGCCCTCCTCCAATGCCACCCAGCCGAGTCCCAGGAGCGCGCTCGTGATCGCCCGGTACTCTCCCACCTCGCGGGCGAGCACGAGGGTTTCCTGAAACAGTGCTTTGGCCCGGATCAGATCACCTTGCGCGCGGATCGCCGGCCCCAGACTTGAGAGTACCGCCACGATCCCCCACTTGTCGTCGATTTCCCTGTAGAGTGCCAGGCTCTGCTCGAAAAGCTTCGCGCGGCGGGCGGAGTCTTGCGTCAGGTTCCCCAGGTACCAGATCGCCTCGGCAACGCCTGGCCTGTCCCCCAAGACTTGCCTCAATGCCAGGCACTCCTCGACCATCGTCATGGCAGCTTCATCGTCGTCCTGTTGACTGGCCAGCACTCCGCCCGTATACAGGACCTTCGCCCGGGCAGCGGGAGAGACGGACGTGCCTTTCGCAAGTGCTTGTTGGACCCATATC
>MGUL01000032.1:0-3757 GCA_001800005.1 Elusimicrobia bacterium RBG_16_66_12 | reverse complement strand
AGTGGCTTCGCACGTTCCAGAATCTCCGCAGCGCCCCTGCCATCCGCGCGCCGAGCTCAGGATCTCCGCCGCCGAACGCCCACCCCAGGGCCTGACGCAGGTTGTCGTGTTCCCGTTCGAGCCGGTCGTGCCAGCGGTCTTCTTCGGGGCCCAACAACTGCGGTTCAGCCTCCTCGACCAGCGAGAGGAAATACGCCGCATGCCGGGCGTGCGTCGCAGCCGCGCCGCCGCCCGCGCTCAGCTGCTCCAAACCGAACTCGCGCAGACTCTCGAGCATCCGGTACCGTCCAGTTCCATCGGGTAGGGGCGTCCAGAGCAGCAGATTCTTGTCCACGATGGAGTCGAGTAGGTCTATAGTTCGTGATTGATCTCCGGGATCTGGACACACCGCGGTGACGGCCGCCACGTCGCATCCCCCGGCGAAGATGGCCAGCCGCCGAAAGAGCGATTGCTCGCCGGGGACGAGAAGGTCGTAGCTCCAGCCGATCGCCGAGCGCAGCGTCTGCTGGCGTGGTGGGAGATCGCGCGGCCCCCGTGTGAGGAACGCGAGGCGGTGTCCAACCTGATCGAGGATCGTGGGCAGTGGGAGTGTTTTCACGCGAGCGACGACGAGCTCGATGGCCAGAGGCAGGCCGTCGAGCCGCACGCATATCTCGGCTACGGTCCTCGCGTTGTCATTTGTGAGGGTAAAGGTGGGCGCGAATGCGCGCGCACGCGTCTCAAACATCGCCACAGCGGGTATCTGCGCCAGCGTTTTAAGATCGGGGAGGCGTTCGAGGTCGGGGAGAGGCAGCGGGCTCAACGGGTACTGCCGCTCCCACTGGATGTGCAGTGGCACGCGGCTGGTGGCCAGGACTTTGAGCCCGGGGCAGGCGCCGAGCAACTCCCCCAGGGCAGGCGCGGCTTCGACGATGTGCTCGAAGTTGTCCAGGAGGAGAAGGACGGAGCGCTCCCTGAGCGCGTCCTTGACTGCCTCCATCACCGGCAGGTCGAGCGCCGATCGCGTCTCCCACTCGCCGCCCATTCCGAGGCTCTCCGCAAGCGCGAAGATTACTAGGGCCGGGTCCCGGACCGGCGTCAGATCCACGAACAGCACGGAATCGGTGAACTCCCCGGCAAGCTCGGATGCGCTCTCGAGAGCCAGCCGCGTCTTTCCAACCCCGGGGGGGCCGACGATCGTCACAAGCCGGCAGTCCCCGTCCAGAAGGTTGCGACGGAGATCGGCGAGTTCCTCAGCACGGCCGATGAACGGCGTCGGTCGGGCAGGGAGGGTGTTTCTAGGGAGAGTGGGGACCCTGGGCCGGCCTATCGGCCGTTGAGGTGATGTGCTAGGTCCTACCCGCGAATCTTGCTGCACAGCTTCGCATGCGCCTCGCCGTGGCGGGGCGTTACTCCTTCCAGAGCGAGTAATACTTTGGTTGGCTCGCGGGGTTGAAGTACCAACCACGGACCCAGGACCGCTGCACGCGAAGGCCGTCGCTTGTGGCGAGGGCGATGGACGGAGCGAGTTCAAAGTACTTCTGGTTGATATCAAAGTAGAGCGCTTCGCGTCTGCGCGGATCGCGTTCCCGTAAAGCAGCAAGAATAAGCTGATCGACCTCGGGGGGCGTCTGAAAGCGCTGGAGGCGCATGCTTGCGCTGTACAGCAGATTGTACGCAAAATTGTGCGGATCGGGGTAATCTGCAAAGAACCCCCCGAAGAAGAAAGGAAGTTTGTGCCGGCGGCGCTCTGCTACGTAGGTTGACCAAGTGAGCGAGCGGATGGCGATCCTGAACTTTGGATTCAGAGCCTCGATGCCGTCCTTTACCATGCTCGTCCCGATCTCGGACTGACTAGAACCGGTCAGGTGGGCGACCGTCAGCGAAAAGCCTCTCTCCCATACGGCCCCGCCGTGCGCTGCTTTGAACTCCGCGATGGCGCGCTGCCGGTCGAGCGTGAAGTACTCCTGCCTGGGGTTGTAGCCGCGCATCCCGACCGGGAACATGCCTTTCATGACGACAGCCCTGCCGCGAAAGGCGGCGGCGATGAATGCCGTGTGGTCGAACGCATACGCAAATGCTCGACGCACGTGGACGTCGGCGAAGAAGTCGGAGGGGATCCCCTCCCCGTCCAGTCGCCCGCTCCCAGCATACGGATTCCCCCTAGTGTCGATATCTGCGACGAAATAGATGACTGCGCTCACAGAGGTGCTTCCCGGGAGCCCCGTGATCACGCGGAGTCCAGGGGCGCCCTCTACGAGCGGCAGGCCCGCAAACCCGAGGCTGATGGAATCCGCATCGCCGGTTCTGAGCATCAACACGCGTGTACCGGTGTCGGGAACACTCTGCAAGACCACGCGGGCAAGCCTGGCCGGGGTGCGCCAGTAGGCATCATTGCGGGCGAGCACAACACGTCCCGCGGCCCGGTCCCACCGTTCTAGCCTGAAGGGCCCGGTACCGTTCGCTTGCGCATGGAACGCTGTTGCTTCTATGTGCGCATTCGCGTATGTGCCCATGGTCGCCGCGGTGCCATCCCAGTCCCCGTGCGCGGCGGCCCATCGACGAGAGGCGACCCAGGAAAACCCGGCCATCAACGCAACGAATGCGCCGAACGGTTCCTGCAGGGTCAGCACAACGGTGTTGTTCTGCACGCGGACGACCCGCTGCAGATCAGCGAAGCTGACCGCCAGGTTCCCCTTGTCGTCCTGGACGTGGTAAATGCCCAGGAGCGGTTCCAACAGATATGCCGAAGGGGCGGCCCCGATGAGCATGAAGCGGCGGAGAGAGTAGGCGACATCCTCCGGTGTCATCGGCGTGCCGTCGTGGAATCTCACGCCCTGACGGATCGGAAACGTGTACGTCCGACCGTCAGGGGAGATCAGCCCGTTCCGCATGCTCGGAACGGCAGTCGCCAGCAGGGGGACGAAGCGATCCACGAAGATGCCCTCGAAGTCGATGAGCGTTTCATAGATGCTCGCGATGGCGTGGGGGCTGGCGCCCCCGCCCACTTCGGCGAAGGCGGGATCCAGGGTGTCAAAGTCGGCGGGTCCGGCGTGCAAATAGGTATCGGGGTTTTTGACGCCTTGCGCTCCGGCGGCGGGCAGCCCTAGCACAAGGATGCTCAGCCAGACGGGGATGCAGCGGAGCAGTCGGGAAACAGGTCGGTGGTGCCCCTGGTCCAGCGAGATCCTCCCTGGCTGCCGTGTGCCCATCGGGCAGCCGAGTAGGACAAGGCTTTCTCTCCCCGCGCCACTCCCCCTTCCAGGTGCATGACCCGTACGCCCAACTGCCCATCAGTCTGCATCGATCCTGAGATGGCCCTGCGGGAAGGTGCGCATGGAGCAGAATACGATTCGCACAGAGAGCACGACTTAGATGATCATCTGGGCCAGGACGATCGAGGAGAAGTGCGTGAGTAGGAGGCCGTTTGCCACCTGCGCTAGTTGGCTGCGGTGATCGGACCACGTGGATCGTGTACTCCGAACGGGGGTCGCGCCTCGGACTACTGCGCGCAGACCCTAGCCCAGCTCGGCAATGAGGTTAGGACCAGGAGTTCCCGGCGCCCCGCTCGGGATGGGCCCCGTTTTCAGTGGCCTCCGGTCTGGTGCTCCTCGCGGTCGCAGTCACCACGGTCCGCCCCGAGACTGTCATCGCCGCGGACATCCTGATCCTATGAACTGTCCGCCTGGCGCTGAATACCCGGTCAGAAGAGGATCCGCGGGGAGAGAGCAAGATCGAACGAGTGTGCGTGGCTGGGGGAGGAGGATTCGAACCCCCG